>NZ_JBZUUL010000022.1:0-30572 GCF_058819085.1 Faecalicatena sp.
GTATCAAAATATAAAAAGAGACCACTTCTTTTTTCTGGAAATGATCTCTTTTTTATTCGCTCTCTCTTTGCAATGCCTTAGCTTAATGACATTGGTCTCACGACCTCAGCGATTTTTTCTTCAGGGAAGTTTTTTACAGCCCTGTTTTACATTTGTCCCTGTATACAGCCTCTGTAATCGTTTCTCCTGTCCCATCAAAGCACCTGCACATAAAATGCAGTCGTCTGCGGCGGAATGCTGGCCGTCTGGAAATCCGCATGGATCACCCGCACATTCTGTCCGGGCCGCAGGTCAGAAAGCCGTATTGAATTTCCTGCCCTGTTTCTGATCAAGGTATCATTCGTAACAATAAACCTGTTCTGTCTGCTCATGTCATTTGGCCGTCCTGTATTAAATGACCTGTTCCTTACATCCACACTCACGATCCTTCCTGTGCTGACACTGTCTGCCGGACGGCTTCCTCTGCGGCGCACCACGATCAGAAAAGCATTTGACTGCGGAGGGATGCTGCGGGTCATGATCGGCGAAAATGCCGCATCGATCCGCATTCCTCTATGAATATCAGAGATGCGAAGACGCCTGCCGGTGGCATGAAAGATCAGCGTATTTCTGTTCACATTCAGCCTCAGAGAATTAATAAAAGTGATTCCGTTAGGTGCCCTGTCAGCATAAGAAATCAATACAGATCCTGATGTATTATCCCGCACAAAAACTTCTTCTACAAGGGCATTATTGACCTGCTGTATCCTTCCCTGACGGAAGATGGTACCGAAATTGCCAATAGGCATTTTAAAACCCCCGTTAAAACCTATCCATTTATTATATGACAGACATCCAAAAAGTTGCGTTCTCCCACTTTACATAAGTCAGACTGATACCAAAATAACTCACTTGATCCGAACTAAACAGTAAAATCCGGCATTTATCTGAACTCCACATTCACCACACAAATTTCCGCTTTTGTCCCCACTCTTATATACGGTCCAAAAACGCCAATCCCTGATGTTACAATATTATGCATCTCTCCTATTCTCAAATAACCATAGGGATTTTCCCACATAAACCGTATGGCAATATTTCCCGGAAACACCTGTCCATTATGAGTATGACCGCTTAAATCCAAATCAACCCCTGCCTGTGCAAGCGCCTCCAGTTCCTTAGGCTCATGATCCAGAACAATGATCGGCTTCTCCTGATCCATCTGCTGCGTAATTTCCCGGGCAGTCTTTCGTACTTCGATCCCCCGGCCCGGACGGTTAAGATCCGGCCGTCCATATAGATAGAAGCTTTGATCGATCAACACACCTTCATCCCGCAAAAGGTTGATTCCTGCCTTCTCGAGAAACTCATCCATCCTTGGATCACTTTCTTTTTTCTCATGCTTTCCGCCAAAGGTAAATCCCGCCAGGATCTTTTCCTCAACATCATGATTTCCATAACAGGCATAGACCCCATATTTGCTTTTGATTCCTTTCAGAATGGAGATGAGACGTTTCGGATCATCCAGCGCATCATATTCATTGTCAAAAATATCTCCTGCGATCACAACCAGATCCGGTTTTTGGACATTGATCTTTTTTACCATCTGCTCCATCTCCCGGCTTCCCGTATTATATCCCAGATGCAGGTCCGCCGCCAATATGATCCTTAAATCATCCAGATCCCCTGCCTTTTTTTCCACCACGGCATCATACTCTACAGTCCGGATCACACGTGCATTCACCGCCCCTGCAAGACACACAGCTGCAGTTACGGCCACACAGACTGTTCCCACGCAGGACAGTCTCAAATATCGGTTCATCACACCGAGCTTTCGAAAAATTACCCGCAAAAAATCCGCGATAGCGATCACGATCAATGCATAAAGCATCACTCCCAGCCAATAATTCCCGGTCAGCTTCATCAGACGGCCAAAACCCCCCTTTGGAAACCAAAAGCCGATCAGCACCGCCAGCGCCAGAAAGCTATAAACAGTCATAACGGCTGCCTTGATCCCTCTCCTATAAAAATGACTGCTGCAGGCATTCATCCACCGCAGCAGCCATCTTAAAATATATAGATTCAGTAAAATATAGACAGGTGATAAATAGACTGCCAACATTTTTGCTTCCTACTCCTTTACTTTTCTTCCCCGTACATATGCACAGTAAGCTGATTGTAGGGTATCTCAATATTTTCCTCATCAAATGTAAGCTTGATCTCCTCCAAAAGCCGCCATCTGGCAGTCCAGTACTCCTCCGTCTTCACCCATGCACGTAGCCCGAGCATTACGGCACTGTCTCCGAGAGAATCAACAAATACCTTGATATCCTCATCCTTCATTACCGCTTCATCCTGATTCAGCAGATCCTCGATCAACGCTTTCGCCTTTTTCAGATCTGCATGGTATGCAATCCCTACCTTAAGGTCCAGCTGGCGCTCCGGCCTGGCCGTCACATTGGTCAGACTGCTGTTCGCCAGAGTTCCGTTAGGAATTACGATCGTTTTATTGTCCACGGTGGACAGCTTTGTATAGAAAATCTGAATCTCCTTAACTGTCCCTTCATTCTTTCCCGTATTTTCTATAATGTAATCGCCTACCACAAAAGGCTTTAGAAGCAGGATCAGTACGCCTCCTGCAAAGTTAGACAAGCTTCCCTGCAATGCCAGGCCGATGGCAACACCACCTGAAGCGATCAATGCTGCCACGGAGGAGGATTCTACTCCCAGCTTTGTCGCAATGGTAAAGATTAAAAGTGCATATAAACTGAATTTTAGAAGGGAATCCACAAACTGGACCACCCCTTTGTCAGCGCTGGTCCGCTCCAGTGAATGCTTTACGATCTTCTGTATCCAGCGGATCACCACCCGTCCGATAAAGAAGAAGAGCAACGCAAGTATCACCTTAATGCCAAACCCGATCAGTCCTGGAAGATGATCCTGAAAATACTGCGTCACACGGTTCACTTCCTGTGTCACTTCCGCAGTGACTTCTTCTGCTGATTTAAACTCTGTCGTTTTCGACGCTGCCGCCGCTAATATCATCCTAATAAACCTCCTCTTCTGCCGTATACCTCTGCCCTGCACACTCTATGCCAGGTCATTCTAAATATACCGGTATATTTTATTCTTCCCGTAATGCAAGGAATGCACACAGGTTTCCTCTCTTATCTCCTGTTGTCCGGTGGGAATATAAGAGCTCGCTATTACAGTGAGTGCACAGATTCGTAACCGCAATATGCTCTTCTCTGATCCCAGCCTCCCAAAAGATCAATTCATTCGCTTTCCACAGATCCAATTGGAACTTCCCGTTTTCCTTTCCATAAAACAATTCCGGCCAGTTCTCCTCTTTAAACTGCTCTTTGAAACGTTCAATGACATCAACGCTTACCTCATAGCAGTCCTGGCAGATGGACGGGCCCACTGCCGCCAGGATATTCTCTGGATCACAGCCAAAGTGCTCCTGCATCGTTTCCACAGTCACTTTTCCAATCTTCCCCACAGTCCCCCTCCAGCCGGAATGGCTCAGTCCGATCACTTTTTTGACCGGATCCACAAAATAGAGCGGTACACAGTCTGCAAAAAATGTGACCAGGCAGATTCCCGGGATATCAGTTACCAGCCCATCCACATCTGTATAGCTCCTCGGACGCAGAATTCCCATCCCGCGGTCCTCGTCTGTCACCACCCGGACATTCGTTGTATGAGTCTGCTGTGTAAAGACCATATCCTCACACCGAACTCCGATCGCCTTTGCGATCCTGCTGAAATTTTCTCTGACCGCTTCCTCATCATCTCCGCGGGTAAAGCTTAAATTGAGGGAAGAATAGCACCCTTTACTGACTCCCCCGAGACGCGTGGAAAATCCATGCCTCACAATTCCCGTATTTTGAAACAACGGATATTCCAAATATGGAGTATCCGTCTCAATCTCTTTGAATATCTGCTTTTCATTCTTGTAATGAAGTCCTAAACTCATATAAATCCTTTCATCTATATACCGTATGCCGCCTAAACACAGCATCAGACAGCATCTGGCCTTTATCCCGTAAATGCATTCCTGATATGTGTGATCTTGCTGCCCTCAATCCCGATCACATCGAATCTGCACGGAACGTCCTCCATTCCATGCTCAACCAGATAATATGCGGCACACTGATAAATCTTTTTCTGCTTCCTTAGATCTACAGCCTCCAGGGGGCTTCCTTTTTTCCTATCCTGACGGTATTTCACCTCACAGAATACAAGATATTCCCCATCCGCTGCGATCATATCGATCTCTCCCAGACGGCATCTGTAATTATACTCCAATATCTGATACCCCTGCTGTTCCAGGTAGTATCCCACCGCCTGCTCGTAGTCTGTTCCCACTTTCCTGTTGTTCTGTTTTACAGATCGCTTCATTCTCTGTCCAAATGACTGCTGTCCCTTAACTGCCAACACCGGCTGTACTGCTTCGAAAGATCCACCTTACGGATCCTGCTTATAAAACGCGTGCATCCGATCGTCTTTCTCTCTTTCACGGCACAGCCACTCATCCTGTACCCAGAAAACACCACAAACTCTAAACAGATACAAAGTTCTTTATAAATGAACGCCGATGAATCGGTGTTGGTCCCAATTTTTTCAATGCCTCGATATGAGATGCAGAGCCATATCCCTTATTCTCCGCAAATCCATAATCGGGCAGTATCTTGTCATACTCTGACATCATCCTGTCCCTTGTAACCTTTGCGATCACACTCGCTGCCGCAATGGAAATACTCTTTGCATCTCCCTTTATGATCGGTACCTGACGGATCGTAATTCCCGGGATCGTCACTGCATCATTGAGCAGCAGCTCCGGAGCTGTCTTAAGCTCCTGCACCGCAATGCGCATCGCCTCATAGGTAGCCTGAAGAATATTGATCTCGTCGATCCTGGCCGGGCTTACCATTCCAATCCCGGTAGCGATTGCTTTTTCCATGATCTCATCATATAATTCCTCACGCTTTTTCGCTGTCAGCTTTTTCGAATCATTCAGATATAATATCTCACAGTCCTTGGGCAGAATTACCGCACCTGCTACGACCGGGCCTGCAAGAGGACCTCTTCCTACCTCATCGATTCCACAGATGTATGTATAGTGTGCATACTTTTTTTCATACTCACGCATCTGCTCCAGCCGCTGACGCTCTTTATTTAATTTTTCTTCCTGCTTTTTAAATCTTACGATCAGGTTCTTTACCCCGTTTCTTGTATCTTCACCGTACTTTTCATACAGGGCATGAAGCTGCTCTCGGTCAGCCCGCTCAAATTCCCACTTTATCTCACTGATACTGTTACTCATGTTTAATTACTCCAAATTTGCTAAATGGCCAGATGCGTATCCATGCCCTGCCAAGCAAATCCTTTCTATGAAGTACTCCGACATTCTCCTGACGGCTGTCCGCGCTGTGGTTCCGGTTGTCCCCCAGCACAAAATACTCATCTTCTCCCAGGGTGACCGGCTCACGCGCAATCCCCGGTTCCAGCATTTCTTCATTGCCGTAATGCTCATCCAGCTGCTGCCCGTTAATATAGACTTTTCCATCCTTTACCTGGACGGTCTCCCCCGGAAGACCTATGATCCTTTTAATATAGAACGTATTATCCTCAAACTGATAAGGAAATACGATGATCTCATACCTCTTAGGATCTCTGAAACGGAAGGATATCTTATCAACGATCAGATTATCTCCATCTGACAGTGTCGTCTCCATGGAAGAACCGCTGACGCGGGTCCGCTGTCCAACAAAAGTAACAATCAGGTAGGTCAGCCCTACAATGATCAGTATATATACGATCCACCCAAGAAGCTCCCTTATTATACTTCTCTCCTGTTCCATAGCCAATCCTTCTTTCCAGTATCTCTTTCTATCTTATGCATAATCTTCAGGAAATTCAAGAGTAATTTTTCCTAATCTTCCATTTCTGAAATCATCTAATAAAAGTCTTGCTGCCTTTTCCGTGTCCAGCTCGTTTCCTCTCACAAGACAATGACGGCTCTTAGCCACAGAATTCAGGCATACATAATGATCTGATGCCTCTTCGATCTGATATTTTTCCTTTAAAATCCCCGGATAATTTTCTTTTAAAAATCCGATCAGCTCTGCTGCAAGTTCTTCAGTATTCAGGATCTCATCTTTGATGGATCCGATAAATGCCAGACGAAGCCCTACTGTCTGATCCTCGAATTTAGGCCAGAGGATACCCGGCGTATCCAAAAGCTCCACATTCTTATTCAGCCTGATCCACTGCTTTCCCTTTGTCACGCCAGGCTTATTCCCTGTCTTTGTACAGGCCTTTCCTGCCAATGCATTGATAAAGGTGGACTTTCCGACATTCGGGATTCCGACTACCATGGCCCTCACCGGACGGTTTAAGATCCCCCGTTTTCTGTCTCTCTCGATTTTTTCCTTACACGCCTCCTGGATCACGCCATGGATCGACTTGATCCCGCCGCCTTTCTTAGAATTCACTTTCAGGACAGAATATCCTTTTTCTTTAAAATACTCTGCCCATGCATCGTTCCACCGATCTTCTGCCAGGTCTGACTTATTGAGCAGGATCAGTCTTGCTTTATTTTTACCAAGCTCGTCTATCTCCGGATTCCTGCTGCTCATCGGAATCCTTGCGTCAACCAGTTCGATCACCAGGTCGATCAGCTTTATATTTTCCTGCATCATGCGTTTGGCCTTCGTCATATGACCCGGGTACCATTGAAAATGCATGTTGTTTCCTCCTTTATCTCTTCACAAAGCCGAAATCTGAGCCAAAGCTCGCCACAAACCAGACCTTGCCATAGATTTTATTTCTTTTCACATTGCCGATATCGGCCATGCGGCTGTCATCACTGCTTGAATGATTATCCCCCAAAACAAAATATTCATTCCCTTTGAGCACTACCGGCTCATCTGCGATCCCTGCCTCTTCAATATCCTCTGCAAAAATGTGTTCCAGCGTCTCCACGTCGTTAATATAAACACTGCCATCCTTGATCTGCACAGTCTCTCCCGGCAGCCCCACAATACGCTTGATCGAATAATGTGTATTCTCATTCCCATTTGGCTTAAAGGCAATGATATCCCCGCGATTCGGTTTGCTCGCATTATAGATCAGACGGTTCACCAGTACCACATCCCCATTCTGGAGAACAGGCTTCATAGAATCGCCCGCATTGCTGACCCTCTGTCCAAAAAACCACACGAGCACGAATGCGATCACACAGACGATCGCAATCTGAACCGCCCAGTTTGCCGCCGCTGCTGCACTTTTAAGATGCGCCCTTACCTTTCTTTTTTCAAAACGAAGCTGTGGCTTGTTTACCTCAAACCGTAGCCCCTGCTTTTTCATCTTCTTCTTTTTTCTTGCCTGTCTTCTGCGCTTTTTCCGAAAATTTAAATCCTGCATAGACTTCCCTCATTTTTTCAGATACACTTTTGCATATCTACAGCTTGCCACCTGTAGAGGTGGAGTCTTATCCCTATTAAAGATAAAAGGGACAATATACATGCTGTACTTGTCCCTCTCATAGTTACTATTTTACTAATTCTTTTACCTTAGCTCTCTTACCAACACGGCTTCTTAAGTAGTTCAGTTTAGCTCTTCTTACTTTACCTCTGCGGACAACTTCTACTCTTTCAACATTTGGTGAGTGTAATGGCCAGGTCTTTTCAACACCGATTCCATTAGAATTCTTTCTAACTGTGAAAGTAGCTCTTGTGCTTCCTCCCTGTTTCTTTAAAACTGTTCCTTCGAAAACCTGGATTCTTTCACGGTTACCCTCTTTAATCTTAGCGTATACTTTTACTGTATCACCAACATTAAATTCCGGTGCATTTTCCTTTAACTGCTCTGCTTCAATCTTTCTGATAATATCGTTCATTGTGTGACCTCCTTAATATTTAGACGTTCTTAATGCCTGTCTTTAGACTCATCTTATATCTGTAAGACCATTTTTGCATCAGAGGACCATCCCTTCTCATTTCACAACTGTTGTATTTTACCACACTTTTCTTCAAGTTTCAAGCGGATTTTACAAATTTATGATCCCCAATTTATGATTTCATCCCTGCTAATTCATCCATCCTATTCATGCAGAAATGGTTAAACACGGCGATCACCCTTCCCACACCGATTACCGCCAGCACCGTACCAAGCCCTATACCGACCAACTTCCCGGCGAAAAGAAGCCCAACTGTGATGGTAACTGTAATATTCAGTACATCAAAACAATTCTTCGTAAACCCAACGCCTTTTCCGACGCAGTCCGCAATGGCCTGTACGATCCCGTCTCCCGGATTTGGGATCATCCTCATATTCAGTGACATCGCAGCGCCAATCCCGGTTAACATAATGGCGATCATTAAAAACAGTACCCGCCCGGCGAAGCTTCCTGCAAAACGGTCGCCATAGGCAGCCTGCTGATCAGGAAGCCAGGCAGAAAAAAGATTCAGAAACCTGGTGAAGACAAGACTCAGCGGGAACTGCAGAATATCCATGAAAAGGACCAGTTTTAAATTCACCTTATTGGCATGAGCCAGAACCGCTCCTTCCCTTCTTACATATTTCTGATTCCGAATGACATGCAGCACCATCTCCACCCCCACAAATAGTGCATACAGCAACAGGGTCGTATTTCCGAAATTCAGATTCCATATCGAAGAAATACTGTAGGAAACAGAAATGATGGGGGATACCCCGAGCCCCGTTTTCGTATTTAATGTGATTCCCAGTGCAAGTACCAGAAGGCCTGTCAAATAGAAAATGTCTCTATATAAATATGTTTTTTTCATAAAGTAATGCGCTTTCATCCTACCAATATTTTTTGAAACTACATTCCATTTTATAAAAAGTCGCGCCGAATATCAACATCTAATCACTCTTTTGTCTAAAATTTCTTTCAGTACGGCACTTTTTTTCTATTTCTTTCTTTTTATTTTTCTGATCTATGTTAAAATAAAGCTAACAGCCTGAAACGGCCTATCATCCTGACTCATCCGTCATTTTCCCGGATGCCGTCAGGTAAACTACAATGAAGCAATGGAGGTATAGCATGTATAACAGCACGGATATCAGAGAGTTATGCGAAGAAGAAGGGATCAGAATGATCGATTTCAAAATGACAGATCTGGACGGAAGATGGCGTCATATTACGATTCCGGTGGAACGGTTCAACGATGATATTTTCGTATATGGGATCGGATTTGATGGTTCTAATTACGGATACGCACCTGTAGAAAAAAGCGATATGGTATTTATCCCTGATCCGGATACCGCTGTCGTAGATCCTTTTACAGAGATCCCCACACTCACAATGTGCGGCAATGTGTGTGTGATCGGGAAGGAAAATACACCGTTTGACCAGTATCCAAGGAATGTCAGCCTTCGCGCCATCGAATATATGAAGACAGAAGGAATCGCGGATGAAATGCTGATCGGACCTGAATTTGAATTCCATCTTTTTGACAATGTAAGCTTTATGGTAGAACCGCAGAGAACTGCTTTTACCGTCGATACCAGACAGGCTGCCTGGAACAGCGGCAAGGAGGGTCCGGGGAACGCGGGTTTTCAGGTACCCAAAAGCGGCGGTTATCATATTGCGGCACCTCATGATATTGCCTACAGCTTGAGAAGCAAGATGTGTATGTACATGGAGGACTGGGGAATCGATGTTAAATACCATCACCATGAAGTAGGCGGTTCCGGCCAGATGGAGATCGAAGTGGAACTCGGTGATATGGTCGACATGGCTGACAAAACGATGATCATCAAATACATCATCAAAAATGCAGCCGTCAAGGAGGGCAAAACAGCCACATTCATGCCTAAGCCGATCTACCGGGAGGCCGGCAACGGAATGCACGTACATATGCTCCTCATGAAAAATGGAGAGCCTATTTTCTATGATGAAAACGGCTATTCCGGTTTGAGCCAGACTGCCCATTATTTTATCGGCGGGCTGCTAAAGCATGTGCGCTCCCTGTGTGCATTTACAAATCCGTCCACGAACTCTTTCAAACGGCTTGTGCCCGGATATGAGGCACCTGTCACGATCGGATATGCAACCTCCAACCGCAGTGCAGTTATCCGTATCCCTGCCTATGCGAAGTCACCGAAGGCCAAACGTTTTGAACTGAGGAACCCGGACGCGACAGCCAATCCTTATTATGCCTACGCCGCGATCCTGATGGCCGGACTGGACGGGATCAAGAATAAGATCGACCCTTCCGCGAACGGCTGGGGCCCCTATGACTGTAACCTGTTTGATCTGCCTGAGGAGGAAAAAGCTAAGATCCAGTCTCTGCCAAGAACTTTGGATGAAGCCCTGAATGCTCTGGAAGCAGACCACGAATATCTGACAGCCGGAGGTATATTCCCGGAAAGGCTGATTGAGATCTGGCTGGAACGCAAACGTAGAGAAAGCCTGGAGATTTCACAGATCCCCCATCCGGCAGAATTTGAGAAATATTACGATCTATAATCCGAATCAACGTCACTAAAATCCATTGATGTATGTAAAACAGGCGCTGCCGGGAAAGAGATTCTCCTTCCCGGCAGCGCCGAACTTTTTCTTTATTTTTTACTTGGTTTCGATCTTATCTTTCTTATTCTTATTTAGAAACGTATCCTTGATATTTTTCCAGATCATAAAGATGATAAGCACAGCCCCCACATAACCGTTCAATACATAAATGATATTTACCAGAACTCGGAATGGGAGGAAAAGTCCGACGATAAGTCCGACAACTCCAAGCACAACTGTCAAAAGCTTAAACTGTTTTGTTCCTTCTTTTGCAAATCTGGCACATGGATTATACAAAAGCGGTACCGCTGTTGTATAAATACCTGCAAACACTACGATTGCAAAAATTGCTGCAAATGGTTTCCAGATTCGCTCTGCCAGGATCAGGTTCGGGATATCTGCGTTCCATACGAAGATTCCTGCATTTCCTGCTCCGCCTGTATTGATATTGGCGATCTGCGCAAGCATGATCAAACCGATTGCAACACAAACTGCAATAGTTCCGCCATAAATACCATATTCAATATCTTTCTTTTTGTTACGTGCTCCAAGAGCCGCTGTAAAACTTGCAAACCACAATAATACAAATCCTGCATAAGACAGCGCCGAGATCACCCAGTTGCTTCCTGCATTCTTAATTGTCTCACTTCCTGCCTCTGCAAATGCTCCTGTTCGGATGACATCCAGTCCTGCCGAAATATTGCCGGCATCTCTGAACAATGTAACGGCGCCAATACCGATACAAAGCACAACAATCACCGGGCCTACAATACCGATCTTATCCACAAGGGAATTCAGTCCGCCTATTACAGTCAGAATCGTCAAAGCTGCCAGAACCACACCGCCGATCCAGTATGGAATTCCATACTGCTGGCCCAGTGTAGATGCTGCCCCGCCGATCATGACAAAAAATGACATATAGCAAAATACAGTAGAATAATAGTCCATAAAGGTTCCTATATATTTACCGCAGTAAAACTTATAGATATCATTACCTTTCTCAAAGTGCTCCTCTGCCCCTGCTTTCGCAAAATTATAATTATAGTATACAAAGCAGACCGCAAACAACAAGATCGTCAGGAATCCTTTCAATCCATATGCTGTATAATACTGGATGATCTCCTGTCCTGTTGCAAAACCAGAACCGATCGTAAATGCAATGATCGCTCCTGCTAATATAACCACTCGTTTCCAATTAACAGCCTTATCACTACCCATATGCTTCTCCTGTCTTGATTCTTGCTTAAAGTATCTGCTGCAGTCTTTTATGAGGCTGCAGCAGGCTGTTTCACTTTATTCATTTGTTCTGACTTACTATTTCTCAAATACAGTCTGACCGTCTACAGGAGTCTGGAGAGCCTTAAGGGCTCTTCTTACCATACTCAGACGAAGCTTATAGCTGTCCTTCTCACCCTGCGGCGGATCTCCAAGAGGATATGGGATTCCTATGCCTGGGATGATACGGTTTGCGCCTATTGTCAGAGAAATCGGAACGACTGTAGCCATATGTACTACCGGGATACCATATTTTTCAATCCCTTTTACCATCGTTGCACCGCAACGAGTACAGGTACCTCACGTGGAGACGAGGATAACCCCGTCAACATGCTCGTCAACGAACATCTGTCCGATCTCAGTACCGAATTTAGCCGCAGAAGCGGTTGCTGTTCCGGTACCAGTGGTTGCACAGAAGTAGTTTACAAGTTCGCCGAATTCGCCTGCTTTTTCCAGTTCACGCAGAGCATCCAGAGGAACGACTACGTTCGGATCAGCAATTGCAAACTGACGGTCATATCCGCCATGGATGGATGTGAAATCATCTGCGGAAAGACGTTCCATGCCAGTGATGTCATATTTTCCCCATTTCGTTGCATTGGAGGACTCAATATGATCCGGGTTGCCTGTAGGAACAATACCGCCGGATGTTACAACAGCGATCTTTGCGCTCCTGATATCTTTGACCGGCTCAGCCGGACTCACTCTGTCAAACTTAGGCATCGGGAGGTCTGTCTCAAAAGGCTCGCCTTTTAACTTCTTAACAAGCATATCCAGTGCTCTCTCAGATCCGCGTTTTTCTGCGAAATAATTCACACGGATTCCACGCTCCAAATATCCTTCCTCTTTTGGTCCCAATACTTCCTCACCTGCTGCCAGCTTCTTAATCAATGATGACATAGTCGGAAGTACCTTCCGCATTCCTGCTGCAGAATTCGGAGTTTCAACAATGATCAGATCCTTACGGAACATATCTACACCTGGGTTCTCCGCATACATACCTGTAATGACCGGAATTCCAAGGCGCTCCTCTACTGCTTTACAGATGGTACCGCATGCCACACCATAACGTCCTGCATTAAATGCCGGTCCGGCTACGAATACATCTGGTTCATATTTTTTCACCATTTCAATAATCGTGTCTGTTGCTGTATCCAGATTTTCACCAAAATAGTTGTCACCGCATATCACGGTAGCCGCGATCTCAAAGTCGTCTCCCAGTGCAGTCAAAAGTCCGCTTCCCGGTCCTAATACTTCTTCACGGACTTCTGGCATATAGTCGGCCTTCTCTTCTCCTCCGATACCGGCAAAGAACTGATTAATATAATGTACTATTTTATATTTAGCCATCTTTTACCTCTCCTTTATTATCGATTAATAACCTCTTGCTGCCAGCTTGTTATATCCATTGGCAATTGTGGAGGCAATGATGATCTGAAGCTCTGCCTCAAAACTGCCGTCCGGATTCTTACAGCCATCCCAGCCGCCGATCTGCATTTCAATATAATCCTGAGTACCGATCACCTTATCCATTGCAGGGAACTGTAATGTTGCATTGCCCTGTCCACAGGATGACAGTGCATCCGCCTCCTCACATACGTCTGCCAGAGACTGTGACTTTCCGTCTTTTCCCGGGAATTCGTCTGTGATCAGAACCACCTTCGTGCCTGCTCTCTCTACCTTGCGGCAGTTCATCATAAGGTCTGTATCAGGATTGCCGTAGCCTTCCTCTGTAATCAGAACGCCGTCCAGTCCCATCCAATTGCAGAGTTTAGCAACCATATCGGAATGACGCTCTTTATCAGCAAGGAATACGTTCTCATTGGTCAGGATCACACCCATAAAGTTGATGTCTTTTCCATGACGCTTGAAGCAGTCCTCAATAACCGGATTGTGCAGATGATGATATGTCGTTACTTTATCGCAGGGAGCTACACAGTTACCTGAGACAATGGCCCCATCCATAATCTCTGTAGGATACATAAAGGTAGGAATAAACTGCTTTGCATCAACGCCATAATAATAGGTATCATGCAGAAGTCCCTGTGACTGCAGCATGTGAATATATCCAACCTTCGGAAGATCCGGATACATTGCAGCCTGCTCAAAGATCGGCTTTGTCTCATATGTAACGATCTCATCCGGCTCCACGTCTCTTCCTGCCTCACCGATATAAGCTGCCACTTTAAGGCCTGCCATACGGGCTGCCTTCTCATAAACATGAGTCTCCAGGCCGTCTGCCGGCTCTACAACAACACACAGATTGTATGTCTTGGAGAATGGGCAGTAATCTGCAGCCGGACCGCTCATATCAATGACACCCTCCTGGAATCCCACGATCTTTCCTGCTGTCACAACACAGCAGCCTTCCAGCGCATGTGTACGTCCTGTTCCAACCTGCGGGCTGACTTTTCCGATCACACCCGGGAACATCTCCCCGCCGCTTAATTTCACTCTAGGCTCGATCACGTCCTTGACTGGTGTGATTCTCACAGACTCACCCGGTTTAGCGATGTCAACCGTACAGCCGGTCAGTTTGTCATCTTCCAGAACAAGCTTCTCCACCTCATCCTTGTTGACATAAAGTACGCCGTCTTCCACATGGGTCTTGTCGTCGAATCGGATATCTTTGATAAAGATTTTCCCCAATTCTAGCTTCATAATGAAATACCTCCTTTTTTTATAAAAGTTTTTAGCCGTTCCTCTTTCCGTTTGACAGGCCGACACCCTCTGTCTAACGGTTTTGTACAAAATTAATAACTTCAAAACAGTAATCGCGATAACTTATGTACACAATATAACATATGTTATCGCGATTATCAATAAATCAAACACTATTATAGACGGAATTAATGAATTTCGTCACTTTGTTATTTTTTAGACGTATTAATTGTACAATATTACCATATTTTAATGCTCAATTAAAAAAAGCCCTGCTATCTTTTTGATCTCTTCCATGAACTGTTCTACCTTGGCTTTGATCTCTTCCGGTTTGATTCCCAATTCCTGTACTTCTTTAAAATATCCCAGGAATAAAGTACATTCCATATGATTGAGCCTTGATGCATCCTCCTGGTGGATCTTCCCCCGCTTTGCCAGCTGGCAGCACATATAGTAATCACGGCCATAATATTCCGGTATTGTAAGCATTTCCTTTACGATCGGACTGACCTTCACGATCGCATCTGGAAACATGTCGTAATATTCCTCCAGTGCCTTCCCCAGGTTTTTATTAATATTTCTATAAAAAATGCATTCGAACGCCTCAACCTTTTTAAATGCCTCATATGCATATGCACGCCAGATTCCAAAATGAACATCCCAGATATCTTCCCAGTTTTTTTCCTGTTTCGAAAGTTCCTGTATATATTCATTCAGAGAATCCAGATGAGCATAATACAAAAGTTCATCCAGATTTTCAAAATACCGATAAAGACTTGCAGAGGAACATCCCAGTTCTTTTGCAATCTTCCTTATACTGATAGCTTCTACTCCTTCCTCTTTGATGATATTGCTGACCTTGATTATGTAATCCTTCCTGTTCAGCCCTTTAAAGTAAGGAGTTCCTTTATCCTTTTCCATTGCCTTCCCCATCTATCTTTTGATTCTTATAATTTTGGCAGTACATTTTCTATCATTGACAGATCAATGGTCTTATAATCATACGCGATTTTTTCACTGTATTTCGGGGTCTTTTTAATTTCATTCCACTTTTCAAATACTTCCACAGCCTGCTCGATCAGGCAGATATCCTCCACCGTACTTTTTTCTCCGTCATATAGGAGGATGGTACGGTAAGGAGTCTGATTCGGCTTTAAGCTGGAGGCCTGCGGATGTGTCAAGAGTTTATGATCTGTATGGATCAGGTCACGGGCCTTTTTTAAGACCTCCTCATAGGTCTCAAGAAAAATCACCTGCTTTACATCCTCTTTCCACTTTTCTGCTGCCCTGTCATTATTTGTAACTAGAATACATTGTTTTAAATCGTACATTGAAATGCCCTCCCTGGTCATATACATTTTAGAATATTATCTGATATTTGGGAGTATCTGTCAATCTTATTACCATTTAATCCTCTCTGTTGTCGGCTTCTCTGATCAATTTCTTCTCTGCATCAGTCAGCTCGCACCTCTCGAGCAGATCCGGCCGCCGTTCCTTTGTCCTCAGAATAGACTGCTCCCGGCGCCATTTCTCGATATTCGCGTGATGCCCGGACAGCAGCACCTGTGGCACTCTCTTCTCATGCCACACTTCCGGCCTTGAGTACTGCGGATATTCCAGCAGGTTATCCTGAAAAGACTCAAACTCTGCTGACACGTCATTATGGAGTACTCCTGGCACGAGCCGGGAGATCGCATCTACCATGACCATGGCCGGAAGCTCTCCTCCGGTCAGTACATAATCCCCAATAGATACATAATCTGTCACGATCTCTTCCAGCACTCTCTCATCGATCCCCTCATAATGGCCGCAGAGCAGGATCAGCTCCTCCTCCCTGGCCAGTTCTTCAGCCATCTTCTGATCGAATGTCTGTCCCTGAGGAGAAAGATATACAAGCCTTGGTTTCTTTTCAAGCTTTCCGGCAACTGCCTCATAAGCCTGGTACACCGGCTCCGCCTGCATCAGCATCCCTGCTCCCCCGCCATATGGATAATCATCCACACTCTGATGTTTATTAAATGCATAATCCCGGATATTCACTGCCTCAATAGACAACAGCCCATTATTTACCGCACGCCCGATGATGCTTGTATTCAGCCCGTCCATGACCATATCCGGAAATAAGGTTAAAATATGAAAATTCATTTTTCTCCTGCCTTTACTTCACTAAAATCTTTAATCCACTGCCTGTCTGCAGCTCCCTTCCGTTTTGCTCCGGCCTTAGATCAATCCGTCCAGCAGATGGACCTTCATCGTCTGCGCCTCCACATCGACATCCAGGATACAATCATGGATCGCCGGGATCAGCACTTCCCCGTGCTCCTCTGACTCCACCACATAGACCTCATTTGCCCCTGTCTCGATCACATCTTTGAGTATGCCGAACTCACCGTCCTCTGTATATACCTTCATCCCGATCAGATCGGCGATGTAGTATTCATCCTCTCCGAGAGGCGCTGCATTTTCCCGTGTGACAAGAAGGCTTTTCCCTTTATACATTTCAATCTCATTTATATTATCGATTCCCTTGAACTTCACGATCACAAACTGCTTGAAAAACTTCACACCCTGAATCTCCAGAGGAATCCGTTCTTTTCCCGTGTCCAGTATTACATTCTTTAAAACCTTGTATCTCGCCGGGTCGTCCGTGGTGGGAAACACCTTGACCTCCCCCCGGATTCCGTGAGTCGATGAAATAACGCCTACCTGTAAGTATTCTTCCATACCTGTCTCCTATATCTCCCGATGAAAATAATATTTCCGGGTCTCTTTATATGAATTAACGCTTATGCTGATCCATAAGCCGCTTAATGCCGCATTTTCCCAAAAGGAAAGGGCCAGTCACTTTATGCTGATAATGCATGAAGGCTGTCCCTTATATATTCTGCTATTGCACAATGTCAACAACAACTCTCTTATCTTCCTTGGCAGCAGCTGCCTTAACTACAGAACGGATTGCTTTTGCAATACGTCCCTGCTTTCCGATGACCTTCCCCATATCGCCGTCAGCGACGCGGACCTCGATCACCGTAGTTCTGCCGTCCTGTCTCTCAGAAACAACAACGCTGTCCGGATCGTCTACTAATGCTTTCGCAATGACTTCAACTAATTCTTTCATTTAAGCTACCTCCGCGGAACAGCTTATTTTTCAATACCTGCTGCTTTTAAGATTTTACCTACTACTTCTGTAGGCTGAGCTCCGTTGTTTAACCACTTCTTAGCTGCTTCCTCGTCTACTTTGATTCCGCTTGGCTCCAGGTTCGGATCATATGTTCCGATTTCCTCGATAAACTTTCCATCTCTTGGAGATCTTGAATCTGCAACTACGATTCTATAGAAAGGAGCCTTCTTCTGTCCCATTCTTTTTAATCTGATCTTTACTGCCATTTTCTTTCACCTCTTCTTAATATTTTTTCTTTTTTGTTGTTAAATTTATGTGTTAAAAAGGAAGTCTGAACTTACCTTTCTTACCACCTCTGCCGCCCATCATGCCCGGAAGTTTCTTCATCATCTTCTTGGCTTCATTGAACTGCTTGACCATGCGGTTAACCTCCGCGATGTCCACTCCGGCGCCCTTTGCGATCCGGTGCTTTCTGGATGGATTGAGCAGGTCAGGATTGCGTCTCTCATCCGGTGTCATGGAATAGATGATCGCTTCCATCCTTGCCATCCTCTTCTCGTTCTCCTCATTGTCGAGGTCGGGCATCTTACCGCCCATGCCGCCAAGTCCCGGCATCATGCTCATAACACTTGAGAGACCGCCCATTTTCTTCATCTGGTTCATGCTCTCCAGATAATCCTCGAAGTCAAACTGGGCTTTCTTCATCTTCTGCGTCATCTGTCTGGCTTTCTCTTCGTCCATCTCGGCCCCGGCCTTTTCGATCAGGGTCAGGACATCTCCCATACCTAAAATACGGGAAGCCATTCTATCTGGATAAAACTGCTCCAAATCGGAAAGTTTTTCCCCCATACCTACATAGAGGATCGGTCTTCCTGTCACTGCCTTGATAGACAGCGCCGCACCACCTCTTGTATCGCCGTCCAGCTTAGTCACGATCACACCGTCGATACCGATCTTATCATGAAAGCTTCCGGCTACATTGACTGCATCCTGTCCTGTCATGGCATCCACAACAAGGATCGTCTGATGCACGTCCACCGCCTCTTTGATCTCCTGTAACTCTCCCATCATGTCCTCATCGATATGAAGACGTCCGGCAGTATCCAGGATCACGATGTTATTGGCGTTTTTCCTGGCATGCTCTAAAGCTGCCTTTGCAATATCAGCAGGCTTGTTTTTATCTCCCATGGAAAATACTTCCACGCCCTGCTTCTCTCCATTTATCTGTAACTGCTTGATCGCTGCGGGTCTGTAAACATCACACGCTACAAGCAGCGGTTTCTTTCCCTTTAACTTGAACTTCCCGGCAAGCTTTGCCGTGGTCGTGGTCTTACCTGCCCCCTGAAGGCCCGCCATCATGATGACTGTGATCGCACTTCCCGGCTGCAGCTGAATCTCCGTTGTCTCTGAGCCCATCAGATTCACCAGCTCTTCATTGACGATCTTGATGACCATCTGTCCCGGATTCAGACCGTTCATGACATCCTGTCCGACCGCACGTTCCTGTACGCTCTTAATGAAGCCTTTTACGACCTTGAAGTTGACATCTGCTTCCAGCAGAGCCATCTTGACTTCCTTTAAAGCTGTCTTTACATCATCTTCCGTAAGCCGCCCCTTACTGCGGAGGTTCTTAAATACGTTCTGAAGCTTCTCAGTTAAACTGTCAAATGCCATTCTATAACTCCTCTATTATCGTATCCGAAATCTTCCGGATCCTCTTAACCATCTCCTGTGGTTCCATGCCCTGATTCTCATAGGAATCTAAAGCACCATCAATCTCATGAACCTTTTCCCTGATCGAAAGGAACTTTTCCACCAGGTGCAGCTTGGTCTCATAACCCTCCAGTATCTTCTGGCAGCGCTTCACCAGATCGTGTACGCCCTGTCTTGAGATTCCTGCGTCCTGTGCGATCTCACTCAAGGAGAGATCCTCAAGCACAAACTGCTCGTAGATATCTTTTTGGTGATCTGTGAGAAGTTCACCATAAAAATCATATAATAATGCCTGTTCTAATATCTCATTCACATTAATCACCTTTGCTATCATACACAATAATAAAGCAGGTGTCAAGTATTTTTTCTTGACACCTGCATTTTATTATTTTTTTGTTATGTTTCAACTACCTGCTTTCGTTTTCATTTAATCTTCTTTATGTCTCTGGATCAAAGCATCTGCCACAATTACGATAATTACGATCAATCCCTTTAAGAACTGCTGCCAATAAGCAGAAAGTCCCAGAAGCGTCAATGCGTTGAACAACAAGTAAATCACAAGAAGTCCTGCCAAAGTCCTCCAGACACCTCCGCTGCCACCATTCAGGCTTGTTCCGCCCACAACCACTGCTGCAACCGCGGTCATCGTCAGATCTGCACCATGCAGCGCATTCCCCGATGCCACACGGCAGGCGATCATAATTCCTGACAAAGATGCACAAAAACCGAGAATCACAAAAATCATAAACTTATAAAACCAGGATTTAATACCTGCCAGCTTTGCCATATCATAATTGCCGCCGACTGCATATAGATTTCGACCAAATCTTGTATACTTCAATATATACCATGCAGCGATCAGCATAAGGAAAAAGAATATCACCAGATAAGGGATCCCGAGAACTTCCCCGTTCCCCATCTTATATGCCGCCGCACTGTATATTGGTACCTGATAGCCGTCTGTATAATAAAGTGCAAGCCCTTTGATTGCGATCTAGGTTCCTAAAGTAGCAACAAACGAGGACACCTTTCCGACTGCGACAATCAATCCATTCAGTGCTCCGAATAAAAGTCCGGCAAGAAGACTTACAAGAACTGCAATAACAAGATTTGTTGAATTTGCAAGATTCGCAAATATAAGGGATGTAAAAGCCATTATGGAACCGACGGAAAGGTCGAACTCTGCACAAATAATTGCATAGGTCATTGCAATCGTTGTTACCCCGTATACAGAAAAGCTGGCAAAAATATTTTTAATATTATTGAATGTAAAAAAATTATCCAGCACGATCGTCATCAGAACCGTCAAAAAAATCAGAAGGAAAAGGACAATATACTTAGACGGCTGAAACTTTATTTTTTTATTTACTGTTTCCATCATACTTTCCCTCCCTTTTCTTTTATCTTACCGGCCAGCACATCGAATAGGACTGCAAGAACAATGATAGAACCCCGGATGATCATCTGCGGATAAGTTGTTACATTCAGAATATGTAATGCATTCTGCAAAACTCCTAAAACAACCACACCGAGTACAGTCCTTCCGATCCCGCCTTTCCCTCCTGTCAGTGCTGTCCCTCCTACGACCACGGCAGCAATCGCATCCAGTTCCATCCCGTTTCCTGCAGTACTTGAGGCGGCATTCACCCGTGAAGACAGGATGACGCCTGCCAGCCCTGCGCAGAATCCGGCAATCACAAAAATAGCCACTGTATAAAACTTCACATTCACTCCTGACATTCTGGCTGCTGGTTCATTATTTCCGATAAAATAAATTGTCCTTCCAAATGGTGTCTTATTCATCATCAAGTAGAATAAAACGGCTAATCCCACAAAAATAATGATGGGCCACATCCCCTTTCCGATCTGACTGTGGAATCCACCGCCCTTTCCATTGATATAAACTCCGTTTGTCACCAAAAGTGTAAACGCGGCAATGGCCGTCTGCATGCCATAGGTGATGATAAAGCTTTCTCCTGTCCTTGCCTTTTTCCCGGTGATCGCGGCAATAATGACTCCATTGATCAATCCGACAATCCCCCCGGCACCCAATGCCATAATCACGCCAAGCCCATCCATCCTGTAGTCGTTAACCATCGTCATAACTACGACACCTGAAAGGGATAGAATAGAGCCGATTGACAGATCCATATGTCCTGCTATGATTACAATAGATACTCCCAATGCCATAACACCCGTCACAGAAACCTGCCGCAGAATATTCAGCATATTATTCACACTGAAAAAGTTTTCAGAGATAAAGGATACCACGATTATAATAAAAAGCAGTGCAATCAAGAGGCCATAGTCTAATAAAAGATAACTAATTTTATTTTTCTTCATCTTCCCCTCCTTAGCTGACTGCCAGACGCATAACTGCTTCCGGTGTCATTTCCGCTTTCGCCAGTTCGCCCTTCTGTCTGCCCTCATGCATAACTATGATCCGATCTGACATCCCAATTAATTCCGGCAGTTCAGACGAAATCAGGATGATAGATTTTCCCTGCGCGACCAATTCGTTGATCAGACAGTATATCTCATATTTCGCCCCGACATCAATTCCTCTGGTCGGTTCATCCATGATCAGGATGTCTACATCTGAGAACAGCCACTTGGCAATGATTACTTTTTGCTGATTTCCTCCCGAAAGATTTACCGCAGTCTGATTCACAGAAGGGGTCTGTATTTTCAACTGTCCTATGTATTTCTTTGCTGCCTCATTTTCTTTTTTCCCGTTCAGCCAGAAACCTGCGTTGCAGATCCCCTTTAGATTAGAGATTACAATATTATGTTTGATACTTTCCTTGAGTGCAAGCCCTGTCTCTTTTCGGTCTTCTGTCAACATACCGACCGAAGCGCGGGTGGCTGATTTTGTATTGCGTATTTTCATGGCATTGCCGTGAATCGAGATCGTACCTTTGGTCATCTTTGCTGCTCCGAAGATCGTCTCTGCAAATTCGGTACGCCCTGCCCCCACCAGACCGGCCAGCCCGAGAACTTCACCCCTATGCAATTCTAAGCTAACATCCCGAACAAGTGTTTTTCTGGACACTCCCTCGACTTTTAAAACCACATCTCCAGGTATCGTATTTCTCACCGGATACTCTGTCTGTACACTTCTTCCCACCATTTTTTCGATCACTTCTTCTGCCGTCATCTCATTGGCTGCCTTTGTATCAATAATTTCACCATCCCGCTGAACTGAAATCATATCGCTGATCGCAAATATCTCCTCCAGCTTGTGTGAGATATAAATAACCGTCTTCCCCTGTTTTTTTAAATTCCTTACAATACCCAGCAGCCGTTCAGTTTCATCCGAAGTGAGGGATGAGGTCGGCTCATCCATCACAATAATGTCTGCATTTTTAGAGATAGCCCTTGCGATCTCAACCATCTGCTTCTCCGCTGCACTGATCTCTGACACTAGACATCTTGGATTAATATCATATCCTAACTCATCAAAAACTTTTTTCACAGCATCCTGCATTCCCTGCCAGTCTACAATTCCGCCCTTTTTACAAGGTACATGTCCCAAGAAAAAATTCTCCATTACAGAAAGCTGGGGGATCATATTTGTTTCCTGGAAAATCAAACTAATTCCTAGGTTCTGAGCCTTATTGATATCTGAAATACTGACCTTTTCTCCTGCGATCAGGATCTCTCCCGATTCAGCCTGATATACGCCATTGAGTACTTTCATCAGCGTAGATTTCCCGGCGCCGTTTTCCCCGACAATTGCATGGATCGTCCCTTTTTTTACTCTCAGGGTAACGTTATTTAAAGCCTTCACACCCGGAAATTCTTTCGTGATTCCTATCATTTCTAATGCAAACCCGCACAAACTGTTTCACCTCTTTTATCCATGGTTGGGAGTGCCATTTTAACTGGCACCCCCTGTTAACTTTTAGTACCCTGCAAACTGGTCTACATTTTCCTTATCAATAATTTCCGTAGGAAGTTTTACCCATTTTTCTACTTTTTCGCCCCGAATCATCTTCACCAGCGTCTGCAGTGCCAGTTCGCCCTCTTCCTGAGGATCCTGCTTTGCTGTTCCTTTGATATCACCTGATGCAATCGCATCCAATACAAACTGCCCCTGGTCACTTGTTACAACAGGGATATCACCATAGACTCCTGCATCCTGCATCGCCGATGCTGCCCCCTTTGTCATGCCGGAATCCATTGCAAACACAAGGTCAATCTCATCTCCGAATGTGGTGAGATAATCCTCCATAACAGTCATGGCCTTTGCAGTATCCCAGTCTGCTGCCTGCTCTGCAAGTATTTTAATATTCGGATTTTTACTGATCACCTTCTCGAAGCCTTCATAAGTGGAAAGCTGTACTTCCGTACCCAGGAGTCCATTGATAATAGCAATATTGCCGCCTTTCTCTCCTAAGATATCTACTGCAATCTCGCCGGCAATCTCCCCCATTGCCTCATAATCAGAACCCACATAAGATGGCACCAGATCTTCTACGGATTCGTCAACCTTTGAATTCAAAACAATAAATGGAACACCGCTTTCATCCAAATACCGAACAACCGGAATCGTAGATGCCTGGTCACCTGGGAAATAAATAATTCCGTCCACCCCCTGTGTCACTGCATTTTTAATCTGGTCCAGCTGTGTTTGTGCATCCTCTTTGCCATCAACTGACTGAAGATTAATGTTATTCTCGTCCGCATATTTCTGCATCGCTTTCTGCTGAACTGCACAATAAGGAGCGGTCAGGATCGCATTTGTATAGAAGATATTCAATTTTTCATCGGAAGCCTTTTTACTCCCAGAATCCCCTGCACCATCATTCTCTTTCGTGGAACCACCGCACGCAGTAAGCAGCAACGCTGCTATACACAACAAAACAATCGCAAACTGGCTCTTTCTCTTTTTCATAATCTTTCTCCTTTCCCACTGGTTTTCATTAGATTTCGGTTGTAAAAAGCTCATCAAACTTTTCTGAAATAGGCTCATATCCCTTCTCCGTAACAAAATATCCAGCCTCTAACCGTGCTCCACATAAACTTGGAAGTCCAAACAGGCTTACATCCAGATTGACCGCCATTCCTGGTTCAAGTACGATTTCACTATTTGGATTCAGATAATAAACTCCCTCACATTCCATCAACCCGGTAGAATGCGTAAACTGGCATACCAAATGTTCCCCATAGCCATGTCTTCTCAAATAGTCCATTCCCGGCCTGTCTACTTGTGCAACTGTCCTGCCCGGCTTCAATGCATCCCTGCAAAGCCGATAAGCCTCCCTAAGATGATTCATCAGCGTACGCTGTTCATCCGTATAGCTCCCACTTACCGGAACCGTGTCACCTACTGTTCCCGTATATCCATTCCACCCGGGAGCAATTCCCATGACGATCATCTCGCCGTCTTTTAATTTTTTCACATTTGACGGAGTTGGCACGATCGCATTGATCCTTTCTCCTGATGCAATAATTGTAGAGAAGCCAAATCCGCTTGCGCCTTTCATACGAGACACTGACTCACCTGCAGCGGCTATTTCATATTCATATGCACCTGATCTAATGGCACCCAGCATCTCAAAATAGGCACTTTCCGCTATCCTTCCTGCCTGCTTGATGCATTCTTGTTCCCATTTTGATTTTACAAGACGCAGCCGTTCGAAGCTAATGGTAATATCTTCCAGATGGCATTCCTTAAATTCCTCCATGAGCACCTTATAAAGACCTGCCGGCATATTATGAAACCCTACAACCCCGATTTTCTTCAGCTGAATTCCCTTTTCACAAAGTTCTGCCAATAAAGCTCTAAAGTCATACATCTTGGAATGGAAAAATTCCAGTCCCGGCTGCATAAACAAGTTGAAATTCCTTGTCTCTTTCACAGCAGAATCGAGATGCGCAAATTCCTCGCTCTCTGCGCCGCCTAATATCATTGCCTCTCCCTTTACTGGAATCATAAGTATTCCGTCCTCGAACTGAGGGAACCAGCCCGTAATATACCATTCATTTGCAACATTTGCCGCATTATAATAGATGAATGCCGCCTGTAAATCCCGCTCATCTAAGAGCTTTTGTACCTTACTGATCCGTTTTTTTGTTTCCTCTAAGTGATAATATCCGATGGTAAGTCTCCTCCTTTCCCTAAGGTAATATCCGGATCTTTATCCTATCCAGATATCGTCCGCTCCAACAGTTACAAACGATTTACTATTTGCTTTATGGCCTATAAAATGTAATCGATTACATTTTTGCTAACATTCCTTTCTACTATTTTTTCTTTATCTCTGGATCAGCAGTGATTCCTGCATAGCTATCTCATCAGATAGCAATGCAGCTTTCACGCTTTTCGAAGATAGGATCCAGCAGAATCTTCTGTCCAATCTCACGATTCATCGCCTCGATCCCTTCCTGCTGCTTTGCATTAAGCCGATCCAGCAATAATTTTGCCGTAATGTTGCCTATCTTCTCCTCCGGCTGTTTGATTGTCGTAATCGCAGGTACTGCAAGTCCCATCCGGTCATGAATATCATATCCCAGCAAAGAGATATCCTCCGGTATCCTCAGCCCATGACTCTTGATCACTTTAATGGCTCCCGCCGCCATCATCTCATGCATAACAACTACCGCGGTAAATGGATACTTTTCCTTCTGATCTAATAATTTTGCCATACATTCCACACCGTCTTTTTCCTTGAAATAGCCATATGTAACAAGCTCATCCGGTATTGAATATCCGGCAGCTGCATATTCCTGACGGACACCGTTGAGTCTTTCACTGCTTGGTGTCGCATCAATCCCGGTTATAACTGCTATATTCTTGTGTCCCAGTTCCAATAAATGCTTCGCACCCATCCGCCCGGCTTCATAATTATTCGTAAGTACGGCATCATACGGCATTTTAATATTATTTGGAAGATTATCAATAAAAACAACCGGTATTCCCGCCCTTAAATATATCTCCGCCCCACAGTCATTGATAAAAGAAGTTGCATATACCAGAGCGTCTACTCTCTGTTGAAGAAAGAGATTCAGATACTTTTCTTCCTTGTCCAGCTGTTCCTTTGAATCCGCCAGAAGAATGGCATATCCTTGCTTAGAAAGCTCTGTATCTATCCCGGAAATAATCCCGGAGAAAAACATCTCGCAGATATCCGGGATAATAATCCCAACAGTCTTCGTACTATTGTTCTTTAAAGAGCTGGCAATTTTATTTGGTATGTAGCCTGCTTCTTTCAGGGCTTCTTCTACAAGGATTCTGGTTTCTTCTTTTACATTACCTTTGTTATTTAATACTCTCGAAAAAGTAGCCACTGATAAATTGTTCTTTTTAGCTAATTCTTTAAGTGTAATTGACATCTTATTTCTCCGATTTTCTCTTCTTTTTTGTAATCGTTTACTTTTAATTATAACCTAACATTTTGTTTTCAATTTGTCAATAACTTTCTTATTTTTTCGTTTTTTTATGATTTCTATCGGTTTTATTAAAAAATATTTGACAATTCATCATCCATATGTTATTAATATTGTAAACGATTACATTTGCTTTTAGGTATTATAGATATCCAATAACTTATCTTTCATACTTAGGAGGAAAACTATGTCATATTATAACGAATCTGAAACAACGAAACGTATCCAGAATATTAGAAATATTCTCATCAAAAACCATCTCGATGCAGCCCTCATCTATTATGATGAACTAAATATCGCGAATGGATGGTATCTGACTGGGTGGTGCCCTCAATTTGAGAAAGGAGCCGTACTTCTCCCTATCAATGGAGAGCCTCTTCTGCTAGGCGGCCCTGAAAGTGAGCCATTTGCAAAAATGAACAGCGCTATCAAGGCAACACGTAATTTTCCGGTCTTTATGGTTCCCGATGAGGAATATCCGAATGCCGAGATCATCAGTTTCAATATGCTCAATGATGAATTGCTGCGAGGCGGCACTACTCTGAGACGAGTCGGCATCGTCGGTACGAATACTCTTCCGCACGCTGTTTTTACACAGTTTGAGAATGGCTTCAAAGGGATCGAATTAGTGGATATCACCGATGAATACGAACTTTTGCGCTCCTTCAAATCCGACTGGGAGATAGAAAATGTCAGGACTGCTTTTGGACTTACATATGAAGCTTATCTTGCCATGAAAAAGAAAGTTGCTCCAGGTGCATATGAGTACGAAATTGCTGCCGAAGGTGAGTATGTCTGCCGCAAAGCAGGCGCCAATAGTTTTGCATATGGTACGATCGTAGGAAGCGGAAGACGAACAAATGCTGTTGTTCCGACTGCAATTAATAAACAGCTTGAGAATGGAGAATGGGTCATGTTAGGCGTTGCCCCACGGATCAACGGTTACGCTGGCTGCTTTGGCGAAACAGTTCCAGTCTCTGGAGAATATACCAAGGAACAAAGAGACAGCCTTAACATCCTGCGTGAAGCCGTGAGGCTTACGAAGGAAATGCTGCGGCCCGGTAAATGTGGCATAGAAATCGACAGACCGGCACGGGATCTGTTTACCAGACATGGATTGATCGATTACCTTGTCTGCCCGTTTGCCCACACGATTGGATTAATGGAGGCTGAAAGCCCATTCTATGGGCCAAACGGAACCAATGAGCTTGTACCAGGAATGACGATTTGTATCGATGTCAGCTTTTTTGGACATCCAACTCTGTATGGTGCCAGAGTAGAAAGCGGATATGTCATTACACAAGATGGGTGCGAACCGCTCAGCCCTGAGATGGATCAGCTCATTACCACGGATATCGATTAGAAAGGAGCTTCATATGGAAATTGGTAAAAATATCTGGGTTTTCGCAGATGGAGATCTCCCTCCGCAAGGCGATCTAGAGCCGTTAGGACATGAGGCACTCATGCTGGCAAACACAACAGATCAGGATGCGCAGATAGAATTAGAATTTTTATTTGAACATGCAGAGCCTAAAAATGGGATCATCCTCCGGCTTCCCGCAAAACGAGTCAGCTGTACACGGCTGGATTATCCCATCGGAGAGGAAGGCTACTCTGTCCCTAAGGGACAATATGCCCTCATTGTAAAAAGTTCAGTCCCCATTGTAGCAGTTTTCGGGCGTTTGGACAGGAGAAAGGACATGGCCTACTATCCAGTTCAGGGTTTTTCAATGTAATCTACAAAACTTCCAGTAATTTGAAAGGCTCCTTAGTAAAACGGAGCCTTTCGCAAAATATGATATGACAGTATATTCTGAATCGAATAAGGAGACCCGCTATGACAGAAAAGGAAAAGGCCGCTCTTGGATTATTATATAATCCCAATGACGATCCCGAACTGCAGGCAGAACTGCAAAAAGACCAGCTTTTATGCTGGAAATATAACAATCTCTCACCTATAGATATCCAAAAGCGTGAAGAATATATCCATGCTCTTTTTAAGTCCATCGGAACAAACTTTAAAATAGAACAGCCTCTTCATTGTGACTTTGGATATCACGTAACAATTGGAAGGGATTTCTTTGCCAATTATAATCTTACCATTATCGCCTGCGCAGATGTCACGATTGGAGACTCCGTATTCATAGCCCCGAACTGCGGTATCTACACAGCCGGCCACCCGCTCATGCCCAGAAAAAGAGATCTGAACTTAGAATATGCCTATCCCGTGACCATAGGAAGCCACGTCTGGATCGGAGCCAATGTTTCCATTCTTCCTGGAGTGGTTATTGGTGATAATACTACCATTGCTGCCGGCAGTGTAGTTACCCGTAATATTCCTGCCGGTGTTTTAGCCGGAGGCGTTCCATGCAGGACGATCCGCTCTCTATTTCCCTAAAAGCTTACTCACATGAAGCAGCCCCCAGCCTTGAGGTGCAGACTCCGTGTCCACACAAGTCTCCCGCAGCCTCAATTTCACCTCCACATTCGTCATATCCGGATACTTAGAAAGCAGGCAGGCGATCGCCCCGGAAACTACCGGGGTTGCCATTGAGGTCCCGCTTTTCGCCACATAGGGCTTCTGCCATCTTGTCGTGTATTCCCCGTTACAGCTCGTAATATTCGTCCCCGGCGCTGACAGATCCGGCTTTACGATACACTCCCGGGTCGGTCCGTTCCCCGAATAGTCCCATTTGGGGATTCCGCCCCGTACCATGACGGCAGCCTGTTTATCTCCCACAGCCCCCACCGTGATCACCTTTCTGCTCGTTCCGGGAACCGCAACGGTCCCTTCACCGGGTCCGTAATTTCCGGCCGATACGACCACGACAAGACCTTCGTCCCAGAGCGCCTCAACTGCATCCAGCAGACGCCTTTCCTGCTCTTCCTCCAGGCCCGGCTGTGTTCCCACAGAAATATTTACGATCCGGATCTGTGTCTTCTTATAAATATCCAGTATCCATTCGATTCCGGCAACCACATGGTCCACAGAACCGTTTCCCGTATGATCTAACACCTTTCCCATCAAGATCTCTGCCTTAGGTGCCATCCCTGCATAGACTCCTGCAGACAGCTTCCCGCTCCCTGCCAGGATCCCGCAGACATGAGTCCCATGTGTCCCGTCATCATAAATTTTCTCTCTATGATTTACAAAATCCCGGAAACCGATGATCCTGCTGTCAAAATCAGGATGCAGGGTGATTCCTGTATCAAGCACTGCCGCACGTATACCCTGTCCCAGGTATTGCCCTGTCAGAATGTCGGCGCACCAATACTCTACCGTCTGTTTTACCCGTTTCATAGTAATACCCTTTTTTATAGAGTATTCAAACAGTCTGTCCACATCTACCTTTATTAAGGAAATAATACCCGGATCATGAAGCTTACAAAAATTCTTTCATCTTTTTCCGGAAATCTTCTCACACATTTGGAACCCCCTACATATTATGAACTGTAATCAAACATATATGGAGGATTTAACATGAGTGATTTAAGTGCTACAAACTGCGGATGTGGATGCGAAAATAATGGTGGAGGTATCTCTTCTTGTCTGTGGATTATCATCCTGCTTTGCTGCTGCGGAAATGGCTTCGGCGGTGGATGCGGCAACGGATGCGGCGGCAATGACAGTTGCCTGTGGATCATCTTACTTCTGGTATGCTGCGGCGGATGCGGCAATGGCTTCGGCGGCGGATGTGGATGCTAATCAGCTCACCATGCTTTAACCAAACGTAAAAAATTCTAAGGGCTGTCAAAAACAGCCCTAAAGGAAAAATCGCTGAGGCCGTAAGACCAATGTCATTAAGCTAAGGCATTAGAGGCATAGCAGAAAAAACACAGAGTATGAGTTTAAGTCGTGCCCTGTGTTTTTTTGTAATATTTTAA
>NZ_JBZUUL010000023.1:0-59578 GCF_058819085.1 Faecalicatena sp.
TACATCGATCAGTGAGTCAAAGATTCTATTTTTGAACTCATTTCCGGTTATCTGTGTCATGAACTGGACCAGCGGCTCCATGATGGACCATCTACAGAAAGACAACCTTTTGCCAGAGGCCTATGCCATCATACCGAGCACCCCTCATATGCTAATCCTTATGACGGTAACGGTTGCACTTTCATTGTGGCTGATCATAAGATTTTACAAGAAATGGACGAGGTGAGCAGGATGAAAAAATTTATTAAGATAGAGTTCATAAAGCTAAAAAGATATTCTGTTGTGAAAGCAGGAGTGATTATGTCCGCCCTTTCAGCGCTGCTGTCATTTTACTACTCTACAGCAGATGACGGACGCATATGGACATTTGAATATTTTATGCGGCAGGTATTGATCAGCAACTGTACCTTATTCTTTCCGCTTATCATTACTCTGATTGCGGGATATATCATCACAAGGGAATACACAAATGACACTTTGAAAAATATTGTGACGATCCCGGTTTCTTTTCGGTATCTGCTTTACGGAAAGCTGATTACCTTACTGCTGCTTACGATCGGCTTTAGTCTGGTCAGCTGCATCACGGGACTGACCATCAGTATTGCCGCCGGATTTCCGGGCATCTCCTTTGTTTCCATCTGCATGATGTTTTTCAGGACTGCCATGGCAAATATTTTTATCTATGCTGCCGTTCTGCCGGTCATTCTGCTTTTTAGCTGTTCCGCCAATAACTTCTTAGCCGGTGTTGCCGTTGCTTTTATTTATGGCTATTTTGGCACCTTTGAAGGAACACTTTTGAACTATTTTCCAATAAAGGCAGGCATCATTTTATCGGATCCGGGATATAGCGCAGAATATGGAATATCATACCGGATCTTTCCAGCCATCTTTAGTATATCAGCCTGTCTGGTGCTCTCATTCTTCCTTCTTGCAAGAAAAGGAAGGAAGCCGCAGACTGTCTCGGCCACGAAAAAGAAAAAGGCAAAAACCGCCAGAAAAAAAGGCTGGTAAATACAAACTGCCCTGTCATAGGAGTAAAATACACCTATATAGGGCAGTATACTAAACTTCGTTCTCTTTCTATTTCAACGGATCCTATCTTTCAATAAGGTCTAATACCGGTTATGCACATCCTCCGCAAAGCACATAAAATCCTTCAATTCGATGAACATCCCGTTATCCAGAACAGCCTTTCCGCTCATCTTTCCGAACACCTGGTGCTGGTCAGATGCGATGACCACGGCAGAGATCTTGGCCGCCCGGTCAAGCACCGGTTCAAAGTCCATCTCAAAGCGCCCGTCACTGGAGGTGAATTTCCAGGGCTTCATGTAATCATCTTTTGGAATATAGAACGTCACATCGTCCAGCTTGTGGCATTTTCCGTCGTAGAAAAGCATATTCTCCGATGCCGCGCTTGTATCACCAAACCCGTATCCTATATTGAAGCCGAACGGTTTCCCGCCGACAGTCCCGTTGCCCGAGCCCCAGAACCAGCGGTTATCATAGGTCCACACTCCTCTGCCCCAGTCCAGGGTCCCATAGTCCGTCTCCGGCGAAAACCAGTACGTCACCTCATCGAAGGTCATATACCCCTCCGCTCTCATGCAGTTGATCTTCTGGTTATAATAAAATGCCGTTTTCTTCTCCTTCCACGGAGTTGCGATCACCATCGTATCCATCGGCGGCTGAGACAATGTAATCTCACAGTGGAACGGTTTTCCTTTCCAGAAATCCTTGAAATCACAGATGATCTTCCTCTTCCCGGGTGTGACTAAGAACTCCATGCTCAGACGCTTGTCTTTATACCTAATGTCCCCTTTTTCCGAGGTAGAGGGCATCTTCATCCTTCCCATGGGAAATGCATTTAAGATCGTCTCTGTATGTTCCCATCCTTCTTTGAAATTGAGAAGAGATACAGATTGAAGCCCGATGTAACCGTCATCCGACAGGGTAAATGCCCCCGCAAAATCCTGGTTTAGAACCAGATAATAATCCCACTCTTTGATCCTGAACTTTGGCGCCTGGATCCTGCCTCTGTCATATTCCTGAAGAAGAGCCTTAGACCAGCCCGGTTCCCGCAAACTGCCATCTGCCTTTAATAAAGGCTGCCTTGTTGTCACTTCATGATTCCTTACACACACATCTCCCATCTTAGTCATCCTCCTGCTGCTTTTTTGCCCGGTCTATAAAAAGAAAAAGCCCGAATCCCGAAAGGGACTGGGCTTCATACTATTTATTTTACTACGCGATCTGAGCTTTTGCAACCTCTGCAAGTGTTGCAAATCCCGCTTTGTCGCTTACTGCCAGCTCAGCTAACATCTTTCTGTTCATATCAACGTTAGCCAGCTTTAAGCCGTGCATAAACTTGCTGTAAGACAGACCGTTCATTCTTGCTGCTGCGTTGATACGAGCGATCCATAACTGTCTCATCTGACGTTTACGCTGCTTTCTTCCTGCGTAGGAAGATGTCAGTGCTCTCATAACAGACTGTTTTGCAACTCTGTACTGTTTGGAACGTGCTCCTCTATATCCTTTTGCTAACTTTAAAGTTCTGTTATGTTTTTTCTTAGCGTTCATTCCGCCTTTAATTCTTGCCATTTCTTATTCCTCCTTCATCAACTTCCAAATCTTACAGATATGGTAATACTTTCTTCATGTTCTTTACATTTGTAGCATCTGTGATAGCCGGGTGTCTAAGATTTCTTTTTCTCTTAGTAGACTTTTTCGTTAAGATATGGCTCTTGTATGCTTTATTTCTTTTCAGTTTTCCTGTACCTGTTGCTTTGAAGCGCTTTGCTGCCGCTCTATTTGTTTTGATTTTTGGCATGATGATTTCCTCCTTCATTGTGCGTTTTACTGAGTGCAGTGCACCCGTAAGGTTTTATTTTTAACGTTTTTCAGTTAAAACCATGCTCATGTTTCTGCCTTCCATTTTAGCCGGTTTCTCTACGACTGCCACGTCTGCCAGTAAAGCTGCAAAATCATCTAAGATATGCCTGCTCTGCTGTACATGTGCCATCTCTCTTCCGCGGAAACGCAATGTAACTTTCACCTTGTTGCCCTTTGTGATGAACTTCTTTGCGTTGTTAACCTTAGTGTTCAAGTCATTGGTATCAATATTCGGTGAAAGGCGTACTTCCTTCACTTCGACAGTTTTCTGCTTTTTCTTGGCTTCCTTGTCCTTGCGTGTCTGCTCATATTTAAACTTGCCATAATCAATAATCTTGCAGACCGGCGGTTTTGCCATTGGCGCAATCTTCACCAAATCAAGTTCTGCATCCATTGCCATCTTAAGGGCGTCTCTGGATGACATGATTCCTAATTGTTCCCCATCCTCACTAACCAGACGAACTTCCTTGTCTCTGATCTGCTCGTTAATCATTAAATCGCTAATTGTCGTATACCTCCGTTGATTGAATTTCCTTTAGGTTCTTCCGCGAATGAAGACAAAAAAACGAGTGAATATCATCCACTCGACTCTCTGCATATGCATACTTTACTCAAGATATGTAAATGCTTCAATATCAGACCAATAGTCACCCGCTTGTGCTATGGTGAGAGTGGATACTCTACTTTATTTTTCGCCTCACGCAGGTATTAGATTAACATACCTGCCCGGGAATGTCAAGGGCTTTTTTATAAAACCTCTTTAATGTCTGCTTCCCGTTTTTCTAAGTGTACACTATAATCCTCCTGTTATCAATAGGAAATTTTATGGGATGCAGCTTTTATCTTTCTGTGTCTGTGAAGGGATTAAGTCCGGTCTGCAACGATTTTTCTTGTATTTTTTAGGGCTTCATGTCATAATAAGACTATTAATGTCTTATATTAATATTTTATTTTTATTATTAAGGAAGAGATTTTGAGGAGGTCTACTACATGAACGAAAGCAGAAGCAATTTTACTGGTAAGATTGGCTTTATACTGGCTGCCGCTGGTTCTGCCGTTGGTCTGGGAAATATATGGCGTTTCCCGTATCTGGTCGCCAAATATGGCGGAGGAACATTTTTACTGTGCTACATTATTCTTGCAGTCACATTTGGTTTTACTCTTATGACAGCTGAGATCGCCCTTGGCCGTAAGACAGGGTTAAGTGCTATCGGAGCTTTCAAAAAGCTGGATAAGCGATTTGGATTCCTGGGAGTCCTGGCATCCATTGTTCCGATCATTATCCTGCCCTACTATTCCGTGATCGGCGGATGGGTGATCAAGTACTTTGGAACCTTTGTATCCGGCGGTGCCAAAGCTGCTGCAGGAGATACATATTTTACTGATTTTATCGGCAGCGTAAAGAGCCCGCTTATCTGGTTTGTCTTATTCGTAGCTTTTACAGCTGTGGTTGTTATTTTCGGTGTGGAAAAGGGAATCGAAAAGGTCAGCAAGTTCCTGATGCCGGTCCTGGTCGTGCTTACGATCGGTATTTCCGTCTATGTACTGACAATGGACGGGGCTATGGAGGGCCTGAAGTATTATATCATGCCCCATATGTCTGATTTTTCTGTAAAGACACTGCTGGCTGCCATGGGACAGCTTTTCTATTCCATGTCACTTGCCATGGGAATCATGATCACATATGGTTCATATATGAAGAAATCTACGAACCTGGAAAGCTCCGTCAGACAGATCGAGATCTTTGATACCGGAATCGCATTCTTTGCCGGTCTGATGATCGTACCGGCTGTGTTCACCTTCTCAGGCGGAGATGAATCAGCACTTGGAGCAGGACCCGGGCTGATGTTCATCACGCTTCCAAAGGTGTTTGCGAGCATGCCGATGGGGACAGTGATCGGTACCGTATTCTTTGTACTTGTTTTCTTTGCTGCCCTGACATCTGCTATTTCGCTGATGGAAACGATCGTATCGATCTTCATGGATAAGTTTAAATGGAACAGAAAGTTTACCTGCATTATCGTGACGGCCTATGTGCTGCTGATGGGAATTCCATCCTCCCTTGGTTTTGGGATCTGGGATTTCATCCAGCCTCTGGGAATGTCCATACTGGACTTCATGGACTTTATCAGTAACAGTGTCCTGATGCCGGTTGTCGCATTATTTACTTGTATTTTCGTAGGATTTGTGATCAAGCCAAAGACCATTATAGAAGAGGCTTCTTTAGAGGGAAGCAGCTTTAAGAGTAAAGGCCTGTTTACTGTAATGATCCGCTACATCGCGCCGTTATTCCTGATCGCGATCCTGCTCAGCTCCGTATTGGGTGCATTTGGATTCGAATTCTTTAGTCTGTAAGTATAAAAAAGGATGGACAGGGCTTATAAACCTGTCCATCCTTTTTCTTTGTCCTATCTATGATCTCCCATAAAGAATACTGCAACAACTCCCGGGCCTGTATGGCTTCCGATCACCGTACCGATATTGTTAATCAATATCTGCGAAACGCCCATCTTCTCTCTTACAAGGCCAGCCACATATTCTGCATCCTCGATGCAGTCTCCATGTGTGATCATGACCATGTCGTTCTCCCAGCCTTTAGACTGTTCCACTGCCATATCCACGATCTTGTTCAATGACTTCTTTCTTCCGCGCTCTTTTGCGATCACCTGGAGCTTCCCTTCATTGTCCACGTGGATGATCGGCTTAATCTGCACCATCGTCCCTAAAACAGCGGTTGCTTTTGACACACGTCCCCCCCGGTGCAGATGGTTCAGGTCATCTACCGTAACATTGTGGCAGATATGAAGCTTATTCTCCTCTACCCACAAAGCGATCTCATCTATACTTTTTCCTGCTTCTTTCAGCTGTAATGCCTTGTAAAGTAAAAGTCCTTCTCCCAGACACGCACACAAGCTGTCGATCACAATGACCTTCGCGTCTGGATATTCCTCAGACAGTTCTTCTCCAGCGATACGCATACTGTTATATGTACCGCTTAAACCAGAAGAAAATCCTAAGTGAAGGATATCTTTTCCCTCTTTCAGAAACGGCTCTAAGGCTTCCTTTGCCTCATCGGGATTCACCTGAGATGTAACGGACATCTTGCCTTCTCGAAGCTTTGTGAAAAATTCCTTTCCGCTAAGCCCATACATGTCCGTATAGGTCTGCCCATCGATCGTATATTTCAAAGGGATGACCGGAACATTTCTCTCCTCCACCCATTCTCTTGGTAAATCCACGGTGCTGTTGACTGTAATTACAAATTCTCTCATATCCTTCCCTCCTATATTATAAGCTTACCCTATCATATCATTTTTTTGGTCATTACGCAAAATCTTTTTTGCCGTAATGATAAAGAGTATCACTGTAATCGTAACCGAACTGAAATCTGCGATCGGTTCTGCACGGTAGATCCCCATAACGCCCATAAATTTAGGAAGAATGATCGCAAGAGGGATCAAAAGGATGACTTTACGCAAAAGTGCGATGATCAATGAAACCTTTGCCTCTCCAAGTGCCAGGAAGGTGGACTGGCACGCCATCTGGATTCCAAAGACGGTGATTCCCAGGAAGTAGACCGGCATCACCGTGCATGTCAGCTCGATCAGCTCTGTATTTGATGTAAATACCTTGGCATAAACGGATGGAGAAAAGATTGCGATCCCTGTCAAAATAATCGTTGCCGCCAGGCAGACACTCACCATTCTGATGAAAGTACCCTTCACACGTTCCAGTCTGCCGGCGCCATAATTGTAGCTCATGATCGGCTGGACTCCCTGTGAAACGCCCTGCACCGGGACAATGATCAGCTGCATGATACTGCTCATGATCGACATGGTGCCTACATAGAGATCGCCGCCATATTTCTGCAGTCCTGAATTCAGAGTGATCATAACAAGGCTTTCCGTACTCTGCATGATGAACGGAGACACCCCCAGTGCGGCGATGCTTCCGACCGTCTTGGCATTCAGGCGGACATACTTTTTACGGATGCGGATCACGCTTTTCTTAGAAGTCAAAAATCTGACCACCCATGCGGCACTGATGGCCTGCGAAATGATCGTTGCCAGAGCCGCACCGCGCACTCCCATGCCAAAGGCAAAGATAAAGATCGGATCGAGTATGATGTTTGTCACTGCCCCGATCAGTACAGAGAGCATTGCTGTTCTGGCATTCCCCTGTCCGCTGATATACGTGTTGAGACCAACTGCAAACTGCACAAAGATCGTTCCCAGCAGGTAAATACTTATGTACTGGCTTGCATATACGATTGTCGTATCACTGGCACCGAATGCATATAAAATGGGATTTTTAAATACAGAAAAGACCACCGTCAGGATCACGGAAAAAATCAGCAGCATCCCCACACTGTTGCCGAGGATCTGTTCTGCCTTCTCATAATTTTTCTTTCCCAGCTGGATAGAGGCCAGCGGCGCTCCTCCCATTCCTGCAAACGCACTGAATGCTGATATGACCATCAGGATCGGGAATGTGACCCCTACCCCTGTCAGTGCCATATCCCCATACCCATGGATATGGCCGATATAGATCCGGTCCACGATATTATACAGCACATTGATGATCTGTGCGGCTACGGCCGGAAGAGCCATCTCAGCGATCAGCTTACCAAGCGGAGCGCTCCCCAGCTTTTCATCCTGCTTCATGCTTCCCGGATTCTTCTCTTTCACATTTTCGTTTTTCTCTTCCAAAGTAAACTCCCTCTTTCCATATACAGATTCTTTTCATTCCCGGCCTGTGATCTTTCAATCTTTCTGCCGCCGGGCAGCAGAAGGAGGGACAGTGCTCCCATACGCTCCTGCCCTCCTGCTTTTCAAAGGCATAAAATATAGTATACCATAAATTCTGCCTGCATGAAATACCTATTGATAAGGTCCTGAGATTTATGCCGCCTTTTATTGCAGCTTCACATTCAGGTAAGCGCGGCCTGACAAGGTTTTGTTAAATACCAGGAAACATACGACCAGAATGCAGCCAGCCACAAATCCGACCAGATTAAATAATGCGGTGAGGATCAGAAGCAGCAGTCTCATGAATTTCAGGGCATATCCAAGTTCGAAGTTTGGCTGTGTGTAGTTTGCCACCGCAACAAAAGCCATATAGAGCATGACCTCTGAGTTAAACCAGCCTGACTGCACGGAAAATTCACCCATGACAAGACCGGCGATCACACTGAGCGGTGTGCTTAGCATACTCGGCGTGTTCAATGCCGCAAGACGCAGACCGTCGATCGCAAGCTCCAGGATAAGGAGCTGGAAGATCAAAGGAATATTAACAGTATCCTTAACTGCCACAAACTTGAACACCTGCGGGATCCACTCCGTATTCTGCATGAATAAAAGGAACAGCGGAGTCAGAAATACTGTCATGATCGTGATCAGTGCCCTTGATATCTTCAAATAGACACCCGTGATCGTCGGAAAGTAATAATCATTCGCTTCCTCGATCATATCCAGGATGGAAGTGGGCAGGATCATGGCAGACGGGGAATTATCTACCATGATCACGATCTTGCCTTCCAGCAGACAGGCCGCTGCTGTATCCGGGCGCTCCGTGAACTTAAATTTCGGGAACGGATTAAACCATTTCCTCTTAAACATTGATTCTGCAAGACTCTGCTGGTTCATCCTGAGATCATCGATATCAAGCTGGCTGATCCTGTTTTGAACATTCTTCAAAAGCTCCTTATCCACCCGGTCAGACATATAGCAGAGAGCCACGTCCGTTCTGCTTGTCTGTCCGGCCTCAAACATTTGCATGATCAGATGTGGATCCCGGATACGTCTGCGCATCAGTGCCGTGTTGAACACGATGGTCTCCACAAAGCCGTCTCTGGAGCCTCGCAGCGATTTATCCTTATCAGGCTCTTCTACCCCTCTTGCCGGATAAGTGCGGCAGTCGATGGAGATACACACCTCATAACCGTCAATAAAAAGACAGGTGACACCGGAAAGCACATTCCGAAATACCTGGTCGAAATCACCGATCACATCGACCTCCACGTAAGGAAGGCACTGCTGTGCAAAAGCCGTAGCATCCTCGGGCATATCCTCTGCTTTCACCCCGAAAAATGTAGTCATGATCTTCAACATGGTCTCATCCTTTGTGAAACCATCTATAAAATAAAAGGAGGCCTGCTTTCCTCCGATCTGCATATCGCGCCGTATGATATCGAAACTTTCCTTGACCGGCAGTACCTGGTTCATATATTCATTGTTCTCCTGAAATGAACTACTGACCTTTTTTGTATTTTTTTCAATCATAGAATCCCTACCCCTTCTTATCATAATTTCGATCTGCAAATAAAATCTACAGTATTAAACATCTATGGATAGAATTCCCGACTGCTTCCAAATTATTCAGAGAACCAAAAAGACGGAACCTTCTTACGATTCCGCCTTTCCTCTTATTGTTTTTGTACTTTACTTTGTCGTGCTTCCAAAACCGCCGTTGCGCACGTCTGTCACATCATCATCTACTGTGATTCCATATTCCACGAAGATCCCCTGCATGAAACCTTCACCTCTGCCAATGTCCACAGTCTTTCCTTCATTAGTATCATTCGTGATCTTGGAAAAGATATGTCCCTCATTATCTGAATAGAAGTAATCACTGTCAATGATTCCCACTGTGTTGTTCAGCTGCAGTCTGTATTTGAAACCCAGCCCGCTTCTGGGATAGCATTTCAGCACCCAGTTTGGCTCCATCTCCACACGAATCCCGGTTGGGACCTTGATCGTCTCGCCCGGTTCAACTACAAGGCGCACAGGGGCGTAAAAATCATATCCTGCGGAGCCTGCTGTCGCCCTTTTCGGAAGCTTGATCCCCTCGTAGATCTCTTCCAGATTGGCTTCCTCATCCAGACCAAAGGTGTCGATCCATCCCTTCGTGAACTCCTCCAGGCTTACTTTATGAAATTTTGCGATTCTCTGCATCTTATGTTCTCCTTTATCCGGTATTATGATTCATGCAGGACGATCTGTCCCTGTTTCAGGGATGCCTGCACATCTATGACTTTCTGGTTGGCACTGCCCTTCCAGTGAAGCTGTGTATCCTTTTGGCTGATCTCAAATCTGCCGTCAACTAAAACGTCCAAATATGGGATCACAGGCAGGTTCCTGATCTCCTCCCACTCATATCCGGTATAGAGCCACTGTGTTTTATCAGGAAACCGCTCTCTTATTTCTTTCGCCAGTGCCGCGATGCACTCCCGGTTTCCCGCAAACAAGGGATCTCCGCCGCTGTATGTGATACCGCTGATATAGTCCTTTTCAAGCTGTTCAAATACTTCTTCTTTTGCCGCTTCGTCAAACGGGATACCACCGTTTGGATCCCATGTGACAGGATTATGGCATTCCTTACATCCGTGGGAACATCCTGCAACCCACAGGACGACCCGCAGTCCATCACCATTGAGCATATCATCTTTCGTTATATTGTGGTACTGCATGTTACATACTTTTCCTTTCTGCAATTTCTGCCATCTTGGCATCATTGAGCCTTGTATCTCCTTTTACACGGGAGTAAGACAGATAACCGTTCATCCGGTCGATCTTCGTCAGATTCTTACTTCCGCACTTCGGGCAGACATCCATGTCCAGTTCCTCATATCCACAGTCATCGCAGTAGGATAGAGACAGGTTTACACCCTCATAAAATCCCTTCCCCATGGCTCTTCTGACAAGTGCCTTTACGGCTTTCGTATTGTAGCTGATCGGATACTTCACATACTGGATCTTGCCGCCGTTGCTTAAATTCCAAAAACGCCCCTCCAGATCCTGCTTCTCGATCGGAGTTAACTCCTCACTGACATGGCAGTGAAAGCTGTTGCTTACATACTCTCTGTCAGACACATTCTCTATGATCCCGTATTTCTTGCGGAACTGCTGCACCTGGACACCGCACAGATTCTCGGCAGGCGTTCCATAGATCGCATAGAGATGTCCGTCTTCGATCTTGAACTCATTGACCTTATCATTAATATAATTCAAGGTATCTAACGCAAACTTTCCGTCTTCTGCCAATGATTTCTTATTATGAAGCTGCTGCAATTCATTCAGTGCTGTGATCCCAAAGGATGCGGTAGCCGATTTTAATAACGGCTTGATCTTATCATATAGGCCGAGATGTCCACCGTAGAATCCGCCTTCACAGTATGCCAGCGGGTTCGTGGAGGCCTTCATCTCTCCTAAGTAGTCATAGGTCCTCTGATGAAGCTTCCTGATCAGATTCAGGTAATAATCTAAGACCTCGTAAAACGGCTTGCTCTCCTGCTGTGCCTTCGCGTAGATCATCGGAAGATGGAGACTGATCGCGCCGATATTAAAACGCCCTACAAACACAGGCTTGTCCTTTTCATCTGCCGGTTCCATACCGCCTCTTTCATACCATGGTGACAGGAAGGCACGGCATCCCATCGGGCTGATGATCCTGCCATACTTCTTATACATGCTGGGCACATATCCCTCCCCGGTCAGGCTGAGCCAGTCCGGATACATCGTCTTCCTGGAGCATTCGATCCCGGCCTCGAACACATCCTCCAGCGGCTTTCCGGGTCCATGAAGGTTCTCATCATAAAGAAATACGATCTTCGGGAACAGGACCGGCTTCTTATGCCCTTCCTTCCCCTGACCTTTGCGGCGCACTTCCAGCATCTTGATCGTTGCCAGCTTTCCGTAAATACTTGTGCGCGTACCTGCGGTCACTGTGATAAACGGATAGTCGCCGCGGCTGGAGGATACGGAATTGAACTTGTACTCCCATCCCTGGAAGCCCTGCTCCATCTCCTTCTCCAGATCTGCCCATGCAACCTCTTGCACCTTCTCTTCCGGAAGTCCAAGGCTTCTGTACTTCTCCATCAGCTGCTTGTGTGACTTCTCGGCATATGGTTCCAGGATCTCATCTACACTCGGTACAGTAAAACCGCCGTACTGCTGGCTGGCCGCACTTAACACGATATCTCCGATCACGTCGAATGCCGTATCCAGCGTCTTCGGCTCATTATACCAGAGATTGCCCATTTCAAAACCACCGTTTAACACGCTCTTCACGTCGAACAGACAGCAGTTCATAGTATCCCTTCTTGCAGACATATCATGGATGTAAATATATCCCTCACGGATCGCCTGGATCTCTTCCACAGTCAGAAAGAACTTCTTATATAATTCCTTATTCAGCTCATTAAAGATCAGACTTCTCTTCGTTGAGACAAGTGCACTGTCAGTATTGCTGTTCTCCTTATCTCCGATATACATGATGGACTGGCTCTTCTTATAGACCTCATCCAGCATCTGTACAAAGTCCTGCTTATAATTCCGGTAATCCCTGTAGCTCTTTGCCACGATCGGATTAACCTTCTCCAGCGCGCCTTCCACAACATTATGCATCTCTGCGATGGGAATATCCTTGATCCCCATGGTTTTTACCTTCTCCTCCACAAAATGACAGATATAATCCAATTCTTCATCTGTAAATTTGATCAAAGCGCGGTAGGCAGACTTGTTGACTGCAACTACGACTTTTTGTACGTTAAAATCTTCTTTTGTCCCATCTTTTTTGACTACACGCATCATACCAAAGTTCTCCCTTCATGTCACTATTCTCTATATTTAGTATCTATTTCAACCCCAACAGACTATATCATGTGTCAGTACACACAATACTACCACCATATAGTATGGACCGTCAATACAAAATCTTTCACAAAAAACAGGGAAAAAACACACCGAAATTTTGTTGAAAAAATTAAGTGACATTTCGTGACAATCTGTCTGGTATGTAACGCAGAGGCTGTCCTGCCCGTCCAGTTTCTATCTCCAGATCATCTCGTCATTGATCTCATCCAGTGTAAATGCTCCGCACATTGCCATGGTATCCTTCAATTCCGCACCGATCTTCTTCACATAGGCTGCCACACCCTCTTTTTGTCCGCCATAGACAGCTGTGACAAATGGACGCGCGATCAGCACCCCGTCTGCACCAAGTGCCAACGCCTTGAAGACATCGATCCCGCTGCGGATACCGCCATCCACAAAGATCTTCATCTCCCCTTTCACTGCCTTAACGATCGAAGGAAGGACCTCTGCTGTGGAAGGGCACTGATCCAGGACACGTCCTCCATGATTAGATACCACGATTCCCTGAACTCCCGCCTCTTTTGCCTTTAATGCAGCCTTAGGTGTCATGATTCCCTTCAAGATAAACGGAATTTCTGCAATTTTCACGATCTCTTTTAGCTCTTCTACAGACTTGCTTCCTGCAGGCGGATTCAGATTCTGCAAAAACGGGAGTCCTGCAGCATCGATATCCATCGCCACGGCAAAGGCACCTGATTTCTTCACCAGCTCCATCTTCTCTTTGATCGTTCCCAGATCCCATGGTTTTACAGTAGGGATGCCCATGCCATCAAACTTGCTGATCGCGTCTGCAGCCTCGATCATCACCTGATAATTCGTTCCGTCTCCTGTGAATGCCGCGATCCCGCTCTTTGCGCAGGCAGATACCAGGATATCATTATATTCCTGATCAGAGTACTTCTCCCCGTAGTGCAGCTTCACCGCACCGACAGGACCTGCAAAGAACGGATAATCGAATGTTTTGCCAAATAGCTCGAACTTCGTCTCCACCGGCTTCTGCTCACAGATCGTATCCATATTGATACGGACCTCCTGCCATTTTGTATAATTCCGTATTGCCAGATCCCCGGTTCCTTTTGCTCCCGGCCCCGGCATGGTGTTCCTGCATACGATTCCGTTACATACATTACATGCCTTACAGTATGGCCCGATATTGTCCCTTGCATTTTTAATCACTTCACTATATTCCATTTTCTTTCCCTCGCATTCGTATTTTTTGCAGCTTTATGGAATCCACAACGCTGATCCCGCCGCCTGCATCTTCTGTTAGTATAGCACCTCTTCTTTTCTTCATCAATATACTGCTGCCTTAGCCAAACATCCCGGATTCATCCAGTACCTTTAACAATTCTTCGATCTGCTGTTCATTGATGACCAGAGCCATGCGTACATACCCTTCTCCTTCGCTGCCAAAAGCGCTTCCCGGTGTCACGATCAGTCCTGTCCTTTCCATCAGCTTCATGCAGAAGTCAAATGAGGAGGAATATCCTTCCGGGATCTTCGCCCACACAAACATGGTCCCCTGACTGTCCGGCACATCCCAGCCGATCCTTCTTAAACCTCCGCAAAGTGCCTTATTTCTGGCTTCATAAGCCTGCCTCTGTTTTTCCACAAAATCATCCGGCCCGGTCAGTGCTGCGATCGCCGCATACTGAACAGGCAGAAAGATCCCATAATCGATCTGGGAGCGCAGTGTCTTAAACTTCTTCACGATCTCCCGATTACCCACGACGAAAGAAATCCTGGCCCCGGTCAGATTGTATGTCTTCGACAGGGAATAGAACTCCACGCCTACTTCTTTCGCTCCCTCAAAGGATAAAAAGGATCTTCCCTGCTTTCTTGTATAAATAATGTCTGAATATGCATTGTCATGGAGGATTATGATCTGATGCTCCTTCGCAAATGCGATCAGCTCCTCATAAAATTCATCCGGCGCACAGACACAGACCGGGTTCAGGGGATAGGATACGATCATATATTTCGTCCGCTTTAGAACCTCCTTAGGAATCGCCTTAAGATCCGGCAGATATCCGTTCTTTTCCTCAATTTTGTAAGTTTCGATCCTTGCTCCCGCCATCATACCACTGGTCTCAAACAAAGGATACCCCGGATTCGGGATCAGGATCGTCTCGCCAGGGTTGCAGAATACCATCCCGATGTGTGCCATCCCCTCCTGGGAGCCATAGACAGACATGATCTCATCCTTCTCAAGCTCCACCCCGAATCTGGTCCGGTAACGGTACTGCACTGCCGACGTAAGCCCGGGCAGGTCTTCGATCGAATATTTATAATTCTCAGGATCCTTACACGCATCCGCCATCGCCTTCATAATATGCGGCGCAGGCTGAAAGTCCGGTGTCCCGATGGAAAGATTGTATACCTTATTCCCCCGGGACACCAGCTCCTCCTTCTTTTGGTTCAGCTTCGCAAAAATTCCTGCCTGAATCCCATTCACTTTATCAGAAAATTGAAAACTCTCCATTTCCCTCTGCCTCCTCATAAGTAAATATTTCGTGATTTATCATTATAGCACGGAAAGCAGTTCCCGCAAAGGGGTCAGACCCTTTTGACAGCCGTTTTCAGAATTGTTTATCAATTTAGCAGAAGAACGTGGCAGGAAAACGCTCCGCCTGAAGAAAAAAAGCAGCAGTTTTAAGGCTGTCTGCTGCTCTTTTCGTTATTGGCTGAATAACAACTGATCTTCTTCGGAGGGAACATACTGTGCAATATCTTGTATATTACAGTTTAAAATACAGCACAATTCATTAAGAGTGACTGTATTGACCGGTTTGTTCTTTCTTAACCGATTTATAGTTGAACTTGAAATATGATACTTTTTAATCAATGTATATGTACTCTCCTTCGAATTTTGTAGTGTGATCCAGAATGGACTATAATCAATCATTTCAGGCCTCCTTCTTTTATAGAATAGTATGAAGTCTTTTAATTGACTATAGTCGTTAAATAGACTATAATATAGGTAAGGAGTGATTCAATGTGAAGCTAAATATGACTTTAGAGCAGAAAAAAAGATTCCGCGACTTCCTTTTGATGGATGATTTTGAGTTTTATGAGCGGTTTATCGCCGATTTACCGCCGGACGCTCAGGAGCGTTTTTTTGAAGAAACTCCTGACTTTTTTTCTGAATATCTCAATGAACCGGGCGAGATCGACCTGGAGAATGATAAGATCTATCAGAATATCCGGAAAAAGATCGCGGAAATAGAAAAGCATAACGGACAGAAAGACTAATTTCCTTTTGTCCGCTATGCTTTACATTCATACCCGGTTTTAAAGTTTATCCTCAAACACCTTTTTTCCACACCAGATATCCGTACCTATAACCGTGCCACACAAACTATGATCAGAATCCAATGCTCATCGTGCCGGAACCATCTCCGTTTTATTTTTCTGCATCTGTTGTACCAAAACTGAATATTTTTCCTGTTTTTCTCTTCCACTGCACCCGAACCACGATTCAAATCCGGCGGCAGAACTGCTTCCTGTCCAGTTTCAATCCTCCAGGCAGGACTTGTCCCTGCAAACAAACTGTCCCCCTCTACAACTGCCCGCAGATAGTATACCGGAGTATCAAACAGCACTTCAATATTAAAATACAGCAGATGATTAGCGAACTCTACAATCCCGGACAGGATATTGAAACTGTCTCAATTATCATAAGTCTCAAAGTTCCTATTCGACCGGAATCTGTTTGATCTGCTCTCCTTCAGCATCCGATTCCTCTACATACACATCTGCCGTAACCGGAAGGTTCCATTTATACAAAAAGAGAGCATCCGCTCAACAAAGCAGGTACTCTCTTAATGAGATACCTTTATTCTACTTAGACATTCATAAACCCGGTGTTTCTACATTTTTTTCTAAACCATCTAATCTTTTAGAAATATGTTTACATTCCAAAAGAAGTCTTTCGTTCTCCACCTGATTGATTCGACAGAGATTCGTTAATGCCACTATCTGCTCACTGTTTCTGTCAATTTTCTTTTCCAGATAAACCTGGGTAATCCCAATCTCCTTGAAAAGATCATCTGATACCTCTGCCAGATCAGCCTCCAGTTTATCAAACCGTTTGTCCATTCCATCCAGTCGGACATCGATTCCGTCCAGTCGAGCATCAATTCCGTCAAACCTCTTGTCCATTCCATCCAGTCGGACATCGATCCCATCCAGCCAGACATCAATTCCGTCAAACCGTTTGTCCATTTCGTCCAGCCGGGCATCCATTCCATCCAGTCGGACATCGATCCCATCCAGTCGGACATCGATCCCGTCCAGTCGAGCATCAATTCCGTCAAACCTCTTGTCCATTCCATCCAGCCGGGCATCGATCCCGTCCAGACGTTGCCCAACGCTCTTCTCTGTCTGCGCAGCTCTTTCATCAATCAGCCTGGCAATTGCCTGCAAATCCTGCTCCTGCAGCATGATGTGCTTCACCTCCCACTCTAGTCCTTACCTGATTCCAAAGTATCTATTTCTAGTATAAAGAGACGGGTGGACTATTGCAAGCAGGCAGTAAACGCTTGACAAACTTAAAAATTTATGTTATTTCGCCAATACAGTCCTTTTGTCTATCGACTCTTTTATTACACAATGTGTATGGTAACTTCTGCCCCCTCAATGTCCTCTCCCGTTACTCTAAGCACTACATCACCCGCTTCATCTTCAGCACGTACAATGGCCATTGCCTGCCCCTTGTAACTTGTACAGTTTCCAGAAGTATAATTATCTGTTGTACACGGGTTATCAGAACCAAATCCTGCCAGATGAGCCCTGCAGTTTTCTGGTTCGCCGCCTTCCAGCACTGCCTCTAACCGGATCTGTGCATCCGGAACAAGGTTTCCATTTTTATCTACGAGTTTAACTGCTATATAGGCTAAATCCCTGCCATTTGCCTCCAAAATAGTCCGTTCAGCCTCCAAATCAATACATACAGGCACCTCTGTTGTAACAAGGCAGGATTTTGAAACCACCTGCCCCTCCCGGATACTGACAGCCTCCAGTTTTCCTTTTTCAAACGGCACTTCAAAAACAGCCAGATAATGGTTTTCTTTCCCGGCAGCCTTTTTTCCAAGAGATACACCGTTGAGAATAAGTTCCGCCTCGTCTGCAGCCGTATACACGTATGTTTTTACCTTTTTTCCTTCGGCCCCCAGGTAATTCCAGCTCGGACTCATCTCTTTCCAGCCCCAGGAACTTGTTACTTCTTCTAATTCAAAGTGATCCGGATGCTGCGTAAACAGACCGGTCTCTTCACTGCCCCACATAATCTTACGGCAGATTCCCTGTGGTGTCAGCATACCATTGATTGTAAAATCCGCATCATTGGCCAGTCTCCATGGATACTCGCTTGCATGGGATGACATCAGCCATGCCCCCATTTTCAAACGGGGATCATCCTTCTCAAAAAAGGCTGTCTTTCCAATCCCCGCCTCTCCGATATAATCATAAGCAGTCCACGTGAAATCCCCGATCACATATGGCATTTTCTGAACCATCTCCCACACCTGGGCCATGTGGGCCGGGTAGCTTTCCGTACCCAGGATCACACGCTCCGGATAGCGTTCATGGTCATATTCATAGTGGCTGTCCAGATAATTATAGCCGACCACATCCAGACAATTTGCAAAGGCCTCTGTGCGTTCCTCCCAGGAAGTATCCTCTTTTCCTGTGTCCAGATTCTGCGCCTGTCCACCCATGGAAGCTTTCATCTGCTGTATTTGTTTCACGACACCTTTATCATCCAGTCCGTTCCACATGGAACAAAGACCGTTTGAGATCAGCCTGGTAGGATCGAGCGTTCTTGCATATGCAGCCAATTCCTCTGCTTTAGCGTACCCGTTTCCCAGACCACCGCGTTCTTCCACCTCATTCCCGGTAGACCAGAAAATGACAGAAGGATGACTGCGGTCCCTGGTCATAAATGCCCTCATGTCCTCCTTCCAGCACTCTTCAAAGAACAGACTGTAATCTCCCGGAACTTTTGCAAATCCCCATGCGTCAAAAGCCTCGTCAAATACATACATTCCCAGTTTATCACATACCTTAAGCAGAACCGAAGACGGCGGATTATGGGCCGTACGGATTCCGTTATATCCGGCATCCTTTAACTTTTTGACTTTCCGGTACTCACTGTCATACAGAGACACTGCGCCGAGCATTCCATTATCATGATGGATACAGCCGCCTTTGATCTTCACCGTCTTTCCATTGATCTGCAGTCCGCGGACCGCATCGGCCGCAATAGTGCGGATCCCAAAGAGGGTCTCTGCCGTATCACACACAGCATCTAAGGCATCATTTTTAAGATGCACTCCAAAGCTTCCCATGTCTGTTATAACAGCTTTCACCCGGTAACAGTACGGATGATCCACATCCCAGAGCTGTACATCGGACACAGTCATCGTAACTCTTGCCGCTGCACTTGCATCTGCCTCTACAAATACGACACTCTCCCTGGTCAGCACCTCATTGCCCTTTTCATCGATCAGGCTTACTGCTGCTTTGACCTGATGGTCCTGCAGGCTGTGATTCTCCACTGTAATCTCATGCATGAGAAGGGCACTTCCTGCCACATCCTCCTTCACATCATATAACTGCTTTGTATAGGAAAAGATTCCGTCTGCTGCCACATGGATCGCAGCTGTATGTGCCAGGAACACATCCCTGTACAATCCTGCCCCGGTATACCAGCGGGAGTCTGGCTGAAGGTTAGGTGATACGGCCACAGAAATCCGGTTTTCTTCACCGTAATATATCTGATCTGTCAGATCCACTGTAAATGGTGTATATCCATAATGGTGCTTTCTGCATAAACCACCATTGACAAAGACCGATGCATTCATCATAGCACCATCAAAATAGAGATAGATTTTCTCCCCTTCCCATTCCTTCGGAATGTTCAAAAACTTCGTATACGTTGCGGCTCCTTCTGCATAATACCCCATTGTGGCAGTCCCCGGCGCGTCTTCCTTCACATCACTGCTGATCATATAATCATGGGGCAGATTCACCTTTTCTCCAAAATCTTTTGTCCCCATTGCCATCATGGTCATGATCGTTCCTCTTTTAAAATACCATCCGGCATTCAGATTTTCCCACTTCATTTGTTTTCCTCCTGAATTTCAAGCAACTTTTGTATACCTATATTCTAAAAGGACAATTTGCCTGTGACAAGAACGATATTCTATTATATAATATAGATACAAGGACGATTTGCACGATTATAAGCCAGATAAGAGGTACAGTTATGAAAGATTGGGATCTACACTTGAAAAAGGATCTGCTTGCAGACCAAGGGATGGTATACAGTTCACTCTCTGAACGAATTTCCACATATAAGCATTTTTACATAAAAGAACAAGAATGGAGTTCTGTCCCCAAAGGAGGTTCGTCAGACTGTTCACCCGCAAGAGCGCTCTGGCAGTCTGAACAGACGGCCTCTCTTTCCCCTTCTTTTCAAGATCAGGGAATTGATATCCATACCTCTGACGCAGTATTTTCTGCTCTGCTGTGCTGCTACACGGCACAGGGAAAAGAATATTCCTTCAGCCGCCGGGGATGGCGGTGTGTTACACGCGGGCTGCCATGGCAGGGACATTACCATACTCACGACTTTATCGAAATTCTATATGTGGTAAAGGGAGAATTTCAGCAGATCCTGCTGGGAGAAAAACAGACCTTTCATGAGGGAGAATTTGTTATCACCGACCGGAACATTTCCCATGCCGACTTTCTGTGCGGTGGAAGTGATTCCTGCGTACTCTTTTTATGGCTGCAGGCTGATTATCTGAACCATCTGCTGTCAGTAGTCGGACAGGACCATACGCTGCATCAGTTTTTCTTTCATGCCCTGCAGCGCCAGCGGCAGATCCAGAGTTATACTCATCTGTACCCCTCCCAGGCACTTGAGGCGGGCCGGTCATCTGGCAGCCTGTTAAAAACAGATGAGACGGGAAGGAAACTGGATATTCTGCTGGAGCAATTAGTATACGAGGATTTCTCCCCTTCCGTCGGCTCGTCAGAGATCATTGCGGGAAATCTGAAAAAGCTTTTGTCTCTTCTGTGCTGGAATTACTCCCTCAAACTGCACAGCTCAGACAGAGAGAATAAAGAACAGACACTTTTTTATGAAGTGGACCGCTATATCCGTCTCCATTTTCAAACGGTCACTGCATCCCAGCTGGAGAAGACATTTCACTATCACCGGAACTACTTTAATCTGCTCTTTCAGAAATATACCGGATGCACTTTTGTAAAATATGTACAAAAGCTCCGGCTGGACCATGCCGCCGAAGCTTTACTCACTACAAATCTGTCTGTGAAAGAGATCGCCATGTCCTGCGGATATCACAACAACAGCCATTTCTATCATCTGTTTGAAGAAGTCTATGGAATGTCTCCGGGGGATTACCGGAGCATGTAGAAATAGAAAAACGAATAGAAAACTAACGTTGGTTGTTTTATAATTTAAAAGGATATCCAAGGCTGATTGGGGGGATAAAATCCCCCTGTTCCTGTTTAAATAACCGCACCCTTTTCTCTGCTGAATTCTCAGGGAGTCTCCTTAAAACGGCGTCCCATAAAGATCATAAGGAGTGATCTGATAAACATAATAATTCAGCCAGTTGGTATAAAGGTTGTTGGCATGCGCCCGCCAGATCAGTTCCGGCCGATTTTTCGGGTCATTATCCGGGTAATAGTTCACAGGGACTTTGATATCCAGCCCCTTCCCTTTATCTCTCTTATATTCGGTATCCAATGTCACCCGGTCATATTCCGGATGTCCCATTACAAAAATCTGACGGCCCTCTTTTGCCATACACAAAAATACACCGGCCTCCTTCGAATCGGCCAATATGGTGATCCTGTCATCTGCCTCCAGAAGCTCCTGGGGAACAGTAGTATGCCTGCTGTGCGGCGCATAGAACACATCATCAAATCCCCTCACAAGCGGAATCTTACGGTTTCTCACCTGATGCTGAAACACCCCAAACATCTTCTCCGGCAGCCGGATCTTATCGATCCCATAATGATAGTAAAGCCCGGCCTGTGCTCCCCAGCACAGATGCAGGGTCGAAGTCACGTTCGTGGTAGTCCATTCCATGATCTCCTTCAATTCTTCCCAGTAATCCACCTCTTCAAAAGGCATCTGCTCCACAGGTGCACCCGTAATGATAAATCCATCGAATTTCTGATGCTTGATTTCCTCGAACGCCTCATAAAACTTATAGATATGGCTTGTGGATGTATTCTTTGAAACATGGCTGCCCACCCTTACAAATGTCACATCCACCTGCAGGGGTGTATTAGAAAGTGATCTGAGGATCTGCAGCTCTGTATCCTCTTTCAGCGGCATCAGGTTGAGAAGCCCGATGCTGATAGGACGGATGTCCTGGTGTGCAGCACGGTATTCGTCCATCACAAATATATTTTCCTGCTCTAATATTTCCTTCACTGGCAAATCATTCTGTACTCGTATTGGCATTTTGTCTATTCCCCTTTTTTGTTCTTTGTTTCATCCCGATCTTCCGGCTCTTGCAGATCAGCTGCCGCATCCTGCTCTTTCTGCTTCTTCAAAACTTTCCGCTTATCCGGTTCTTTTGGCTTATTTGATTTTTTCTGATCATTCGCTGTATTCGCCTCGTTATCCTCTGAATGGACATAGGTTCCGTCCGAATCGACATAGCTCATCTCACCGTAGGCCTCTGTATCGATCGGAAGCTTTTTCTTCTCCAGCCTGTGATTGACCAGCATATTTACAATATAATAGATCACCGCAAATGTAGGCACTCCCAGTATCATTCCTAAAAATCCAAACAGACCTCCGCCCAAGAGGATCGCAAATACCACCCAGAATGCAGAAAGTCCTGTGGAATCACCCAGTATCTTCGGCCCGATAACATTCCCGTCCAGCTGCTGGAGAACCAGGATAAAGATGATAAAATAAATTCCCATCTTCGGATCAGACAGCATGATCAGGACCGCACTCGGGATCGCCCCGATATAGGGTCCAAAAAACGGAATGACATTCGTCACACCCACAATTACACTGACCAGAAGTGTGTAAGGCATGTTCAGGATCGACAGACCGATAAAGCATAATACTCCGATGATCGCCGAATCTATGATCTTCCCGATGATAAATCCGCCGAAAATCTCGTTGCTCTTAATGGTCAGATGCAGGATCATGTTGGCATGCGAAGGTTTAAATATTGCATAAACCCCTTTTTTACACTGGCTTGCAAACTTCTCCTTGCTGAACAGTACATAGATGGAGATAATGATCCCGATCACTGCATTCAAAAACTCATTCACAACACTGATCACACCGACGGTCAGGTTGGACATCAGAACATTGATCTGAGTCAGCAGATCGCTGCGCATCCATCTCTGGATATAATCGGTTGCTTCCTTGAGTACGTTGTTCAGGAGCTGGTTCAGCGTCGTATCCTTGGAGTTCATCTCCATGATCTTTTCAACCAGCTGGTTTAACTGGCTCGGCACAGTCAGCACCATATCCCGGATACTTCCATACAGCTCCGGTATCATCATATTAAATAAGGCTACAATGACCATGACCAGCACTGTCACCGCTGCAAAGATCCCCACCCCTCTGGAAATTGCATGGACACTCTTCTCATTCGAGATCTTTTTTTGAAGCAGCGGCTTCAAATGTCTCTCCACAAAGCCAACGATCGGATTCAAAAGATATGCGATCCCCAGCCCATAGATCACCGGCTTTAATATATGGAGTATCTCCTTGAAAACACCGGAGATAGCCGGCAGTCTCAATAATGCAAAGTAAAAGAGGATACAGGCAGCGATCACTACAAAAAAGGTCATCCCTCTGCTGAACTTCTGCCGCAGCTTTGATGGCCCGCTGTTGCCAAAAGAAGGCCGGGACGCATAGTAGCCGCTCGTCTCTTCTTTCCTGTCATTTTTCAGATTTTCATTTTCTTTCATCATTTCGTTATTTAGTTCCTTCCTGTATGCACATATAATGATTATAGCCCCTATCGTGTCATCTAGTCAACCTTATGTCCAATGCATTTTCCACCAGTATCTCCCGGATCCGGATCCGTAAGAAATGCTGCACACATAAAATTCGTTTTAAAAACCGTACTCCGTCTGATATATCCGGACGGCAAAAAGGCAGATGGCCGGGAGTATTTCCCAGACACCTGCCTTTTCTTCTCACTCTTTAACTCACTTGAGCATATTCCTTATTTACACTTAAAGGTTGCACACTCTGTAGACTCACTCTGACGTGCATTGCTGCCCTCCACACTGATCTTTCCAGCATGGCATTTGTAGTTATTGTTATACATACATTCTACAGCTTTACAATCTACATCGCTGCGGTCAGAAGCACCTCCTGTGATATCACTGTAACCACTTACATAGGTACCGCTGTAGCTATTACTGTTACTGCTATTGCTGCTGTTACTGTAGCTGCTGGAACCATTGTTGGAAGCACCGCCTGCTTTTCTCTCCTGGAAGCTGGCGCAGAGTGTTTCTCTGGCTGTTTTTGCCTGCTCCCCGCCTACCTGGATCGCGTCAAGATCGCATAAAAACTGTTTGTTGTGCACACATGTCTGTACAGTACATTTTAATTCTGGCATGATCATACCTCCTTCTAAATAATGAAATCAGTATCATTATGCCCTGTGTGCGTTTTATTTATTCCTGCGTTTTTACTCCCGTGTCTTTACCTCGCGCACTGTCTTTTTTGCGATCTCCTCTTTGATATCACAAAGGAATGCTTCCAGACTCTTCTGTCCTTCATCACCCTCGAATCTGCTTCTGACAGAAACAAGTCCGTCCTCCTCTTCCTTGGCACCTACAACGAGCATGTATGGGATCTTCTGCATCTGCGCTTCACGGATCTTATAGCCGATCTTTTCTGCTCGTGTATCCAATTCTGCACGAATTCCTGCATTATTTAATGCATCCAGTACCTGGCTGGAGTATTCCAGATATTTATCGGAGATCGGCAGTACTTTTACCTGTACCGGGGCAAGCCATGTCGGGAATGCACCTGCAAAGTGCTCGATCAGGATTCCGATGAAACGTTCAATAGAACCAAATGCAACACGGTGGATCATGATCGGTCTGTGCTTCTCACCATCTGCACCTGTGTATTCCAGATCAAAACGGAGCGGAAGCTGGAAGTCAAGCTGGATCGTTCCGCACTGCCATGTCCTTCCGATGGAATCCTCCAGATGGAAGTCGATCTTCGGTCCGTAGAATGCACCGTCTCCTTCATTTACCACATATGGAAGCCCTAAGTCATCCAGAGCACCGCGCAGTGCATCTGTTGCCATCTCCCAGTCTGCATCGCTTCCCATGCTGTCCTCCGGACGTGTGGACAGTTCCACATGATACTTAAATCCAAACAGACTGTATACTTCATCGATCAGTCTTGCAACCCCCTTGATCTCATCGCGGATCTGCTCCGGCATCATGAAGATATGTGCATCATCCTGTGTGAAGCAGCGTACTCTCATCAGACCGTGAAGCTGTCCTGATTTTTCATGACGGTGCACCAGACCCAATTCTCCCATACGCAGTGGCAGGTCTCGGTAGGAACGCGGCTCTGACTGATATGCCAGGATTCCGCCCGGACAGTTCATCGGCTTGATCGCAAAATCCTCCTCATCGATCACTGTTGTATACATATTGTCCTTATAGTGATCCCAGTGCCCGGATGTTTCCCACAGATGGCGGCTTAGCATGATCGGAGTCGCAATCTCAACATATCCATTTTTACGGTGAATCTCTCTCCAATAGTCAAGGAGAGTATTCTTAAGCTCCATTCCCTTTGGAAGGAAGAATGGGAATCCCGGTCCCTCGTCTCTCATCATGAAAAGGCCAAGCTCTTTTCCAAGCTTTCTGTGATCGCGCTTCTTAGCTTCCTCTAACATGGTCAGATATTCGTCCAGCTCTGCCTTTTTCGGGAATGCTGTTCCGTAGATTCTCTGAAGCATCTTGTTCTTCTCACTTCCGCGCCAGTAAGCACCTGCAAGGCTTGTCAGCTTAAATGCCTTCACTGGCTTTGTGGACATCAGGTGAGGTCCGGCACACAGGTCCGTGAACTCCCCCTGGGAATAAAAGCTGATCACTGCATCCTCCGGCAGATCTTCGATCAGTTCTACCTTATATGGTTCTTCTTTTTCTTTAAAATATGCGATCGCTTCTTCTCTCGGCTTTGTGTACTGCTCGATCGGAAGATTTTCCTTTACGATCTTCTTCATCTCTGCTTCGATTTTTGTCAGGTCATCTGCAGTCAGCGGAACATCTCTGTCAATATCATAATAGAACCCATCTGCTACGGAAGGCCCGATCGCAAGCTTTGCATCCGGGTACAGTCTCTTGATCGCCTGCGCCATGATATGGGATGCTGTATGTCTGAATGCGCCTTTTCCCTTTTCATCCTGGAATGTCAGGATATTCAGTTCGCAGTCCTTGTCTACGACCGTCCTCAGATCTACCACTTCACCATCGATCTCTCCGGCTGTTGCGACTCTTGCAAGCCCTTCACTAATATCGGATGCAATTTCAATTACAGATCTGCTCTTATCATATTCTTTGCAGGACCCATCTTTTAATGTGATCTTCATTCTTTTTTCCTCTCTTTTCATAAAATTTTATACTAATTTATATAGATCCAAATACACAGCCTGTCCGGTGTGCTGGAACATATCATTTTCCATAGTTTTAGTTTAAACGCTTACTCTGGGACACATCATTGATCAAAATAGACTCTTTCACGGTCTGGATGTTCTCCTGACCAGCCTGTCTGCGGCATCGTCTCTAAACGGTACATATCCTCCCCGGAAATCTCGAAGTCAAACAGCTCCTGATTCTGCTTCATCCTTTCTATGGAAGAAGATTTCGGAAGAGGGATGACATTTCTCTGGAGCGCGTATCTTAAACAGATCTGTGCAGCCGAAACACCATGCTTCTCTGCCAGCTCCAGTATGAGCGGCTCCTTTGAAACCCTCATTCTGCCAAGCGGACTCCACCCCTGCACCAGGATTTCTTTTTCCCGGCAGTACCTAAGTGCCGCTTCCTGGGAATACCCCGGATGAAACTCGATCTGATCCACCGCCGGCCGGATCTCACAATTCTGCAGGATATTTTCAATGTGGTGGGGCAGGAAATTGCTCAGGCCGATCGCGCGCACCCTTCCTTCTTTATAAAATTCTTCCAATGCCCTCCAGGTCTCAAGATCCAGTGCCTTCCAGTCCTCATAGTCCGGTTCAGGCAAGGGCCAGTGGATCAGGTACAGATCCAGATAATCTGTTCCCAGTCTCTCAAGAGTCGCCTCAAAAGCCTCTTTCGTCCGCTCATATCCCATCTCGGTCTTCCACACCTTTGAGGTGATGAAAAATTCCTCCCTGGGAATCCCGCTGTCTTTGACTGCCTCGCACAAATATGGCTCCGTGCCATAAAAAGATGCGGTATCAAAATAACGGTACCCCGCATCAATGGCGGTTCGGATCACCTCAGCAGTCTTTCCCTGGGCTGCCTTATAGGTGCCGAATCCAACACAGGGGATCTTCACACCATTATTCAATTCAAAACAATCTTGAATGCTTTTCATCTTCTGCTCCTTTCTCTGGTCTGCTTTCATGTGATATAAGAGACAAAGTTTCCTATATCACAAAAAAACCCTTCCTGTAATCACTTACAGAAAGGGACGAGTACATATATTCCTCGCGGTTCCACCCTAATTGAGCTGGCAATGCCAGAACCACTTCATAATGATTATAACGGAATCACCGGGCTGTTTTCAGCCACTCAGAGGTAGTCTTCAAATGCTTCCGCGATAGAAAAGCTTACAGCCTCAGGCTTTTCCTCTCTGTATCCTTTCACATTCTACTCGTCTCGTCATCGTATTATCTTTGTGTCAATGTTAGATTTATTATATCATTACCTTTGTTTTTGTCAACCGGCAATTGAAGATTTGTGCAATTGAGGTTTTGGCAATTCTCTTTCCTTTCCCCTTACTTCTTGAAAATCACAAATTTAAGAACTCCAAAAAACTCCCGCACCAGATAATTCACCTGGAAAAGGCTATTAGAACTGGCCGGAATTCCCTGCAGGTTCTGGTATCCTATCTGTTTTCCGATCTTCATCGCCCTGTACAGATGAAAATTATTGGTCACCACTGCCAAAGGAGCAGACATATCTCCTACGATTTTTGCACTAAACTTTAAATTTTCCCAGGTTGTAGTGGACGCATTCTCCAGATGAATGCGTGACTCCTCGATTCCATGTCCGCGGAGATACCCTGCCATAGCCTCCGCTTCTGAGACAGCTTCTCCCTTTCCCTGGCCCCCGGACACGATCACCTGTGTCTGTGGGTTTTCCTCCAGATAAGAAAGAGCCGCATCCAGCCTCTTTTTTAAAGAGGACGTAATTCTTGTTCCCCGGACCTGGGCCCCAAGGATGATCAGATATTCCAGGTTTTCCCCCGCCTTTTTCCTCATCGCAGTACAGATCTGTACCTCTACCACAAGAAATACCGCCCAGAGGATCAAAACAAGTGCTAATAATCCCCTTCCGGCCGGCTTTGGCAGCGGAAGCAATCCCAATATCAGATGTGTGATGCCCACGACCGGCCAAAATAAGACAAACGTGGAGTTCCATTTTTTCGAATAGAACCACATGGCCAGATAATAAAGCATGCAGAAACTTCCCGTTATTAAAAAATACACTTTCATCCTGTGTTCCCCGTCTTCAATCTGTTGTCAAATATAGTCAAAGCGGATATTCAATATCCGCCCCGCTGCTTCTTTAATGAGGTAAAGCTGCTCCATGCCTGCTGCCTCTATCATAAAAATCCTCCGGAGCCTGTGTCCAGAGGATCTTCTATCATCTACATGCTGTGAAAGGCAGATATTATACATTCTTACCGCAGCACTTCTTATACTTTTTACCGCTTCCGCACGGACACGGATCATTCCTTCCGATCTTCTTCTCCTTACGGATCGTACCTGACTGCTTCTGCTCACGGTACAGACGCTTTTTCGTCTCCGCATCAAAGATGTTGTCCCACTGCGGCAGTTCATACAGCCAGTCAGCCTTTGCATCTACCATATTCTTGTACAGCTTTTCCTTGTCAAAAGCAAGGCTCACTTCTGTAGTCTCTGTCATCGTCTCAATCGGATTCGGTACCTTCAGACTGTCATTGATGCCGTCCAAAAAGCCTACCATAGTCAGCACTTCCTGACCATACTTCTTCGCAAGCTCCTCCACCGTTCCTTTCACTTCTACGTCCGGTGCATCCAGAAGCTGCTCGTAAATACTCTTCTCAATATTGAAATATGTGCCCCAGAACTGCTCCAGCTGGTCTCTTGAAAGCTCTTTGTTATAGGCGGTATCACGCCACTGATCTAATAAACATTTCTCACTCATGGTATATAACTCCTTTTATCTAATTTTCGCTCGTGTTCCCATTATATAACAAAAATCCAACTTAGTAAATACGAAAATTAGGGCCTGCTAAAACTGGTTCTAAAACGGAGCGGCTCTTCAATAGAAACAGGACGCCCCACCTTTAGGGCAGGCCGTCCCGCATTTTTCCAAGCATCTCATGGTCCATTTCCTCACAAATCCGACTCTGTTCTTCCTTGTATTTGAACTTCATTGTATTCGGTCTTTGTTGTCTCTGATTTTGTTTGAAATGTCCTGCTTTTTTAGTTATAATGTATCTATCTTTGTTTATGTATCACTCAGATAGAAAGGATCTGTCATGAAAAAATCAAAACGTATTTTCGCCCTCATCGGCGCGGTTCTTCTTGTATGTTTATACGGCAGCACATTGATCTTCGCTTTTGTTGACCATTCTGCATCATCCGGTCTGCTGAAGGCTTCCATTGCCGCAACAATCTTACTGCCTGTTCTTTTGTATGCTTATACCTTAGTTTATCGTTTGTCTCAAAAGAATCGCCATGATGACACAGATAAGGATAACTGATCTGTTATACATACATCTGTGCGAGTTCCAGAGCGGCATTCACCTCTGCTGCTCTGAGACTGAAAAATGGTTTCTTTGAGTTCTCAGTCTTTCTTTTTTCCTGTCTTCTTACCAGGTATTCTTCCATCGAAATCATCTCTTGAGTTCCTTCATTGTTGTTCTGACGCATGAAAATACCTCCTTTTCTTTTTAAACCTCAGCCTTACTATTATATGAACGACAGGCCTTTAATATGTCAAAAAAATCCTGATATAAAATCTATTTTTTAACATGTATTTATTGTACCTTTCAAATGTGTCAGAGATATGGTGGAATTCTAAAGATTCTATAATGAAATATTACCAATTTCTTATCTTTCTTAATGGAATTCCCTGCCGTCCCGCCGCCAGCTTTTTGTCCTGCCCTGGGCTGAGATCAGGACTGCCAGAAAATTCACGGTATTGATCGCTGTCACGATGCCTGAATACTTGGTATAGGACGATCTGTACCTTGTTTCCACCACAGTCGTCACAGAGATATACATCAGGAAAATTATCAAAAAGACGCTCCAGAATACCCAGTCGAGCCAGTTCTTTTCTGCCATAAAATATCCATAGCCCACCAGCAGAGAATAGACCAGTGCGGCAGCTGCCCCGTATATCGCATTACGCTCCATTCTCTTCCATTTGTCCAGACTTACCCCAAACAGGATTACAAATACTGCTGCTGTTATAAAAAACACAGTGCTTTCATAACGAATATTTTCAAAATCGTGAGTGATGATCCAATTCAACAGATACAAAAACAGCGGCAGTTCCAGGGAGGCCAGAATAAAGTTCACATATAAGGCCCATAACTTTGCCGTCCACATAGCCGCAAGAGCTGTAAGGACTGAAATCACCACGAGAAACGGGAAAATCACGATATCCTTCATTATATAAAACATGGAATTCCCCAAATTTACCTTGCCGCCTCCCACCCAGATAATCTCAGCCAGCAAATCCGGGAATGCTAAGCAGATCACCGCGTCCAGCAAAAGAGCGGCTGCGATCCATCTCCAGATATACTGGTAATAACTTTGGCGAGAAATTTCTGCTTTTGCCGTATCTTCTGTCATCAGCTCCTCCAGCCGCTTTTTCACGCTGCTGCTTTCCAGGTCGATCATCGTGTAATCCAGATGATCCAGATCCACCCCGCTTCTCAGAATCGTCCCGCACAGCTCACGAAGCTCCTGCAGGTGCTTCTCCTCCTGCTCCATCTCCTCCTGACGTTTCCTAAGTACTTCGTCCAGCTCGCAATTTCCCTGAAGCAAAAACCTGATATCTTGAACGGAAACTCCCAGGATACGCAGGAATTTGATCTGCTCAAGCCGTTTCACATCCTCCTTGGAATACTCTCTGTAATTATTGTCACCGTTCCTATGGGGAGCGATCAGCCCCTCCTTTTCATAAAACCTGATATTTGCACTTGTGATTCCTACAGTGCGCTCGACATCTTTTATCTTCATAAAATCACATCCTCCTTCCTTTATTTGTCTGCATTATAAGCCTTGAACCAACTTTAAGGTCAATACAATACAGCATTATTTTTGCGAAAAGGATAACGTATCTTTTCTGTTAGGCATCACGCGCACATTTCTTATGTTCAGATCACTATAATAAAGTGCTTCTTCAGATAATGAATCCCCAAATAATACGATACAGCAGATAAGCACTAAGGCGTTTTCTGGCAGGCAGATAGCCTCGCCACCCGTATTCTTCTCCAAAGTAAAAAATACCACTTATCATAAATGTAAATAGCGAAAACAGAACTCCCTGAAAAAGGAAAATATCTATTCTGCTAAAATTCATCCAAATAATGACAGCTAAAGTAATGACTGTGTAACCCAAAATAAATTTTACAATTTCTTTGATATTTTTAGCTGGATTAAATTGTGAACTATATACCCATGAATATAGAATAGCAATCATACTAGCTACCACCCCCACTATCGTTATACACCCGGTCAATAGTGCATCTGTTATCACACCTGCTGTTCTTATTAATAGTACTAAAAAAATTGTTCCAAAGGCAGTGGTCTCTATCTTATGTATCTGCTTGATACCCTTATCTTCACTTTTAGTATGTATTTTACCGAGGGCCACTCCCGCCGCAGGCACCAGCATCATAAACATCGATATATTATAACTATTCTTGTAAATTCCTAAATACATTATAATTCCCCAAAACAGGGACATACCAAAAGTCACCAGGAAAAAAATTGCTATTTCAGATTTACTTGGTTTATCTACCCTATTCTGTTCCATAATGCGCCTCCCGGTATTTTCTAAAAATATAAGCATCTCACATCAATTTATCTAACTATTTTGTTTCATTATATCACCACCAGGCTGTATATTGTATCTTTTATTTTATAAAAAATCCAAATAAGCCGTCCTTGTGTATTATCCTTCTGAACCTATCTTTCCAGAACAAAAAGGGAGCGTATCCTTTTCAGATAGCTCCCTTAAAGTTTCTCTTATAAAACTGTCTCTACTTATTGCGGTAAATGATATCGTCCCTTCCAGGTCCATTGCTGATCAGTGTGATCGGATATCCAATCTCCTGCTCAACGAACTCAATATACTTTCTGCAGTTCTCCGGAAGGTCTTCATATTTTTCAATTCCACGGATATCAGATTTCCATCCCGGAAGTGTCTTAAGCACCGGTTTTGCTTTCTCAAGCAGATGGGTTACAGGGAAATCCGTCGTTACTTCCCCATTGATCTCATATCCCACACATACCGGGATCTCATCCAGATATCCAAGTACGTCCAGTACGGTAAATGCCACATCAGTTGTTCCCTGCATTCTGCAGCCATATTTGGATGCGACACAATCAAACCAGCCCATACGTCTCGGGCGTCCGGTCGTTGCACCGAATTCTCCGCCGTCACCGCCGCGGCGCCTTAGCTCGTCCGCTTCTTCTCCAAAAATTTCACTGACAAAGGCTCCGGCTCCGACTGCACTGGAATATGCCTTACATACTGTAATGATCTGCCTGATCTCGTATGGCGGGATCCCTGCTCCGATCGCACCGTAAGCGGCAAGCGTGGAGGAGGATGTCACCATCGGGTAGATCCCATGGTCCGGATCTTTCAGAGAGCCAAGCTGCCCCTCCAGAAGGATGTTTTTGCCTTCCTTGATCGCATTATGAAGGTACAAAGACACATCACATACATATGGTGCGATCATCTCTTTGTATCCGATAAGCTCCTTATATAAATCGTCAGGATCGATCATTGGTTTATGGTATAAATGCTCTAACAGGACATTCTTCTGCTCTGCCACGCGCACTACTTTCTCTTTCAACAGTTCCTCATCAAACAGCTCGCTTACCTGGAAACCGATCTTTGCATATTTATCAGAATAAAACGGTGCGATCCCTGACTTTGTAGATCCAAAGGACTTTCCTGCCAAACGCTCTTCCTCGTATGCATCAAAATTCTTGTGATAGGACATCACCATCTGTGCCCTGTCAGATACCAGGATCTTCGGCTGAGGAACTCCCTGGTCAACAATAGACTGAATCTCTTTGAACAAAACCGGAACATCCAGCGCAACGCCATTTCCTATGATACTTGTTGTATGATTATAAAACACACCAGACGGCAGTGTATGCAGCGCAAACTTCCCATAATCGTTAATGATGGTATGGCCTGCATTCGCCCCCCCCTGGAAACGGACAATAATATCGGATTCTTTACCAAGCATATCGGTAATTTTTCCTTTTCCCTCATCGCCCCAGTTAGCACCTACTACTGCTTTTACCATTTTAAACCCTCCTGCGTATATTATCGCTTAATAACCTCTATTAGCAATTCTTATAACCGAACTACCTTAGAAATTATACTATACTTTTTTCGATCTGTAAAACACTATTTCCAATTTTCTGCAAAAGAGCAAAGGGGCCTGACCCCTTCGATTTTTTATACTACAGACATAAATTTTCAAAGGGGTCAGACCCCTTTGAAATTATTACATGAGTGGTGCTATCAGCCTGAGCACTCTTCCGCAGACAGCCATAAAGGGGCTGATCTTCTTTAGATCGGTCACGCTGATCCTCTGACACTGTTTTAATGTCTTCTGGAAATCTGCCTCGATATCTCTGACCACCGGGTTGTTATAAATGAACACACCGCACTCGAAATGCAGATACAGGCTGCGGTAGTCCAGATTGATCGTTCCGACTGTTGCTGTATCATCATCCGACACAAAAATTTTCGCATGTACAAATCCCGGCGTGAATTCGTAGATCTGTACACCAGCTTCGATCAATTCCCTATAAAATGTCTTTGCCACAGCAAATGCATACCATTTATCCGGAATATGCGGCATGATAATACACACCTCGATCCCGCTTTTTGCAGCTCTTGTGAGTGTATCCAGCATTTCGTTGTCCAGGATCAAATATGGTGTCATGATGTGGACATACTTTTTGGCATGGTTCAGAATATGGAAATATACCTCCTCTCCTACGTCCTCATTATCGTACGGGCTGTCTCCGTAAGGGATCATAAAGCCCAGCTCCCGATGCAGCTCTGTGGACATAGGTGTCAGATACCTCTGATACTGCTCGCCGTATTTCAATTCCGTTGCATTCCACATCTGCAGAAATAGCATGGTCAGGCTCTGCACCGCATCTCCTTCCAGCATGATCGCTGTGTCTTTCCAATAGCCGAAGCGGACCTTCTTATTAATATACTCATCCGCCAGATTGATCCCGCCGGTAAACCCTGTTTTTCCGTCTATCACGCAGATCTTCCTGTGATCCCGGTTATTCTGCGTCGTGGAAAGTACCGGACGGATGGGGCTGAACATCTTACACTGGATTCCATATTTCCGGATGATCTTGGGGTAGTTATAGGGAAGCAGCGAAATACTGCACATTCCGTCGTACATGAAGCGGACCTCCACCCCTTCCTGCGCTTTTCTTTTCAAGACTTCCAGGATCGTATCCCACATGTAACCTTCGCCAACGATAAAATATTCCAGAAAAATAAATTTTTCCGCTTTCTCAAGCTGTTCTAACAAAGCCGGAAATTTTTCTTCTCCGCTGGAAAAGAATGTCGCCTTTGTATTACGGTATGTAGGGAAGCATAGCTGATGCTTCATGTAATGTGCCAGGTTTGCATTGGCAGGCTTGCTCAGCCGAAGGTCATCGATGATCTCAGCCTTCTGTTCCATGTAAGGGTATGTATCCAATTTGAGCTTAGCCAGCCGTTTCCCGATGTATCTTGTACCAAATTGACCTTTTACATAAAGATAAAACAGGCAGCCAAAGGCCGGGAAGATCAGGATCAGCAGCACCCACGTCATACTAAACGCCGGATTCCCCCTCTGGTTGATGATATAGATCACGATCACAGCTCCAATCACATTGAGCACCCCGTATACATAAATGATATAATCTTTTAGAAACGTTGCGATCCCCAGCATCATCAGAAGCTGTATCAGCAGTAAAAGGAAGATCAGCGCAGTCCGGCTGAATACAACACTCAGGATCCCTTTCTTGGCTTGTTTTTTTGCTTTCTTAGCAGTCTTATTTTCCATGCTACCTCGTTACACACTCCTTTATTCCAATCTTATTTCCTAGTTCCTTAAGCCATTTCAGCATGTATTATTTAATTCCAATATTGTAATTATACTCAAAAAGTATTACAATAGAAAGGAATACTTGTTATTACCCCATAGAAAGGAGACTTATACATTGAAAAAGTTTTTAAAATGGTTTATAAGTCTTGCAGCTGTCGGTTCTGCAATCGGTCTTATTATAGCATATTTCTGCAAGGGCAGATGTGATGACAGTAACTGCGATGACGGCCAGGACTTTACAGAAGAAGATGATTTTGACTTAGACAGCGATTTACAGCCTGTTGGAGATAGGGAATACGTTCCGCTCAAACGCACAACGGAGGCTGCTGCCGATACAGAGGCAGAGGAAACTTCCGATCAGGAAGCCAAAGCTTTAGAGACTCCTGACGAAGAAGCAGCAAAAGAAGAATAGAAGTTGATCTTATACAGGATTGAGGCATTATACTGTCTCAATCCTGTTTTTTATCATTTTTTCATATCAGAAGTGTATTTTATCTCCACGCCTCATCCAATATTCTTACTGCTTCCTGTATCTTCTCTTCATTCATATTCGCATATCCAAGCAGGATCGTAGCCTGCTCTTTCTCCTGCGGTTCGATAAAATATTCCGAGAGTCCGTAAACCTTCACACCTCTCTCACCTGCGCGCCGGATCAATTCCTCTTCCGGTATCCCGTTATGAAAATGAAGCAGCAGATGTACACCTGCATTTTCACCGGAGATCACACACCGGTCCTGAAGACTTTTTAGACATCCCAGAAGCATATCATGCCGGCTTTTATACAAGGCTCTGGTTTTATTCAGATGACGTTCATAATATCCCTCTTCCAGAAATTTCTTGAGGATCATCTGATCTACTTTGGATACGGTAGAGCTTAGAAAACTGCTCCTTTGCTCATAAAGCTTTAAAAGCGGGAGGGGAAGTACCATATAACTCATGCGGATAGCCGGAGCAATGGATTTGGAAAAGGTTCCCATATAAATCACCTTATCCCGGCTGTCATACCCCTGCAGCGCAGGGATCGGCTTTCCCTTATAACGGAATTCACTGTCATAATCATCCTCGATGATATAACGGCCTTGCGCCTCATCCGCCCACTTTAACAGAGACATTCTCCTCTTGATCGGCATAACGATTCCCAGCGGATATTGGTGGGAGGGCATGACAAATGCGATATCCGCTCCGGAATCCGTAAGCTTTCCAATCTCCATTCCTTTTGAATCCATGTCTACGGTACAAACCTCGTAGGAAAGATTTTTAAAAAGACGGTACGCCTGCTTATAGGTGGGATTCTCAAGGGCAACCTTGTGCTCCCGGCCGATGACCGTCGTCAGAAGCATCAGCAGGTAGTCATTTCCCGCACCCACGATGATCTGACCGGGCTGGCAGTTCACGCCTCTGGCCTGATGTAGATAGTCACAGATGGCACATCTTAAGCCATATTCCCCCTGCGGCTCACCCAAGCGGAACATCTCGGCCCTGTCATCCAACAGACATTCCCTGGAAAGTCTGCGCCATGCATTATAAGGAAAGCTGTTCAGATCCACACCGTTTGGCGTAAAATCATACAGATACTCCCGCTCTTTCCTGAGCGGCGTCTTGACAACACTGCGGGCCTGGGGCTTTAACTGATACAGCTCATCGATCTGGGCGGCAAAATATCCCCTGCAGGGTTCTGCCTCCACATACCCTTCTGAAAGAAGCTGCTCATATGCCAGCTCCACGGTACTGCGGCTCACCTCCAGATGTCTGCTCAGAGCCCGGGTGGAGGGGAGCTTTTCACCGCTTTGGATCCTTTTTGTCTGTATATCCTTTTTAATATAGTTGTAAATCTGCTCATACAGCGGGATTTCTGATTTTGGCTGAAGATTGATCGTTAACTCATTCATTCTGTCACCCCCATTTGCTTTCTCTTCTTCCTGACTGCAGACGGTCATCTTTTCAATCATCAAAGGGACAGGTTCTCTTTGATTCGAGACCTGCCCCTTTATATTCATTTATCCGGCGATGGATTATTTCGGTAATTTAAAAGAACTCTTTAAGGATACGATCCTGTTAAATACGAGTGCATCCGGCCTGGAATCCTTTGCATCAATGCAGAAATATCCATTTCTTACAAACTGGAAACTGTCATATGCCTGTGCATCATCAAAGCTTGGCTCTACATAGCAGTCCTTTAAGATGGTCAGGGAATTCGGGTTTAAGTTCAGGGAACCGTCTTCCTTATTATATACCCCCTTCTCCTCATCCACCAGATTCTCATACAGCCTTACTTCTGCCTTCTGCGCAAACGGAGCCGGTACCCAGTGGATCGTTCCTTTTACCTTTCTTCCCGTGAAACCGCTGCCGCACTTTGTCTCCGGATCGTAGGTGCAGTGAACCTCAATCACATTACCGTTCTCATCTTTCACAAAGCTTTCGCATTTTACAAAGTATGCGTGCATCAGACGGACTTCATTGCCCGGGAACAGACGGAAATATTTCTTCGGCGGCTCCTCCATAAAATCTTCCCTCTCGATATAAAGCTCGCGGCAGAAAGGAACTTTTCTGCAGCCAAGTTCTTCATTTTCCAGGTTGTTGGCCACATCCAGATATTCCACTTCTCCCTCCGGATAATTGTCGATCACAAGCTTGATCGGATCTAACACTGCCATCATACGAGGCTTTTTCATCTTAAGATCCTCACGGATGCAATACTCAAGCATCGCATAATCTACAGAGCTCTGGCTCTTGGACACACCGCACATTTCAATAAACATCTTTATGGATTCCGGTGTGAACCCTCTTCTTCTCAGAGCGGCGATAGATACGAGACGCGGGTCATCCCAGCCATCCACGATCCCATCCTCTACAAGCTTTTTAATATACCGCTTTCCTGTCACGACATTCGTCAGGTACAGCTTTGCAAACTCGATCTGCCTCGGCGGATTCTCAAATTCACATTCCTTCACCACCCAGTCATACAGCGGTCTGTGATCCTCAAATTCTAAAGTACAGATAGAGTGTGTGATCCCCTCGATCGCATCCTCCAGAGGATGTGCAAAATCATACATCGGATAGACACACCACTTATCCCCTGTGTTGTGATGGCTCATGCGGGCAACACGGTAGATGATCGGGTCTCTCATGTTGATATTCGGTGAGGCCATATCGATCTTCGCACGCAGCACCTTTTCCCCATCCTTGTACTTGCCGTCCCTCATGTTCTGGAACAGCTCCAGGTTCTCCTCTACAGAACGATTCCTGTACGGGCTGTCTTTTCCTGGTTCAGTCAAGGTTCCTCTGTATTCACGAATCTCCTCCGGTGAAAGGTCACATACATAAGCCTTGCCTTTCTTGATCAGCTTCACTGCATACTCATACATCTGCTCAAAATAATCAGATGCAAAATACAGATGATCCTTCCAGTCGGCACCAAGCCACTTGATATCTTCCTTAATAGATTCGACGAACTCCACCTTCTCCTTCGTCGGGTTCGTATCATCAAAACGCATATGGAACGTTCCGCCATATTCCTGTGCCAGCCCATAATTCAAAAGAATGGACTTGGCATGTCCTATATGCAGGTATCCGTTCGGCTCCGGCGGGAATCTTGTGCAGACGTGGTCATACACGCCTTCTGCCAGATCCTTATCTATTTCCTGCTCAATAAAATTCTTTGAAACTGTATCGTTTGCCATGGTTTCCTCCTCATGTAGTAACATTCTGCCAATTATCTTACCATAAAATGTATGCCCCGACAAGGACTGGAAAACAATATTTTGTTTCATTTTTTTTGATATTGTGATATACTGTTGTGGTTTAAAGCGGCAGTGGGTTAAAAGGGGACTGACCCTTTTGCGCTCCGTTTTCTGAAAATTATGGAGGTTGTTTATGAAAAGAGAAAAATTTGGTTCCCGCCTTGGTTTTATTCTGGTATCAGCGGGTTGTGCAATCGGTTTAGGAAATGTTTGGAAATTCCCGTATATGACAGGGAAATTTGGTGGAGCGGCTTTTATCCTGATGTATCTGGTGTTCCTCGCGATCCTCGGAATGCCGATCATTGTCTGTGAATTCAGTGTGGGACGCGCAAGTCAGAAGAGTATTGCTACTTCTTATAATGCATTAGAGCCTGAGGGTACCCGATGGCATTTTACGCGCTGGTTTGCCATTGCCGGTAATTACATACTGGTCATGTTCTATTCTATGGTTGGCGGCTGGATGCTGTACTACTGCCTGCGCATGGCCAGGGGAGATTTTACCGGCGTTACTTCCGGTCAGGTTGTGGAAAGCTATGATCAGATGCTGGCTTCCCCGGGTACTTTGATGCTCTGGACCGTAGTCGTGATCCTGATCGCATTTGGAATCTGCAGTATCGGGCTGCAGAAGGGCGTAGAAAAAATTATGAAGGTCACTATGCTCTGCCTGCTTGGCATAATGGTCATACTGGCCATCCGTTCTGTTACCTTATCCGGCTCTGCAGAAGGGCTGCGCTTTTATCTCGTTCCTGATTTTCACAAGATGGTGGAAAATGGAATCGGAAATGTTATTTTCGGGGCTATGAGCCAGGCCTTTTTCACGCTGAGTATTGGGATGGGCGGCATGGCAATCTTCGGTAGCTACCTGGATAAATCCCGCTCCCTTACCGGGGAATCCGTAAGCATTGTCATCCTGGACACGTTCGTCGCCTTAGTTGCCGGGCTGATCGTTATTCCAGCCTGTTTTGCGTTTAATGTAGAGCCAGCTGCCGGACCTGGGCTCGTGTTCATCACCCTGCCTAATATTTTCACGCAGATGGCCGGAGGCAGAATCTGGGGATCCTTGTTCTTCCTATTTTTGTTTTTCGCAGCACTATCTACCATCGTGGGGGTTTTTGAAAATATTGTCTCCTTTGGAATGGATCTGTTTCATTTCAGCAGAAAAAAATCCGTAGGGATCAACATCCTGCTGATCACGGTCCTCAGCATTCCCTGCATTTTGGGATTCAGCGTCTGGTCGGATTTTCAGCCCCTCGGAGCCGGAACAAATATCATGGACCTGGAAGATTTCCTCGTATCCAACAATATTCTGCCGCTCGGCTCAGTAGTTTACCTGCTTTTCTGCACCCATAAAAATGGGTGGGGGTGGAAAAACTTTATTCAGGAAGCCAACAGCGGTCAGGGCATGAAGTTTCCAGAAAAAATACGAGGCTACATGACCCATGTACTCCCATGGATCGTAGTTATTATCTATCTGAAAGGATACTATGATATGTTTAGCGGACAGAGCACAGTCATTTTCGTAGTTTGGATGGTGATTGCCTTCCTATTCCTCGGAATGATCCTCATGGTCTCAAGAGCTAAGTCAAAAAAATAACTTCATCCCAATTGCAGCATTAAAAAATATCTACATAAAAAACGTATGACACAAGGCCTGCTCTTCTAGTGCCCAGCGTGTCATACGTTTTTCTGTCTGTAATTCTTCTATTATTCTGTATTCAGATAAACTTGAAAAATAAGATTTAAAAGGGAGTTTTTCTCTTTATTGTTTCAATTGTTTGAGAAAACTCGGAAAACAGTGAGCAAAAGGGTCTGACCCCTTTGCTACAACCTACTCCCCAATATCGTCATTGCCTGTGCCACTATAGCAGCGTGGTCCGCAGCAATCATCCCCCTTTTTTCCACGATAAACTTTTCTTCCCGGATCAGTCCTTTCCGAAGGATGTGAAGGACTTCTGCCCTTGTATCCAGCCCCTTTTCTTTATTCACAAAATGAAGGCTGTATCTTCTTCTGAGACTCGCCTCAGTTTCCTCCCTCTCCGTCTCTTCCATGGAGATATCACACCATACCGCATCCGCTGCATCGTCCCCGGCCTTCACCTTTACGTCGCGTTCGTCAACAAGTGCCATGTAGGCCGTTGTGATCACCCTTGCACGCGGATCCCTGTCGTAATCCCCATACACCGCGATCTGCTCCATCGCCAGATTCTCCACTCCTGTCTCCTCCAAAAGTTCTCTTCTTGCCGTATCATCCAGGTTCTCCTTAAGGTCAATGAACCCTCCCGGCAGCGCCCAGAACCCGATCGTGGGATGGTTGCTCCGCTTAACCAGCAGGATCTTCAGTCCTTCCATAGATGGCTTCAATTCCCCTATACAGGAAAATACAACCGCGTCCGTGGTGCAGCTCGGCGTTTGATACCGATATGGATCATAGGCCTCCAGAAACTCTTCCAGGCTCTGCCCTGCCTCATTGCGCTCTCCTGTTCCATAAAATGCTGTGATATCCTTTAAAAATGACGGCATTGTTCTACCTCCTGCATCTCTTCTATTATTATCTGTCCAGCTTCTCTTCTATTAATTCTGCCATAAAACAGGGACCAGGATCGCTCCTCGCCCCTATCTAATTATATGAAATTAATGTACCTATGTAAACCGATTTTAACAATCCTATCTGGCAAGCTTCACATAAGGCACAGACACGCCCGTCCCCACAGTAGCTGTCTCCGGGTAAAATTCCAGATACATCTGATCCAAGCGGTCCTCATCCATGATATAAATGAGTGTATACTCCAATTCTTCCCCTGCCTCCAGCGGCCTGAACATCGCATCCTTGATACGTGCGATTCCTTCGGTATGATACATTTTATCGATGTATACCGGGTAATTATTTCCCATTCCCGCTGACCACTGCAAATGATAATTTTCGTTTCCTTTATAATAATAGGAAGAGGGATATGAATAATTTCCATCCTCCCTTGGTTCCAGGGTAGTCAGTTCCGGTGCCAGACAGATCCCCATATCTGACTCTTTGCCGACCGCCTTATCAGAGTGATTTACTGCTTTCATCTTTACTACGACATACTTCGATCCGATTCCCTTCTGCAGAGTCCCATTGTCATCGCGCATATTCATATCCGGATACCAATATCTATCGTGTGGTTTCAACGTACCATCCGGATCTACCCACTCTGCCATCTCGTTTTCATAATCAACATAATATTCTGCAGGATATTCGTCCAGAGAAAGTGCATCCTTAACCTTAACATCTTCAACAATATATCTGACATCTTCAAATGCCCTCCCTTGTTCTAATGGATTTTCTACCTCCTGCCCAATTGCAATAATCTGATCTTTTGTAACCCCTTTCTGATTCATCTCATCTTGTTTTTTCTGTTCAGCTGCGTCAGCTTCTTTTTCCTTTGCTATCTCGTCCTTGGACGCATACGGAACGACCGTATCCAGAACGTTCACCTTGAGCCCCTCCGCAATCTTGACCAATTCCTCTGCCGGCAGATTACTCTCGCTCCAGACACAGACCATATACCCATATTCTTCATTAAACAGATAGAGGTTCTTTACCGATTTATCGCTGTCTGTATAAAAATTGTCACTGACAAATACATCTGTTTTCATTCCGCTGATCTCCATATTTTTCAGATGCTCATCCTTTGACAGCTCCTGGAAATTATTCTGACCGGCACGCTGTAACCAGTCCAGCTCAGCTGCATTATAAAAATAGACAGAGATATCACCTCCTGTGCTCTCGTCACTCCACTTTCCGCCCTTCGGAGTATTCCGGGCATTCAGTGTATATCCGTCTGGCATATAAGTGGGCGTCACTTCGATCGCATGTGCCTCCTTTGACCTGTCCACCTCAAACTGGTACCCGACCTTGTTCTCTCCTTTATCCACAAGATTCGCATTCAGAAACCTAACTCCAGAATCTGGGCGATCTCTCTGATCTTAAACCCCTCTGCATAGTATAAAAGCAGAATGATCCGGTATTTCTCATCCAGCTGGTTCATCAGTTCCTCAAACTCACAATTTTGATAAGCCATACAAACTTCTCCCTGTTCTGGAAACACATCCTTAAGAGTCTCATTCCTTTCCAAACGCAGGATATCCCTGCATTTATTGATCAGGATGCGGATCAGCCATGTTTTAAAATATTTCGGCTCCTTTAAGCCATCTATCTTTTCATAGCATGTAGTGATCGTCTCCTGTATGGCATCCGCAATATCTTCCGGAGAGCGCAGATAACTTCTTGCCACCTTATACATATCCTGTTTTTCAATTTCCATCAGCTCCACAAAAGCCTGATCATCCCGCTTTTGTGCTCTTTTGACAAGATATTTCAAGCAAATCCCTCCCTTCTTTTTCCCTGCCGGTACTAACCGGTATACAGCCACATTTACCGGACCACATTAACAGGCATTCTGCAATCTGTATATCCGGTCGCAGATGATATTTTCTCACGGCCTTCATGTGGATCTATCCCCCAGGATCTGTATTGCAAAAATCTCCTTTAGGTATACTAATTAGACGGGACTCCTTCTTAATTTGTTTCACTTTACCCCTTATAATTTTATATCTACTCCCCAGTTGAGCATAAAAACAATAAAAAGACAACCCACACATCCCTTCCTACTGCTGGAAAGGACTCTGCAGATTGTCTTTTATTAGAACCAACGCTATCGCACGGCCTGTATCATCTATGGCCCGGCTTATATATGTGGCTGCCCACACTTATTTTCATTTTAATTTTTTAACACTGATCTCTTTCTCTTACCTCTTCCGATATCCTATTCCCGCAGCTTCCACAGATAACCTTCTATCCCTGAAACAAGCTCCAGAAACCGGCAGTTCAATTCCTCCTTTTCTACCGGATTCTCGACCCGTATGTCAAAATCCGGAATTCCTAACAATGTCTGATTCGCAGCCGACCAGTCTCTTTTTAAAAGATGGTTCATTTGTTCCCAATTCTCATAGTGAACAAGATGGCATATTTCCAGATTATTCTTCATATTTTCTATAAATCTGGAAAAATATGGGATTTCCTCGATATGAAGATCTTTCACAAAAGCTAAAAGCTCTTCAAGAAGATTCTTTAATGGTTCAAGTTCCTCCCTCGCTAGGCTGTTCATAGCACCCCTCCTATACCAGCCTGTATCCGTTAAACACCTTCGTTTTTTTCATTATACCATAATCTCATGGACGTCTCATCATTTTGTGACATTATTTTACACAATTCGACAAATCGTAGCGCAGTATGTACGTTTATATCCCGAAAAATCTGGCCATACTATTAAAAAACATATTTTATACCCAAAAGGCACATCTTAATTCATGTCCTGAGGGATAATGTTCCAAAACATGTTTAATAAAATAATCCTTACGGAGGCGTTCCTTATGAAACGTTTTTACAGAAAACGTAAAAAATTATGTATCAGCTCATTGATCGGTGTTCTGTTTGTCAGTACCATTGGCTGCCTGCTGCATTTTGTCTATGAATGGTCAGGCAGACAGTTCCTTGTAGGTCTGGTTACACCTGTCAGTGAATCCACATGGGAACATATGAAGCTGATCTACTTCCCCATGCTGGTCTTCTTCCTTGCGGAATTTTACTTTTTATACAGATCCTATCCGCATCTTCTCAGGGCTGACCTGGGAGGAATACTGACCGGAACGCTGCTCATCCCTGTTATTTTCTACACCTACACAGGAATAATCGGCAGTCATAACCTCACTCTCGACATCCTCACCTTCCTCGTAAGTGCTCTCATCGGTGTGTTTGTCCGGTGCCGCCTGCTCTTGTCTGAGCAGAAGAAAGGATACACCTTCCTTTATTTCATCTGCGTACTGGTGCTGGGAGCATGCTTCCTCATTTTTACCTATTACCCGCCGGATATCGGACTGTTTGCTGCCCCGTAGACCAACCGCGGCCCTAAAGCTCATCTGCCCTTGTAAGCCTGATCTCAAAATCAGATTCAGGACAGATCAGCTTCCCGTTCCAACTCTCGGCATCCATTTTCCTTTCCATCCATACAAAAGGATCAGCACCGCTCCTACCAGCCAGGAGGTAGGGTAAACCATCATCAGCAGATCCAGGCTGTGTTTGTAAGCCATACTTCCCCAGATCCAGACGATTCGATAAAGGCACAGTGAGATCAGAAAGACAAACATCGTCTCCATGGTCCGTCCTGCTCCCCGGATGGTCCCGGAAAGGATCTGCAGGATCGCCAGCATCCAGTAAAACGGGCAGAAAAACCGCATAATATACACGCCGCAGTCCACGACTTCCATATTCTTTGTGAAGACGCCGATCACCTGCGGAGCAAAGGCCAGAAGAAGGATCCCTGTCGAGACCGTATATACCACGCCCATCGCAACTGAGGTAAACATACACTTTTTCACCCGATCTAACTTCCCTGCTCCGATATTCTGCCCTGTGAATGTAGTGGCCGCCATGCTGATGCTTAACACCGGAAGCAGATTGAATCCGTCAATTTTAATATAAGCGGCAAATCCCGCCATCACAACAGCGCCAAAACTGTTGACAGTGGACTGTACGATCACATTAGAAAGAGAGATCACTATATTCTGTACTCCTGTAGGCAGTCCGATTCTCAATATCTTACTCAGCAGATGATCGTAAAAACGGATCTCCCGAAGCCTGACCTTATACATTTCATCCGTTCTCGTCAAAAATAGAAGGATAAAAATACAGGAAATCAGCTGGCTGATATCTGTTGCAAGTGCCGCTCCGATGATCCCCATTTTAAAGACCACAACAAACAAAAAATCAAGAACGATATTTGAACAGGCAGCAATCAGCAGGTATACCAGTGAACGTTTCGAGTTTCCAACTGCATTCAGGATTCCCGCAGCCATATTGTAAATGACCGAAAAGACCATTCCCCCGAAATAGACCTGCAGATAGACCGATGCCTGGGAAAAAACTTCCGATGGAGTTCCCATTGCCCTTAATATCAGCGGCGTCAGCAGAACACCTGCCACAGTCATCACGATTCCCGCCACGATAGATAACGCTACCGTTGTATGTACAGCCTTTCGCAGCCCTTCCCGGTCCTGTGCCCCAAAAAACTGGGAGATCACGACTCCCGCCCCCGCTGACGCACCAATACAAAAACCGATCAACAGGCTGACTACTGAACTGCTCGCCCCCACAGCAGCCAGTGCCTCGCTTCCGATATAATTCCCCACGATAATGGAATCCACCGTATTATAAAGCTGCTGGAACAGATTCCCTAAAATCAGGGGGACAGCAAAAAAAAGCAGCTTTTTCCAGATTGTACCTTCCGTCATGATCGTTGTCTTCTTCATAAGTAAAATCTCCCTCAATCTCTATTCATACCCGGAAATCCTAAACAAAGCATGTTCCTCTAAAAACATACTTTTTCACATTTCCTTATAGACTTTATTCTACCATAAGTATAAAATAAAGTCTGTAGCAAAAAAAGATCCTGTTCTACTTTTTTTGCACTTCAGATACTGTGAATCACTGCAAAGGCTGATTATCTTAAGTCTGTAAGCCGTGTTTCAGCATCTGCCAATTATTCTAATATTCTCAGGAGGTATTTATCATATGAAATTTGTGATACAAAGAGTCACAGAAGCCTCTGTGACAGTAGAACATAAGGTGATCGGAGAGATCCAGAAGGGCTTCATGGTCCTGATCGGAGTATCCGACAGTGACAACGAACAGACCGCAGATAAAATGATCCGCAAGATGACCGGGCTGCGTATATTCGAAGACCAGGACGGCAAAACCAATCTCTCACTCGCGGATGTAGATGGAAGTCTTCTGCTCATCTCTCAGTTCACCCTTTATGCAAACTGTAAGAAGGGAAACCGTCCCAGCTTTATCGAGGCTGGAAAACCGGAGAAAGCCAATGCACTGTATGAATATATCATCCAGAAATGCCAAGACATCGTGCCGATCGTGGAAACCGGCAGCTTTGGGGCAGATATGAAGGTCAGTCTTGTCAATGACGGACCGTTTACGATCGTGCTGGATTCTGAAGAGCTCTAGATTTCTATCCCCCCACTCATAAGGGGCTTGCACACTTTTGCGATGCCGCGAAAGCGGCTAGATACCTTATCGCGGCGTGTGCATCCCCCGAGGGTTTTTATGATATAGGAAATTCCAGAGGAATTTCCTATATCATAAAAAAGACTTTCAAAAGATGCACTCTCTTGAAAGTCTTTTTATTAAGCTGTCGAGCGGAATCGAACCGCCGACCTCCGCCTTACCAAGGCGACGCTCTACCGGCTGAGCCACGACAGCCTGCGTGTATTTCTTACGCAACGGTATTAATATACACTAAAAACACTCTACTTGTCAATAAGATTTTTCAAATATTTTTCAAAATCCGTCTTGCATCGCTTTCCTCCTGCCCCCTCTTATATGAACCTTAAAGCTGAAGCTTCCGGGAAAATAAAAGAGCCTGCCAGAGATTACCTTATCACCACAATAAAGTAATCTCCGGCAGGCCTTATACATGATCAATCTTCGGACAGCTCTCTGCTACCAGCTCTGGAAGAAGACATTATTCCCCACATTGACACCGCCTTTATTGGTAGCGCCCGCATAGAGGAAGAAATAACAGTCAGCAACAGCTGCAAGCCTTGCCCCGTTTAACGCATCTTCTGCCACCTGCTGAGACAGATCACTAGGGCCTCTGGAGAGGACAGCATCCAGACTTCCTCGTGTAACAGGTTCGAATTGACCGGAAGCATACACAACCTCGGCGATCGTATTCGGGAATCGGGAATCATTGACCCGGTTCATGATCACTGTGGCTACGGCTAAGAGAGAATTATAATCCTGATATGCCTCGCATTCGATGATAGAAGCAAGCAGCCGTTTCTCATTTGCAGACACCTGCACAGCACCGGCACGCACGACTCTTCCGTCCGTATTCATCACTACAGCTCCGGCTGCAGCAGCGGCTTCCCTCTGCATCTGGGCTTTGAGTGCCTCTAAATCTGTTGAGGTCTCCTCGGCCTTCTTCTCAAGCTCCTTCTGGCGGCTGGCCAGCTCAACCTTCAACTCGCTCTCGGCCTTCTTCTGTGCCTTTAAGGTCTTTTCCTTTGCTTCGATATCCTTACTGATCTCGGTCAGCTTGTCCAGCATCTCTCGGTCATAATCACTGATATTCTGTACAAATTCCGCTTTGTTGAGGAAATCTGTCATGCTCTCTGCCGAAAAAAGTAATTCTAACAGAGTGGCATCCCCGGTCTCATACATATACTTGATCCGCGCCTTCATATCCTCATACTGCTTGTCCTCATCCTCCTTTGCCTCTTGAAGCAGATCTTCTGTACGGAGGATCTCAGCGGACATCATCTCTGTCCGCATCTCAATGGAAGCGATCTCTTCACTGATGGATACAATCTCCTTATTGATCCCATCCAACTCTGACTGCAGACTGGTTACCTTCTCCTGTGTAGATGAGGCCTCCTCTGCCTGTCCTAAAACCGGCGGGCTTATCAATGCTATCAGACAGATAAGAGCAATTCCCGCGTTCATACTTTGTTTCGAAAATCGTTTCATAAATTAGAGATTCCTTTCTGATAAAGTCGTCTGTTTTAGTATTATACTACAAGTTTGACTAAGACGCAATTTCTAAAATGAAAGATCCGCGGACCAGACCTGCACAAGGCCTGATTTTCCGCGGATCTTAAGGAATCATAAAATTATTTAAAACTGCTTTTTCTCCATGATCTTTAAGGAAATGGAGAAGGAGATCAGCCAGAGCAGGATACAGAATACTGTCACCCCTGCCACTGCTCCTGCAAGGCCTACTGTGGAAAGATTGTTAAGAATATCAGCCAGAGGGATCCCCAGCGCTTTCAGTATATATGAGATTGCAACACCTAACACTACCACTGCCCCAACTACTCCAAACAACGCGATCCTGCCCTTATCAGCACCGAATTTCAACTGTGCAGGAAGAGTCACTGCTAAGAGCAAAAATGCGGCACACAGCATCACACATGCTGTGAGCAGCCATTCTGTCAAATCCGTCCCCGGCTCTTTTATGATCGTATATACACCTGCAAAAACCGTTGTCACCAGCCACGGAATAACTGCAGCTGCAAACCCAAATACATACTTTTCGGCAACATACAGCTTACGGCTGACCGGGAGCGTGAACAGAAAAGCAGTACCGTTATCGAATTCATCGTAACTGATCGTACTGAGTGTAAACATGGAAAACATAATCACTCCGTAACTGATCAGAATAAAGGTGTTTCCCTGTGTCAGCATCAGCACTACCCCGATGGCACAAATAACAAGGTAAAAATTCATCTGATTTTTCAATAATTTAAAGTCTTTGATCAATAATCCTTTCATTTTCCTTCACCTCGTATCATCATTGTGATCACTTCGTCAATATTTCCCTTTTCCACGGTAATTCCACGGTAATTGTCCAGATAATACTGCTTCTCATCTGTCAGGCAGCTGTATCCGAAGTTTTCCTTTTTCCGTTTCAGGATATACCGCTTATCCAGCTTATCGTATTGTGCCTCTGTCACTTTAAGTACACCATAATCACCAAGAAGTCTGTCTGTCTCTTCATGCATGATGATTCTTCCACCGTGGATCATATAGATATCGTCACAGAGACCTTCCAGGTCACTGGATATGTGAGAACTGATCAGGATGGAACGCTCTCCGCTCTCCATATATTCCCTCATCAAATCCAAAAGCTCATCTCTGGCAATCACATCCAGTCCCGCAGTCGGTTCATCAAGGATAAGCAGCTTTGCCTGATGTGACATCGCTACAAGCACTTTTAACTTCGCCTTCATACCTGTAGAAAACTCCTTGATCTTCTTATCCATCGGAATACTGAACTTCCTGCACTTTTGCAGAAAATCTGCTTTGTTAAACGAAGAATACATACTGGACATGATCGGTATGATATCCCTGACCGTCAGATAACCGCTGAATCCCGAATCTGACAAGACAACTCCAACCTCTCCTTTCTCCCTCATGGAAAGTGTATTGACATCCTTTCCAAACATCTCTACCCTGCCGCCGTCTGTCTTGATCAGGCCTAAGATAGCTTTAAATGTGGTACTTTTCCCGGCCCCGTTCTGTCCGATCAGTCCGGTCACACATCCCTTTTGCACTTCAAGAGAACACTTTAGATCAAATTGTCCATAACGCTTCTCAACATTCTCTAATTTTAGTATCATTACTAATCCTCCAAAATGATTTGAAACAATTCTGTTAGTTCCTGATTACTCATGCCACAGCTTCTGCCCTTCCTGATGGCCATCTCAAGGTCGGCTTCCACATCCTTTTTCTTCTCTTCCAGCATAAACTCCTGGTTTGCACATGATACAAAGCTTCCTTTTCCATGGACAGTAACGATAAATCCTTCCTGTTCCAACGTATCATATGCCTTTTTTACAGTCAGTGCACTGACCCGGAGTTCCTTTGCCAAGGTTCTGACAGATGGCAGCATCACATCCTCTGCCAGTTCTCCCTGCATGATCTCATCCCGTATCTGGGTCTGGATCTGCTCATAAATGGGCTGCATGGAAGAATTATTAATAATTAACTTCATGGCAATCCTCCTTTGTTCATAAACAGTATATAACAGTATATAACTGTTGTCAACTGTTATATACTGTTTATTTGATTTTTATAAGAAACCCACAGAATAATAATCAGCAGGGACAGCCGAAATAACAGGAACAGATACCTGTAAATTTGAAAAAAATGATATGACTTGTATGGGTTGTCATTCTATAAATGGAGTAAATGAAAAGATGTGTGTGGATTATCCAATGCGAAAATGCGGCATGGAGAAAAAGAGTTCTCATTGTGCGGAATGTAATGATTATCCATGTCAATATATAGAGGACTATGTGCCAATAGAAAGCGATAATCGAAAGGCTTTAGAAGAATTAGCCCAACAATCTTAGAGTGTATTATTAGCGGTATACGGAGAGACTGGAGATGAATATGACGCACTCCCTCACGCCCTTATCTGTGGTGGGAGTGGTGGAGGAAAGACTTATTTTATCTTCCCTGTATACCATTCCTCATCCGCTACTCCAGAAGCTTTCCGGCCTTGGCGCGAATTCTCTGGAGTGCGTTATCGATAGCTTTCGGACTTTTTCCCAGAAGCTCTGCGATGGTCCTGTAGTCTGTCCCCATCAGATGAAGGTAGAGGACGTGATTCTCAAGAGGGCTTAAGCTCTGCTTGAGCTCCTCCACAAAAGCCTCTGTGAATTCTTTTCCGAAATACAGTGTTTCCGGGTTATTTTCCCGATCCGGTTCGATCGTGTCGATCAGAGGCAGTTTTTTTTCCTCATCCGTGCTCTCCCCTTCCTCATACAGGGAAATATAAGAGTTGAGGGGGATGTGCTTCTTTCTTTTGGAGGCTTCGATGGCCGTATACATCTGTCTCGATACGCACATCTCCGCAAAGGTGGCAAAGGAAGCTTTCTGGGAGGGATCAAAATCGCGCACTGCCTTGATCAGGCCGATCATCCCCTCCTGGATCAGATCTTCATTCTCTCCGCCGATCAGGTACATTGCCCTTGCCTTTTTGCGAACCATGGATTTGTACTTTACCATAAGATAATCCATGATCTTCGACTCGCCATTTTTAAAATCCCGGATCAACTGTTCGTCTGGTATCATATCATATTGATTCATCCGCGTCCCCCTCTGCCGACTTTTATTTCATCCGCTGGCGGACGATCTCATATGCCAGCACCCCTGCTGCCACTGAGGCATTCAGGGAATCGATCTCTCCCTTCATCGGAATACCTGCCACGAAATCGCATTTTTCCTTGACGAGTCTGCCGACACCTTCCCCTTCATTTCCGATCACCAGTCCGATCGGTCCTGTCAGATTCAGACGGTACATGGATTCTCCGCCCATATCCGCGCATACAAACCATAAGCCCCTCTCTTTTAACTCCTCCATCGTCTTTGCAAGGTTGGTCACCTTCGCTACAGGTGTGTAGTTGAGCGCCCCTGCGGATGTCTTGGCAACCGTAGCCGTCAGCCCCACTGCTCTCCTCTTGGGGATGATCACGCCGTGTGCCCCTGCCAGATTGGCTGTACGGATGATCGCGCCCAGGTTATGAGGATCCTCAATATTATCCAGAAGGATCAGGAAAGGATCCTCACCCTTTTCTTCTGCCTTTTTGAACATGTCTTCAATCTCTGCATACTCATAGGCCGCCGCATAAGCGATCACGCCCTGGTGCTTTCCTGTCTCTGACAGCTGGGAAAGCCTGTCCTTTCCTACAAAATTCAGGATCGTGTCGTGCTTTTTGGCTTCTCTGATGATCGTCCTGATGGGGCCGTCCTGACAGCCGTCAAGTACAAAGACCTTGTCGATAGGTTTCCCGGAACGAAAGGCTTCCAGTACTGCATTTCTGCCTTCGATCACCAGCGTATGTTCTTTATTTTCTACTTCGTTTCTCTGATTTTCCTGCATGATTTTCTCCATTTTCTTTCTTCAAATTTACCGGCTCTTAACACTTTCTATTCCCTATTTTGCCTCAAAGTATTCCTCATCCAGGCTGTCCAGTCCGATCTTTACCAGCTCCATGACTCGTTGATACTCCTTTTTCAGGTACAGATATCCAAGCAGCGCCTCGAACCCGGTCGCCCTCCTGTAATCTGTGATAGACTGGTTCTTAGCCGGTGATACGGATTTGGCATTTCGCCCCCGTCTGTATACGGCGTGCTCCTCCTCGGTCAGGTGTCCCTGCATCTCTCTCATCATCAGCGACTGGGTGGATGCCTGTACGAATCTGCTCGTCTCTTCATGCAGCTTATGTACCTGCTTATTCCCCCGGCTGATGATCATGGTCTTAATGATCAGGTCATAGATACAGTCTCCGATATACGCCAGAACAAGAGGTGAATAGCCTGCGGCATCCACCTCTTTCAGATTTAAAACTTCCTGTATATAATCATGAAACTCAAAATTTACGCTTTTTTCCATTTTACTCCTTCTCGTGTATCTTCCAGAATAATTCCTTTTGCAAGCAGTTCATCACGGATCTCATCTGCTCTTGCAAAATTCTTTGCCTTCCTTGCTGCCTGGCGCTCCTCGATCAGCGCCTCAATATCTTCGGCAAGCATCTCTTCTTCCTTCTCCACGATGATCCCTAAGACATCCGTAAGCTTTAGGATCAGATCCAGCAGTCCCTGTAAATATTCTGCGGAGCTTTCAGCGTCTGCCGTCGTATTGCAGTATTTTACAAGATCGAAGATGGAAGCAATGGCATCTGCCGTGTTAAAGTCATCGTCCATGGCTCTCTCAAAAGCATCCACAAACTCCTGTGTCTTCGCAAACGCTTCCTTTTCTGCCTCTGTCATCTCCTGAACCTTTACTGCCCCAAGAAGAAACTTCAGATTGTCTGCTGCAGTAATGATCCGGTCCAGTCCCGTCTTCGCTGCTGCCATCAGATCCGCGCTGAAATTAAGCGGTGTGCGGTAGTGCGCCCCCAGCATGAAGAAACGCAGCACCTGCAGGTCGTATTTTTCGCTGATCTCCCGGACGGTAAAGAAATTTCCGAGGGATTTGGACATCTTCTTGTTGTCGATATTTAAAAATGCGTTGTGCATCCAGTATTTTGCAAAATCTTTGCCATTGGCAGCCTCGCTCTGTGCGATCTCGTTCTCATGGTGAGGGAACACAAGATCCTCCCCGCCTGCATGGATATCGATCTGCTCTCCTAAATACTTCTTGGACATCTCGGAGCACTCGATATGCCAGCCCGGACGGCCCTCACTCCACGGAGACTCCCATGCCGGCTCGCCTTCCTTTTTCGGTTTCCAGAGAACGAAATCAAGAGAATCCTCCTTCTCGTCTTCTCCGGTTACCAGAAGTGCACGTCCGCCGGACTGCAGATCGTCCAGATTCTTGTGGGAAAGCTTTCCATACTGCTCAAATCTCCTGGTGCGGAAATATACCGTACCGTTTTTCTCATACGCATAACCTTTATCGATCAACGTCTGGATCATATCCACCATTCCGCAGATCTCCTCTGTTGCAAGCGGGTTTTTCGTTGCAGGCTTCACATTCATGCCTTCCATATCCTTCTTGCACTCTGCAATGTAGCGCTTGGAGATCTCCTCTGCAGTCACGCCTTCCTCGATGGCCTTCTTGATGATCTTGTCATCTACATCCGTAAAGTTGGACACATAGTTTACATCATAGCCCTTATACTCAAAATATCTTCTCACCGTATCAAATACGATCATCGGTCTGGCATTACCGATATGGATAAAGTTGTAAACGGTAGGTCCGCATACATACATCTTTACCTTTCCTTCCTCCAAAGGTACAAATTCTTCTTTTTTCTTAGACATTGTGTTATATATCTTCATCCTTCTTCTCCTCTTTCTTCTCGTTTTTTATCTCACACTCCGGCCCTATCATACATCTCATATGCTTTTCCATCTCTTTGAGCTGTCGATACAGGCGGAGGTTATCACTCTGTAATTCCCGGATATCATTCAATACTGGGTCAGGCAGATGTACCTGATCCATATCTATACGCGGCACCTTCTGGTCACCCATCTTCACGACACGCCCCGGAACGCCGACCACTGTACAGTTAGGCGGTACTTCCTCTAAAACTACGGAACCAGCTCCGATCTTTGAATTCTCACCGATCGTAAAAGATCCCAGAATCTTGGCTCCCGCACTGACCATAACGTTATCCTTAAGGGTGGGGTGTCTCTTCCCCTGTTCCTTTCCTGTACCGCCAAGCGTTACGCCCTGATACAAAGTCACATTATCCCCGATGATGGTCGTCTCACCAATGATCACGCCGCTCCCGTGGTCGATAAACAGCCCCTTGCCGATGGTTGCCCCCGGATGGATCTCGATCCCTGTCTTCCTTGCTGCCCTCTGGGAAATCCACCTGGCCAGAAAGTAATGCTTTTTCAAATAAAGCCTGTGGGCTACTCTGTATCTTAGTATAACTTTAAAACTCGGGTAAAGCAATACTTCCAGGTTCGATTTGATCGCAGGGTCCCGTTCCCGGATCACCTGGATCTCACTCTTGATATAAGATAGCATTCCCATAACATATTCCTCCATTCCAAAGAAAAGAAAAAGACCCCGTCTCTGCATTAGAGACGAAGTCATATCCGCGGTTCCACTCTATTAAAAGAATCTCTTCTTTCACTCATCGCATGTAACGTATGCCACACGTACCCCGCTACTTAGGGATTCCCCTTTCACAGGATCAGCTCCCGGACGCACTTCACAGATCCTTCCCTTGAGACTGCTTACAGCCGGTGACAGTCTCTCTCTGAAAGTTCCAAATCAGCTACTCTTTCCGTTCAACGCCTTTGGTTTCGTATAGATATAAATATATATTATTCAAATTTTCCCAATTTGTCAATAAATTTCGATAATGGAGAGCAAAAGGGTCAGACCCCTTTGAACCGGGGTCTGACCCTTTTGCTCTCCATTATCAGTCAATTCAGACTATTTCATTTAAGAATACATTCTTCAATGTCCGGATCTTCTTAAGTTCTTTCCCTAACCGTTCCGGTATGATCACATCGTCTTCCTTACGGATCTCTTCCACTGTCTTATACCCAAACAATAGACTCGTCAGAGCACCAATCGGAATCACCCCTTCGGAATCTTCTGTCTCCCGAACCTGAATATCACAGCTGTCAGATCCCCCTGTCAGCTTCCACACCCGGCTGTTCCTTGTGACGATAGAATCCAAAACCGCAAAGGAGCAGCGAAGCTCTTCTCCTTCTTTCACCTTCATCGCAGATAAAAGCGATTCGAGATGCAGGATCCGTGCCATGATGACCGGAACTTTTTTCGAAGAAGCACTCTTTCGTCCCGCATAGATTTTGACCGGGGCATCTGCGCCGGGCTTTAATTCATGGACAGCCTTTTGAAATGCCTCTTCGCATTCCGGCAGGTAAAGAGGCTCCCGGATCTCAGCCGTCTCATCTTCACAGGCATATGCAAACATTCCCGCCAGCGTTCCCTCTTTTTTAAGTAGCTTAACTCCGCCGTTTTCACTCTGCTGCTCGAAGATCATGGTCTGGTAATACTTCTCATCGCGCACGGCATATACCTGATACTGTGACGCAAAATGGCTGTTGAAAAATCCAGCCATATCAGAAGCATCCCGCATGGAGGCATCCACACATTCCATATCGGCCTCCCCCTCTGTTCCCATGCTTTCACACTGCTCCTGCGCGTAGATAAACCGAAAATCATAAGGCGTATAGATCGCCTCTGCCGCAGGCATCAAAAAGGTGAACGGCTCTTTCCTGTCATACATGTCCTTCATGGACCGTCTTAACAGCTCCCCCATATATCCGCGCTTCCTGTAACTCTCCTCTGTTGCCACCGCAATGATATAATTGCATGAAAACTCCTCATCTTCCACCCGGAGCAGATAGGGGTTCAGCTGCAGCATCGAACGGATCTTTTCATCCTCCTCGATCACATAGATCTGATTATCCCTCGTTTTGATAAAATAATAGTAATCCAGAAATGCCCTGCTGTCCTCTGGAAATACCTTCTCCCACAGCTCCCTTGTCAGGCTGTGCTCATTCAACTCAAGTTTACGAAGCTGCATGTCTTTATCCTTTCCCGCATCTGTTACTTCTTCTGGCACCCCGGACAGCTGCTGCATCCACCCGGATTCGGTGTCACATCATAGCTGCTGTAATTGGTGATCTTCTCCAGGGCACAAACCGCCTGTGAGGAAATCCCTTCCCCGCTTCCTGTAAAGCCTAAGCCCTCTTCTGTCGTCGCCTTTACATTGATCTGGTCCACAGAAATCTTCAGCGCTTCTGCCATGTTCTCCCGCATCTGATCGATATAAGGCCGCATCTTCGGACGCTGTGCAATGATCGTGGCATCAATGTTTTCTATAATATACTGATGCTCGTCCAGAAGTCCTGCCACATGCTCCAGAAGCCTGATACTTGAAATCCCCTTATACTGCGGATCCGTATCTGGAAAATGTGTTCCGATATCGCCAAGTGCTGCCGCGCCTAAAAGCGCATCCATGACTGCATGAAGCAGCACATCTGCATCGGAATGTCCCAAAAGACCTTTTTCATAAGGAATTGTAACTCCCCCAAGGATCAAATCTCTTCCTTCAACCAGTTTATGAACATCATATCCCATACCTACACGCATGCCACAGTCCTCCTTTTCTTCGTCCGTCTCTTACTTTCCGTCTGTATCCTGATCTTCCGAATGATGATTCATACCATTATCTTCTGCAATTTGAGAAATGCTATTCCCGGATGCCTCGTTCTCCTTAGGAAAATCATTCTCTGCTGTATCATCTTCCATTTCTTCCAAATCCTGCTCATCGGCCGCTGTTTCATTTCTCATTGCCCAAACCTTTTTAATAGAAGAAGCCGCATACAACACGCCGACTATTATAAAAATGCCCGCCATGAACAGCATAAACATCTGATTCTCAGGTTTATCTGCCACGACACCTCTAATTAGATTGATTCCCAGATAGGTCAGATATAATCCTGCCACAATTCTCAGTACATACCAAGACTTTTTACTCATCACTTCATCCTCCGCTTTATTTTTCACTATCTGATTCTATCATAAAATAAGAATGATTACCAGATTTATGTAGCAAAAACGCCTTGACAAAACGTCAAAAAAGACTCCAGTAAAAATTCTGGAGTCTCTAAGTAGCGGAAACTGGATTTGAACCAGCGACACCACGGGTATGAACCGTGTGCTCTAGCCAACTGAGCTATTCCGCCATATTTAATTATTTAGATAGTTATGGGGCCTACAGGGCTCGAACCTGTGACCCTCTGCTTGTAAGGCAGATGCTCTCCCAGCTGAGCTAAGACCCCATAATACTTTTGCTCCCTGCAGTTGATCGCTTGTCTCATCCGCAGCTCGCTTTGCTATTATACTATTAACTACCTCCAATTGTCAACAATTTTTTTAATTTTTTTCAAAAAACTTGGTGACAATCAATAGCGGAAACTGGATTTGAACCAGCGACACCACGGGTATGAACCGTGTGCTCTAGCCAACTGAGCTATTCCGCCATATTTTAGTCTCTGCAGTGCGTTCCCGCATCTTGCTTTGTTATTATACTACGATGTGGCAAGAATTGTCAATATTTTTTTTATTTTTTTAATTGTTTGAACAATAAGTCGGTTACAGTTCTCTCGCCTGTTTATGAGCAAAAGGAGTCGTAAAATGGCGGGAAAGCATCGAAGATGCGTTTTGCGAATGGCGCATGTGAACTGTATCATAACCTGTAACTGTAAACAGCAGCAAGCAGACGCCCCCTTCCGGTATTCCCTTTACGCGGGCGTCCGCCATCTGCTCTTAAATCTATTGCGTCAATCTCTTATTTGAAGTAATTTACACCTGACTCAAAGATCTTCAAATCCTGCTCTCCGTAAATATTGATCGCCACAGAATCATCCCGTCTCTCGGAATGTGCCATCTTACCAAGCACACGTCCGTCAGGACTTGTGATACCTTCGATCGCACGGTAAGAGCCGTTTACATTCCACTCTTCGTTCATGCTGATCACGCCGTCCGGATCACAGTACTGTGTTGCCACCTGACCGTTTGCAAACAGCTTGTCAAGCCACTCTTCACTTGCAACAAATCTTCCTTCTCCATGAGAAGCCGGGTTCGTGTAGACACCACCAAGTACAGCTCCCTGTAACCATGGGGATTTATTTGTCACAACCTTGGTATAGACCATCTTGGAGATATGACGTCCGATGGTATTATATGTCAAAGTCGGTGAATCCTCTGTCTGTCCGACAATTTTTCCATAAGGAACGAGACCAAGCTTGATCAGCGCCTGGAATCCATTGCAGACACCCAGTGCAAGACCGTCTCTCTCATTCAACAGCTTCTCTACCGCTTCTTTGATCTTTGCATTCTGGAATGCAGTGGCAAAGAACTTCGCGGAACCATCCGGCTCATCACCTGCACTGAATCCACCCGGGAACATGATCATCTGAGCCTGTGCAATCGCCTTTTCAAACTCATCCACAGAATCACGGATATCAGCGGCATCCAGATTCTTGAATACCTTTGTGATAACCTTCGCTCCGGCGCGTTCAAACGCTTTCTTACTGTCGTACTCGCAGTTTGTACCCGGGAATACCGGAATAAATACGGTCGGCTGCGCGATCTTGTGGCTGCAGATATGGATATCCTTTGTATCATACAGCTTCTCTTCCAGAACCTCATCGCTGTCCGCAGAAGACTTGGTTGCGAAAACATTTTCCAGAGTCCGGGTCCAGGCTTTTTCTGCTTCATCCAGCGTCACTGCTGTATTTCCATAGCTAAATGTCCGGTCATCTGTCACTTCACCGATCACGGTATAAGTAATGCTAAGTTCTCCCACCTTATCAGCAGGAACCTCTGCAACAATATCGCCGAATGCCGGAGCAAAAAGTTCTCCTGCATCCATATTATGCTCGATCTTTACACCAAACGCGTTACCAAACGCCATCTTGCTGACAGCCGCGATCACACCGTGACGGTCCAGCGCATATGCAGAAACGATCTTTCCGCTGTGGATATCGTCTGCAAACTTGCCGTACTGATCCATCAGCTGACCGTATACCGGCAGGTCATACTCATCCTTCTCGATCCTCATCC
>NZ_JBZUUL010000024.1:0-233528 GCF_058819085.1 Faecalicatena sp.
GGGCATGGTGGCTTATGTCTGCGGCATCGGAGCAGTGCAATATGCAATGACAGTCTTTCTGCCGGAGCATTCTTATCTGGACGTGTTCAGGTATGTTAATCTGGCAGAGTACATCAAAGTGTACCCGCTTTTAGAAAAATATCACAATCTGAACTTTTTTGACTATCCGATTCATAGTGTTTCAGTTTTTGGGGGATTCCTTCTATTGGCGTTGTTTTTCTTATCAGCAGGGAATATACGAAAATTCTGCAGAACTTCCAGGGAAAGGACAAAAAGAGAAAAGGGCAGTCTGGCTGGAAAACTTCAAATGCGAAAACCAAGGATCACTTCTCTGTTTTTTTGTGAACTTCGCAAATTGTGTGTGACCCATAAAGCAGCATGGCTTGGATTCCTGCTTCTTAGCGGTGCGGTTTTGTTAAGTACCGGGAGGATCAAAGAATTCGATTTGGCTGAGAATGTCTATCGTACATATATGTTGGATATAGAGGGGCATCTGACAACAGAAAAAATGCAGTATTTCGAGGAAAAGAAGGCTGAATTCGAGGAAATTTTCCGCATGACGCCAGAGAGCAGCGGGCTGACGAAAGAGCAGATACAGATCAGAAAAAGCGGTGCCATGTATACATATCCTGGATTTATGAGAGCATACCAGCAGGCCCAGTATGTAAAAGAATGGAACCAGAAACATCCGGACAGGGGGCTGCCGCTGCTTTATGAGACTGGATATCAGGTACTTTTTGGAGAATTATCCCCCGCTTATACAGGCAGTACGATCCTGTTGGGAATGCTGGCGGCCGTTTATGCCGCTTCTGTTACCCTGGGCGGGGAGTATGACCTGCATGTAATGAAGCTGCTTCGATCTACGAAACGGGGACGAATAAGTCTTTTGCTGAATAAGGTTCTGACGGTCAGCCTGTTTGGAGTGCTAATGGCGGTGCTGGTTCAGATTCCCGCATGGATGGAGATTAACCGTCAGTATCCCATGAATATCTGGAATGTCAGGATACAGTCAATCAGTACAATGAATCAGATAACAGGGGATTGGTCAATCGCAGAGTATATGATTCTGGTCCGGGCAGGGCAGTTTCTGGGAATACTGATCGTAATCCTGGCAGTGATGGCACTATCCACATGGGTAAAAGATACAGTTATGACGATGGTCATTGCGGCAGTTCTGTTTCTTTTTCCACTGGTTTTAGAGTGGTATGGATTCAGCCGCATCCATTTCTTCTCTTTAAACGGAATACTGGAGACACAGAAATTACTTCAAAGCAGCTATGCAGTCTTGTTTTGTTATGTCGCCGTATTTATTCTGGCACTTCCGGTCCTTTGCATACGGCGTTTTTACAGGATATGTAAGGACGACAGACAGGAGCGTATATGGAAATATGGATTGAAAACCTAAATAAACGTTATGGATCAAAACAAGCCCTGACCGACTTTACAGCAATGTTCACGGATGGAATCTATGGGATACTGGGGCCGAATGGCGCAGGAAAGAGCACACTGATGAACATACTAACGGATAATTTGTTAAGGGACAGCGGCAGTATTCTGTTAGATGGAGAGGAGATCCTCAATAGGAAGGGAAAATACCGCGAGATCATGGGATACATGCCGCAGCAGCAACAACTCTACGATACCTTTACGGTGCAGGATTTCCTACTGTATATCGGAGCACTTCGCGGTATGGGGAAAAAGCGGATTCTGGGAAATATGAACAGACTTTTGCATCTGCTGAACCTGCAGGAGATACGCTATAAGAAGCTAAAAGAATTATCTGGCGGGATGAAACAGCGGGTGCTGCTGATCCAGGCCCTTCTGCATAATCCGAAAGTATTGATCCTGGATGAACCGACTGCCGGGCTGGATCCAAGGGAACGCATCCGGCTCAGGAATTTTATAGCAGACTTAAGTAAAGACCGGATTATATTGATTGCAACACATGTTGTCTCCGATATCGAATTTATCTCGAAGGAAATTCTTCTCATGAAGGAGGGAAGACTGGTGGACATGGCGCCGCCAGAAGAACTGCTAAAGAAGATGGCTGGAAAAGTGTATGAAGTGACCATCCCTTCCACGTTGTTGAAGCAGGTAAAAAAGGAGTACCGGGTCAGTAATATATACCGGGATGAGGACAATGTGGTAGTCCGGCTGATTGCGGAGAAGTCACCGAAAACAGATATGTATCGGGAGGTTCTGCCAACGTTGGAGGATGTGTACCTTTACTGGCTGGAAGAAGAAAAATCAGAGGTGGGATTTTCCTAGTTATTTTGTTATAATAGAGCCAGACATGTAAAAAGTTAGAATTCATGTGAGGAGTGTGATAACAGAATGGATATTACGAAAAAGAAGCTTCCGATAGGAATCGAAAACTTTGAGAAACTCCGCGAGGAGGACTTTTACTATATAGATAAGACCGGCCTGCTCAAAGAGCTTTTGGATAATTGGGGTGAGGTGAATCTTTTCACACGTCCGAGAAGGTTCGGGAAATCCTTAAATATGAGTATGCTGAAGAATTTTTTTGAAGAAGGCAGCGACAAACGGATTTTTGAGGGATTGGCTATTTCAAAGGAAAAGACCTTGTGTGAGGAATATATGGGGAAATTCCCGGTGATCTCGATTTCTCTGAAAGGAATCAATGCGGATTCTTACGACACGGCCCGAAATATTGCGGTAAAGATCCTGAATGAAGAGGCCGGCAGGTGTCAGTATCTTTTGGATAGTGAAATGCTTACCTTACATGATAAAGAACTATTTACGGAATTATTAAACAGAAACATGGATGATGCAGTACTTTTTGGCGGTCTGCGTGATCTATCTAGACTTCTCTTAAAGCATCATGGCAGCAAAGTCATTCTTCTGATCGATGAATATGATGTACCACTGGCCAAAGCGTTTGAACAGGGATATTACGATCAGATGGTACTCCTGCTGCGGAATTTATTTGAGCAGGTACTTAAGACGAATGACAGCCTGCAGTTTGCCGTTCTGACCGGGTGTATGAGGATTTCAAAAGAGAGTATTTTTACCGGGCTGAATAATCTTCGGGTACTTTCTATTGCGGATGCGGCATTTGATGAGTATTTTGGATTTACGGACCGGGAAGTGAGAGAGATGCTAGAGTATTACCAGCTTTCTTCCAGTTATGACACGATTAAAGAATGGTATGACGGATATCAGTTTGGCAGTGCAGAGGTGTACTGTCCATGGGACGTCATCTGCTATTGCAGTAAGCTGCGTACAGAGCCGGACGCGCTGCCGCAGAATTACTGGTCCAATACGAGCAGCAATGATGCAGTACGGCGCTTTATCCGGGAGGCGGATCAAAAGGGGACTACGAAGCGTGAGATTGAAAAGCTGGTTGCCGGGGAAGTGATCGCAAAGGAGATTCGCCAGGAACTGACATATAAAGATATGTATGATTCTATTGATAATATCTGGAGCGTTTTATTTACCACCGGTTATCTCACACAAAGGGGCACACCGGATGAGAGCGGGTTTCAGCTGGCAATCCCTAATATGGAGATCCGCAATATTTTCACGACACAGATCATGGAATTCTTTCAAACGAGCATCCAGAAGAACGGAGAAACGGTAGATGCTTTTTGCGAAGCCTTAAAGTGTGGAGATGCTAAAGAGGCAGAGAGACTCCTTAACGAATATCTGAAAAAGACCATCAGCATCCGGGATACCTTCGTGAAAAAGCAGATGAAGGAAAACTTTTATCACGGAATCCTGCTGGGTCTGCTGGGGTATAAAGATGCCTGGGGGATTTCCTCTAACAAAGAATCCGGGGATGGTTATAGTGATATTCTCGTGGAGATTGATGAGGAAGAGCAAGGAATCGTGCTGGAGATTAAATATGCGGAGGATGCTGATCTTGAGGCAGGATGTAAGGCGGCCCTAAAGCAGATTCAGGAGAAACAGTATGAACAGGAGCTTTATGATGCCGGGATAGAGCGGATCCTAAAATATGGAATCGCATGTTACAAAAAGCGGTGCAGGGTCATGCTGGAAAAATAGGTTTGAGCGAATAAAAGTCAGGGACGGCGATCCCTTTCTTCCAGGACGTTAAACACGGCCTTCCGGAAGAGATCGCTGCCCCTGATTTTTTAATATCTCAAAAGTCATCCTCATGAAAGAAGTTTTACATTCTACTTATTACCTTATCCTGCTTATTTACCTCATCCTGCGTGAAGAATAGGAATGAAGTGTCAGCCCGATAAACAGTGGGATCTCGATCACTGTGAACGCGATCATGGCGTAAGGCATCCAGACTGCAAAGTTTCCAATATTCAGGAAATCAAAATCAATCACTGTATATAAGAAGCTGCTCTGCAGGCCAAGCCCGGCGGCAGGGAGAAGGCACCGAAGCCAGAGCTCAACTGTCCCCGGAATCATCATGTAGATCACAACAGGCAGAAAGCAGAAGAATAATGACACTGCGATGGACATGAGCGTATTCTGTGCCCGCGAGGATATAAATAATGTAAAACTGACAGACGCAAGCAGGCTGAGAAGACCTGCCGCCGCGGTCAACAGCTGTAACTGCCCCATATTCAGATCCGCCAGGCCCACAATAGAATACAGGATCTGCATGGATGTTTTGGTGCATTCCCACCCGAACAGGGAATTGGAGACGATCAGATAGACAGCCGCACAGAACAGAAAAGCAATCCCGCAGATTCCCAGTGCTGAGGCAGTCTTCACAACCCCCAGCCGGATGCGGCCGTATTTTGTACAGCGCAGGATGTCGTCGGCTCCGGTCTGGTAATCAGAAGAAAAGACAGGGGCTGCGATCATCGTGCAGAACAGCAGGATTAAAAAGGAGAGCGTCAGCAGATAATCCATGGCTTCTGAAGAAGCACCCGGATAATTGACAAAGGGTTTTTCTACCTGCTGATACATTTTAACGGCTTTCTTTTGTGCCGCCGGATGGTCCCTTTGTTCCATTTTCATTAAAGAGACGATCCGGTCATCACAGGCGGCATAAAAATCATCTGTTTTATCCAAGGGAATATCCAAAATAGAGGGTGCAATCCCTGTATCCGGATTGGCATAAGCTTCTTTCACGCCATGCATCAGCGGCACATAGGGTAAGAGCCTCTTTATATACACATTTTCCGGCAGTTCATAAATATCTTCCACGCCATATTCTTCCAAACAAGCCTGATATGCTTCCAGGGCCTTGTGTATCTTGTCAGGCGTAACCTCTCCGGCGGTATCTGCCTGAATCGTCTTTCGGTAATGGAGAGAGTCTAACCCCGTCAGTTCTACCTGATCACCATTCTCATCGGTATAGCTGATATCGGAAAAAGTGGTCGGCAGATAAGCCATCCATACAGAGAGAAACAGGGAGAGTGCTAACAGGATCCAGGTCATTCGGGTATTGAGTACCCTTTTTAATTCCAGTTTAAAAATTCTCATATATTACACCTCCATTCTTGTATCGTTCTGTGGGAACAGCCACAGATATAAATCCTCCAGCCGTGGAGTGGCAGGGACGGAATCATCCGTATAGGGCTGTTTTGCCAGGTAGCGGATAGAAACCTGGCCGTCATTTTCATTGCGGAGGTTTACGATCCGAAGCTTCCGTTCATATTCCGGCAGGAATGTATCAGGAATTACCACATTCCAGACTTTCCCGTCCACAAGCCGGACCAGTTCCTCGGTTGTTCCCTCAGCGATCAGCTTACCGTCTTTCATGACCGCATTGCGGGTCGCAATATACTCCACGTCAGAGACGATGTGGGTCGAGATCAGCACGATACGGTCCTTGGCAAATTCGGAGAGCAGATTCCGGAAACGCACTCTTTCCGCGGGATCAAGACCGCTGGTAGGTTCGTCCAGGATCAGGATCTCAGGATCATTTAAGAGAGCCTGTGCAATCCCTACCCGCCGCTTCATACCGCCGGATAACTTTGCGATTCTCTTATTTTTCACAGAGGATAATGTAAGCTGTTCCAGTAAATTTGAGATTTTACGTTTAGTTTCTCTGACAGTCAGCCCCTTTAAGGCGGCTACATATTCCAGATAATTTTTTACCGTAAACTCCGGATAGAAGCCGAATTCCTGGGGCAGGTATCCGAAAATATCCCGGTATCCTTCCTTTAGGGTATGAATCGGGATACCGTCATACATGACCTGACCCGAAGTGGGTGACATGATTCCGGCGATCATACGCATCAGCGTGGTTTTTCCGGCGCCGTTTGCACCCAGCAGTCCCCATACACCCGGCGTGATTCGCAGAGTGACATCATCAACGGCTGTCTTGTCCTTAAATTGTTTAGATATATGATCAATATATAGTTCCATTTGTACCATCCTTTCTTAATATGTGAAGCAGATTGAGAAGATCTGCTTTGACTTTGGCATTACATAATTGGCGGAATGCATTGTGTCTGCAGCCTGTGAAGTATCTTTTTGGTCAAGTAAGCTGTAATTCAGCATAGGAGGACTGACGGGCAAGGGAACTAAACTGCCAGATGCAGAATGCCGCCAGCCCTGCGCATACTGCGATCCACCCGGCTGAAAAGGTCTGCTGGTATAATACAGGCCAGAGTCCATCCGACATCAGGAACAGTATCAATAGGAAACCATAAAATACCAGGCTGCCCCCAATATAATGTTCTGCACTTAAATGCCTCAGCAAGAACAGCGCTCCGCTGCTTGCCAGTAAAAAAGGAAAAAGCAGATATAACAACAGGCTGTCCGTAAAGAGAGAGGTCCTTATGGCTGTTACAAGCAGGAGCATACTCAATATCAATACATCTCCGATCCCCAGCAGAATCAACTTGGCCAAAAGCAGCCGCATGGAAGAAAAGAGAGACGAGGTCTCGATTTCATGCATTTTGTGATAGATTGAGCGGTGAATAAAGGGGAGTGCGGTCATGGAGACCAGAAGAGAAAAGCAGCATACTACCCGTATCACATACCGCTGATCCGTCCACCAAAGCGGTCCAAGCAAAGTAGTAACGAGGGTGAGTAGCCCGGTCATAAAAGCTCCCTGACAGATCCAGATCCGAAAGCCGATGAATTTCATCTGCAGCGCTAAAAACCTGAGAAAACCAATTCTCTCACGGTATGCTTTTGGAGTGCTCTGTTTTTTGATATTCCATATGATATCCTCCATATGTTTCTGATATCCGGTCTCTTTGTTCTCTTGAGATCCCATCTCATGATGCACCTGAGATCCCGTTTCAGTATGCACCTGGAATCCCGCTTCGTTTGTATGCTGGAGAGCAGATCTAAGGCGCCTTTCAAAGTCTTTGTGATTCATAAGTCTCCTCCTTCCTCAAATTCCTTTTTCAGCCGTTTTAAGGCTGACCGAAGTTTCGATTGTACCGTACGAAGCGGCAGACCGATAACCTCCCCAATCTCCCGCAGGCTTAAGTCTTGTCCAAAACGCAGGAGCACAATTTCCTGCGTTTCCTCGGGGAGGCTTTTGACCAGCTGCTTGAATGTAAGATTTGCATGTATTTCTTCAAACGTGGGATCCAAATAGGAAGGATCTACATTCAGTTCCTCGAAAGAAAGGTGTGTCTGCCACTTTTTCCGCCGCATGTCAATACATGTATTTGCGGCAATCTGATACAAAAAGGATTTGAATTTCCCCTTATGTACATAATGATTAAAATACCGGATCGCTTTATAAAAGGTCTCCTGTACCGCATCCTCCGCAAGTGAGCGGTCAGGAGCGTGCCAGAGACAATAGCGCAGGATTTCCGGGTAGAATCTTTTTACCAGTTCCTCAACCGCTTCAGCGTCCCCATGTTCAATTCGTTGAATTAATTCGTCTTCACGCGTCAAGATTTTAACCTCCTAAGGGCGTCCCCTTACTTACTATAACGAACCGGGCCTTCGAAAATGATTTAATCTTTCTGAATATTTTTTAAATAATGCTGCTTAGACCTGCTAAATAGTTGAGAATATCGCAAAGTTACCGTATAATGTTAGAAACAACATGGCAGCCGGGAGTTACAAAACTTATGAAAAAGATACTGATTGTGGAAGATGACAGGAAACTAAATGAGGGGATTAAACTGGCTTTAAGGAGTGAGTTTTCATGCCTGCAGGCTTTTACTCTTGAAGAAGCAAGGGCTCTGTACCAAGAGCAGGAGATCGATTTGATCTTACTGGATGTGAATCTTCCGGATGGAAACGGGATAGACCTTATGACAGAGATCCGCAAGACAGATACGGTTCCGATCATCCTTCTTACGGCTAATAAAATGGAGATGGACATTGTATCAGGGCTGGAATTAGGGGCAAATGACTATATTACAAAACCATTCAGCCTGATGGTCTTACGGGCCAGAGTCGGTGTGCAGTTAAGGAATGAAAAGGTGCACGGCAATATTTATCAAAACGGGGAGTTTCATTTCGATTTTGATAAAATGGAGTTTCTGAAAGGGAATGACATCCTGGAGCTAAGTAAGACAGAACAGAGACTGCTTCGGTGTCTGATCGAGAATAAAGGGAAAAACTTAAGCCGCAGCCAGCTGATCGATTATATCTGGCAGGGGGATACTCAATATGTGGAGGAACATGCACTCACAGTTGTGGTAAACCGCTTAAGGAATAAGCTGGGCAGCGATACCGAATGCATTAAGACGGTATACAACGTTGGCTATACATGGACAAGAATATAGGCGATGATTGGAGAAGTGATGGATAAGATTATGTGGATACTCGTTTCAGTGCTTCCGGCTATGCTGTGCGTGTGTGTGATCGTATACTTCCTGAGAAGAGAGCGTAAGTTGACTGAGAATATCCAGAAAATGCTGGATGATGCGATCGCAGGGAATTTTCAAGATGAAAATTTGGATGAATCTAAGATCTCTGTGATTGAAAATGACATGTGGTGTTATATCCGAAAGAATGAGGTGTCCGTCAGAAAGTCAGAAGAAGAAAAAAGACTGATCAAGGAGCAGATCTCGGATGTGTCCCACCAGGCAGTGATTCCCATTTCCAATATTGTCCTGTATTCTCAGCTTTTGGATGAGTGGCTCGACGGGAAGGATCTGGAAGAAAAGCAGGAGATCAGGGAAGAGATAGCAGCCATCCGGGAGCAGGCCCAGACACTGGATTTTTTGATTGAGGCGTTAGTAAAATTGTCCCGGCTGGAGACGGGGATCATCAATGTAGATGTTAAGAAACAGCCGCTGCAAGCCGTATTGGATGCAGTCAGGAATCAGTTTCAGGTAATTGCGGCACAAAAAGAGATCCAATTCGAGGTGTTTGATACAGAGGAAGAGGCTGTATTTGATATAAAGTGGACGATTGAAGCTGCTGCCAATATCGTCGATAATGCCATCAAATATACCCCTTACGGAGGAAAGATTACCATCCGTGTCTCGCCATATCCTTCTTTTGTCAGATTGGATATCTCGGATAATGGAATCGGAATTCCGGAATCCGAACAGGCAAATGTATTTTCCAGATTCTATCGTTCTAAGATGGTAAGTGACAGACCCGGTGTCGGAATCGGGCTGTATCTGGCGCGGGAGGTCATGAAGGCACAGAATGGATATATCAGGCTGGAATCCAAAGTAGGAGAGGGCAGCACCTTTTCTCTGTTCTTTATGATATAGGAAGTTTCCTTCCGAAAGAGGAAATATCTCAAAATTGAGAGATTGTGGAGACTGGTTTGTGAGATGATTGTGGTATAGTCTGTATATAAAGATACAGGCTATACTTTTTTTCTGATATAGGAGGCAGACATGGATATATTAACGATTAAAGATCTCAAGAAAATTTATGGGTCAGGTGAGACACAGGTGAATGCGCTGGACGGCATCAGTATGACGGTGGAAAGAGGAGAGTTTGTGGCGATTGTCGGTTCCTCGGGAAGCGGAAAAACAACACTTCTCAACATGGTGGGAGGATTAGATATCCCCACCAGCGGTGAGATTATTGTGGACCAGAAAAAGATACAGGAATTATCGGATGACGAGCTGACCGTGTTTCGGCGCAGGAAGATCGGGTTCATTTTTCAGCAGTATAACCTGATTCAAATGCTCAGTGTCTGGGAGAATATTATCCTTCCGCTGAAACTGGACGGAAGAAGGGTCGATGTGGAGTACATCCAGAAGATCGCACAGATCCTCGGTCTGAGTGCAAAGTTAAAATGTATTCCGAAACAGCTGTCAGGCGGACAGCAGCAGAGAGTGGCAATTGCAAGGGCTCTGGCCACAAAACCTGCCCTTGTGCTGGCAGATGAGCCGACCGGAAATCTGGATTCCAGGACCAGCCAGGACGTCATGGGATTATTGAAGATCACAAGCAGTAAATTCAATCAGACGATCCTCATGATCACGCATAATGAGGAAATCGCCCAGCTCGCTGACCGGATTTTAAGAATCGAAGATGGAAAGATTATAAAAGAGTAGGTGAGACGGATGTTTGACAATAATAATGAAATCAGGCTTCACACAAGTTTTATAAAGAATTATAAGAAAAATACACTTGCGATCTTCTCAAGCTTTGCCTTAACCTTTCTGCTGCTGACGGTTATGCTGATCCTGATCCATACAAACCATAAAATAGCAAACATTCAGTTAAAGGCAGAATTCACCCCTTCGGACTGCTACATTGACGATCTGACAAAAGAACAGACAGAACTGCTTAAACAGGATTCAGATATCAAATGGATGGCGCTGCAGAAAGGCTCATATGAGCTTTATAAACGAAATGGCCAGAATGTGTTTCTGACAAAAGGTGATGACAAAATGATCACACTGATGACGAAGGTCATAGATGGAAGACTGCCCCGGAAGGAAGGAGAGCTTGCTGCCGAAAAATGGGTTTTGCTGAATCTTGGGATAGAGCCGGTCATTGGTCAGGATGTTACAATCACAGATAAAGACGGAAAAGAAGTGTCCTATCATCTGGTGGGAATGTTATCTGATATCTATGCCAATAAGAAATATGGTACTCTGGAAATGTTTACTTCTATGGACTATGACAGCACAGCACCGTATCTCGCCTACGTACAGTTTCAGGATCACATAAATTATCACAGCAAAGCGGAATCACTTAAGAAAACACTGAATCTTCAGAAGAAGCAGCTCAAGGAATGCCCGGCGAGAGAGCAGCTTGATGAACTCTATCTGCTTGACGCTGAGATTATCAGTGTGATTTTACTGATCTGTATGGTCGTGTTTTACGGCGTGTACCGCATCGCTGCGTTGTCAAGAATGCAGCAGTACGGCATCCTTAGGGCAATCGGAATGAAAAGAAAACAGCTCTGCAAAATGTTATTGCTGGAGCTGCATCACATCTATTGGGTCAGTGTTCCATTTGGAATCCTGGCAGGTCTTTTCATTTTCTGGATAGTAATGGTGATATCCGGTGACAGGGATACGAAGGTGTATCTTCTGAACCAGGAAGTACGGTTTCATATGGTCATACCGATCTGGCAGATCCTGATCTGTGTAGTTGTCACCTTCCTCCTGATCAGCCTGATCGGATATTTGTTCGGAAGAAAGATCACGGGTTCTTCCATCATAGACACAATAGCAGGAACAGAGGCAGAAAAAGAAAGCAGACTCTTCCCTATACAGAAGACAAGCAGCAAAACAGGCACTCTGTTTAGGATGAGCTGTAAGTACATTTTTAAAGATCTGAAAACAAGCGGGTTCGTGATCCTGACAATCTGCCTGGGTGTGACACTGTTTACAGGGCTTGCATACAAGGCAAAGACATTGAAAATATACCGGGAAGATACAAAGGAAATGTATTATCTCAACGGAGAATATGCTTTGACAATGCTGTATTTTAATTCTGTGAAAGAAGGCTTGTCCAGAGAAAGTGTAGAAAAGATAAAGGATCTGAAAGGCATCACTTCCGTTAAAACAAGTTCCGGGCTCCCGGTCCGCGTGGTGGACGAAGACGGTGTCAAGAGGAATGATGCGTTTTACGAGGATCGTAATGAAACGCTAAAGGAGATCTATGGATATGAGGACAGGGGATATGATGGAAAAAATCAGATCTATAAATCTACGCTGCTGGGCTATAATTCGGAAGCACTGACTGCACTGCAAAAATACGTGATCGAAGGTGACTTTAAACCAGATGGCCTCAAAAAAGATGAAGTGATCCTCTCGATTCTCAGGATGGATGATACAAAGAATAACGATCTCCCGGGCTATTATAAAGAAGGAACTCCTTTGATGGATTACCATGCCGGCGATGAAATTTCTATTAAATACAGAAAAGATTTACAGACAGGTTCTGAAGAATATGAGAAACTAACGGATCACGACGCAGAATATGCCTATAAAACGTATAAAATCGCAGCCATTGTGTCTTTCCCCTATATGAGGGACTGCAATATTACGATCTATCCGCTGTTGATCACCAGCGACCGGTATATTCAGGAGCTTGTGCCTGACAGTGGGATCCAGTGTATGTATTGTGACGGAGATACGAACCAAAGCCTGTCACAGCAGAATCTGTTAGAGCAGCAGTTGATCCAGATCGGCAGTCAGAATTCCAATATATCCACCCGCAGCCTGATCTCTGAGACAAAGCAGAATGAAATGTTCTACCATAAGCAGATGGTCTATATTTACGGAATTTCTGTGGTTGCACTGATACTGGTTATGATGAATATGATCAACAATTTCCGATACCGGATGCAGAAGAGAACAAAGGAAATCTGTATGCTGCGGGCGATCGGGATGAGTGTTGCCATGACAAAACGCCTGATGGTGTTTGAGAATTTCATCCTGGGAGTGCTATCTGTTTTGGCAGCATTTGCACTTTCCCGCCCAGTATTAAAATACCTGTATAAAATATCGGATATGCAATCCTTCAGCCATGGATTCCATTTTGCTTATACGGAATTCCTCCTCGTGTCGGCGGGGGCACTGGCAGTCTGTGTATTCCTTTCCTTTGGAATATTAAAGTCCTGGAAGACAAGACAGATCACCGAAGGGATCGGGAGTTTTGAGTAAATAGGAGCTTCATAAATATCAAGAAATCTTTATACTTTTTTGGGCGGCATCTTTATAGCTCTTTGCTATGATCTAAAACAACAGACAGTAAGGAGGAAAAGAATATGTTTATTTTAGAATACTTAAAGAATCCAAGGAAGGTGGGAGCACTTGCCCCAAGCAGTAAAAGACTGGCCAGAAGGATGGTGAAGCCGATAAACTTCGAAAATTGTAAATGCATCGTTGAATTCGGACCTGGAACAGGTGTATTTACAGATGAGATCATAGCTCTTAAGGATGAGGACACCGTTTTTATTTTGATTGAGCAAAATAAAGAATTTTGGTCCAGACTTCACCAAAGATACCAGCATAAGAAAAATATTCATGTTATTCACGGAGATGCCGCCAATGTGGGATCATATCTGGCAAAATACGATCAGAAAAAAGCAGATTATATCGTTTCAGGACTGCCCTTTACCTCACTGCCCAAGAAGGCCTCACAGAATATTTTAAAAGCGGTGCAAAATGTGATTGGAGATTCCGGAAGGTTTATCACTTTTCAGTATACGATGCTGAAGAAAAGTATATTTTTACATTGGTTTCACCTGGTCCATACCAACTATGAACTTTTGAACTTCCCGCCTGCCTTTATTTTAGAAATGAAAAAGAGGTAACCCTATAGGATAAGTGCTTATACAAATATCAAAATTTGTGATATTATGAATACCAGCCAGATGTTTAAAATGGAACATAGTCTTGGAGGAGATACAAATGAATGAGGGATATGTCTTAATTGTTGATGATGACGCAGATATAAGAAACATGATTGGCATCTATTTAGAAAATGCATCCATACCGTATATTAAGTGTGAAGATGCAGTAAAAGCGATAGAAATTTTGGGAAAGTATAAAGTAGACTTGATTTTATTGGATATTATGATGCCGGAACTTAACGGCATGGATGCCTGTATTAAAATCAGGGAGCAGTCAAAGGTACCGATCATCTTCATGTCTGCAAAGGTGCAGGATATGGACAAGGTTCAGGGACTGTCGGTGGGCGCTGATGACTATATAACGAAGCCTTTTAACCCAATAGAAATGACGGCCAGAGTGAAGGCTCAGCTGAGGAGATACAAACAATATAATGATGGGTATGGAGCAACTACACTGCAGTATAAGGAGCTTGAGCTGAATGCGGTAACAAGACAGGTCTGGTTAAAGGGAGAAGAAATAAAGCTCACTCCAAAGGAATTTTCCATCTTAGAGTACCTCATGCAGAACAAAGGAATGATAATGAGTATAAAACGGATTTATGAACATGTCTGGCATGAAGAATTCTTTGACAATGAAAGCACTGTTATCATGCATATTTCTAATCTGCGCGACAAACTGGAAGACAGCTCACAAGAATTTGAATACATTAAAACAGTATGGGGAACGGGTTATAAAATATGAAGACAAAAATCAAAGCGAAACATATTTTAGGTGTCATAGCCGCTGCCATAGCATTCCTTTTTATCAGCGCAGAGGTGAGTAATTTGGCGTCTTATTTTGTGGCTGTCAAAGGAGCAGCTTCTGCCTTAGAAGTACCGTACATTTTATATCTGGGGAATGCTTTTGCAGTTATTATTTTTGCAGGAATTGTCTTTTATTTTTTTAAATATGCTAAGAACGGATTAGGAAATTATCTCATATTATCTGTATTAGTTTCTATCTCTGTGGTCTGCATCGTGATTTTTTTGAATGGAAAGATCCTGATGGAACATCATATTACAAAAAGGCTGGAGACTGTGCTGGCAGAGCCGGAGGGTGTTTTTTTGATTTCTGCCATAGCCACTTTGTATATCATGTTCCTGATCGGGGTCTTTGTGATTTCTTTCCAAATAATGGTCAGGCGAAAAATTAAATATCTGGAATATATAACCGCTGAGGTTGAACGTATGGAAGAGTCTGGTTTTGGAAGGAGACTGGCAGCTAAAAGTGATGATGAATTGTCACTGCTCAGTCAAAGTATCAGCAGGATGTCAGTTACATTAAAAGAGAAAATTGATGAGGAAAAACGGCAGAATGATGAGAAACTGCAGCTCATTGCAGATATTTCCCATGATTTGAGGACACCGTTGACATCGGTGATCGGTTATAGTGAGCTGATTCATGAAAATGCCTTTCGAGATCCGGAAAAATGTAATGAATATATAAATGTAGTAAATCGCAGGCTTGCAGATATGAATACGATGGTGGATCAGCTGTTTGAGTATACAAAACTGAACCAGGCCGATTATCAGATATCGAAAAAGCCCGTTGATCTTTCCGGGCTGGTTCATTATATCGACAGTGAATATAGCCGGATTTACAGAAGGAACAATTTAGCATGGAAGCTTGAGATGGGGAGTGAAAAAATCATTGCAAGTATAGATTCAGAAAAATTTATAAGGGCAATGGAGAACCTTTTGAGCAATGCCAAAAAGTATGCGGTAAAAGGAACTGAGATAGTAATGTCAGTAAAAGAAGAGAAGGAGCAGGTATTCATTTTTTTATCCAATGAAATCGAAAACCCGGACAGCTTAGATGAGAAAAAACTTTTTGACAGATTCTATAAATCTAATGAAGCCAGAACCGAAACATCAGGCACAGGACTGGGGCTTCCCATTGTCAGAAAAATAATAGAACTTCATGGCGGCTGCATACAGGCTCAGAAGACAGGTAACCGGATCACATTTTCTGTAGTAATACCGAAATGAATTTAACACCTTGACCTTCCCCTTACGTCAAGGTGTAACATAGAAACCGGATACAAAGCAGATATACAAAAAGGAGGGGGATTTATGCTTTCTATCGGAGAGTTTTCAAAAGTATGTGAAGTTTCCACAAAAACACTTCGATACTATGACGAAATCGGATTAATAAGCCCCAGCGAAGTGAATCCGGAAAATGGTTATAGATACTATTCTATCGAACAATTAGAGACGATGCTGTTTATAAACCGTCTGAAACTGTATCAATTCTCTTTAGAAGAGATTAAAACTATTATTCATATGGAAAAAGACACTTTGGATGAAGCGTTATATTTTGAACTCGATAAAAAGAAAATGGAATTTAAGCATAGGGTGCAGATGTTCAGAAAGATAATCACACAGTTAGAGAACGATATGACCGCGTTAAAACAAGGGAAATCCATTCTGTCATACTTAGACGATTTTGAGATACAGCTTGTAGAAATTCCGGTCATGTATCTTGTTTCCATCCGGAAAATGATCCATAAGTTTGAATTTGCAGCTCAATATCATGCCTGTTACGAGGAACTTTTTAGAAAGATCAGACATCGTAACTTAACGGCTGCTGCACCGCCAATGGTTCTTTATCATTCGAATGAATTTACACAATACGGCTTAGACACAGAATTTGCTGTCCCGGTTCAGGAATATGCCACAGGAACAAGAGATTTTGTCCCAGGATTATGTTTAAAAACAATCCTGTATGGTTCCTATACAGCACTGTCCTCTGTATACGCAAAACAGTGTAAGTGGGCAGAGAAAAATGGATATGAAAATAATGGGCCGCTATACGAAATATATGTAACTGACCCATCACAAGTAACAAGCGAAAATGAACTCGTAACAGAGATCTATTATCCGGTAAAAATAAGAGAAGCAGATTATTGAAAAAGAGAAAGCAGGATATGATATATGAATCAATCAGAATTACATGATATTGTTTCAAAACAGGAAAAGAATATCTGCCAAATAGTGGGATATAAAAATGGAGTGAAAGTCTACAGTGATACATGGAACAACTTTAAGGCAGAAGATACCTGCCATGTGATGTCAGTGACCAAGAGCATTACCTCACTGCTGGTCGGAATCGCAATTGAACAGGGCCTCATAAAAAGCATAGAACAGCCTGTATTAGATTTTTTGATAAAAAGAGGAGAAAAGACGATACAAAAGGTTTTGATCAGGCATCTTCTGACCATGACAGCTCCCTATAAGTATAAATATGAACCGTGGGTTAAAGTATGTTCCAGCCAGAACTGGACGACTGCAGCATTAGATCTGCTTGGAGGACGGGCTGGTTTGACCTGCGAATACAAGTATACAACTTTGGGAATCCATATTTTAACCGGGATCATAGCGAAAACCAGCGGTATGACAACGGTTGAATTTGCGAACCAATTCCTTTTCAGGCCGCTTGATGTGAAACCTCACAAAAACTATTTGACAGAAACGGCAGAGGAACACAAAGAATTTACTACATCTAAGGAACCTAAGGAAAATATTTGGTTTTGTGATCCCCAGGGAGTAGGCGCAGCCGGTTTCGGCCTATGTCTATCCGCTGATGATATGGCAAAGATCGGGCTTTTATGCCTGAATAAGGGGGCATATGACGGGAAGCAAATCGTATCATCTAAATGGATAGAAGAGAGTATCAAAGTCCGGTATCAGTGTGATGAACGATTCCAGAATATGGGCTATGGATATTTATGGTGGATCATTGATGAAAAGAAAGAGATCTATGCAGCGATTGGAAACAGCGGCAATGTCATATATATCAATCCGGCTGAAAATATAGTAATTGCCGTTGCTGCCACTTTTAAGCCCACCGTCTTTGACCGCATTACGTTTATTCAGAAATATGTTGAACCATATGTCGTAAAAGATAGTTACTGTTCACAGCCAGATCGAAGTCGGCAGATTGATTCGTCGAGCTTGCTCGTAAGAAGCCATCTGATGACTTAGATCTGGCTGGAACTGGTCACTTCACCCACATAAGCCAAAAAATGAGCTGCATCGCAGCGACAGACAGCTTCGCTGGCTGCTTTTGCGCATGTAGGTGAAGTGAGCTGTGAACAGTAAAAAAAGGTGAAATGAAATAGCATTTTATAAAACAGTCTCATTGCATAAGTTTTTGTATTCTCCTATAATAGATGCAGGAGGTGACAGTAATGGCAAATGAAGATAAGAAAGATTTTAATGCAATGCTGCACAGGGATAACGGGATGCCCAAAGTACAGATCGTTACGGATGAGGCCACGATCAGAAAATATGGCGGAGAGAGGATGTATTTTGCACCGCCGCTTACTTATGATGAGATCATGAAAACCATTCCCTATGGGAAAATCATAACTGTTGGAGCGATCAGGGATTATCTGGCTAAAAAGAATCATGCAGATTTTACGGACCCCATAACCGCCGGAATATTTGTTTCTATTGCCGCGTGGGCGAGTTATCAGCGTTTAGATGACGAAACTCCTTACTGGAGGACATTGAAGGCAAACGGAGAGCTAAATGCAAAATATCCGGGTGGAGTCGAGTCACAAAGGGAAAAGCTGGAATCCGAGGGACATGTAATCATTCAAAAGGGGCGTAAGAATCTGAAATATTATGTCAAAGATTACGAGAAGGTTCTCTTTTCGCTTGATCAAAACTAAAAAGGACTGTGACATAGAAGAAAGACCATAGATTATATTCAGCAGCTGATGAAACGCTCTGTAAGCAATCGTTCTGGTTTCGTGGCATCGCAGTAGCGCCAAAGTGTGCAAGTCCCTCATGAGTGAGGGGCTTGCACACTTTGTTCTAGTTTTATTTGTTTATAATAACTTTATAGAATGTTAATTGATTGTACGTCTTTGTTATGTTAATCTAAAATCATCTTATGTGGAAGGCATTCATGCCGGTTTCCATCCACAAGATTTCTATATATTCGGTACTTCACTTTCGAAGTTTAATCCGTGATTTAGAACAACCATTTACACCAACAAATTTATATTACAAAGGAGGAGCAAGCCTATGGCAAAAACACTCAAAGACTATTTCCCGATGATCCAAACGAGAAAGGAAGTACTGAAGGAAATAGAAGACAGCGGGAGACTGTGGAACATTTTTGATTTATGGAAGGAAGAACAGCAGGAGGAATTCCTGGACTTTTGTACAGGGGTGCGAGGGGTTAAAATGTTGTATGATTCCTTTTTTAAAGAAATCTTCAGTCCGGAGTATCATCCCGAAAGAATGGAGAGGATCCTAACTCTGCTTCTAAAAAGAAAAGTAAAAATCCGTCAGATTCTGACAAATGATTCTGTAAGGATTGCAGATGAACAAAGTCTTCTGATTACAGACATGCTGGTGGAGCTGGAGGATGGAAGCCTGGCAAATATCGAAATTCAAAAGCTGGGATATGCATTTCCGGGGCAAAGGGTCGCATGTTATTCGGCCGATACACTGCTCAGGCAGTATAAAAGGGTAAAAAGTGAAAGAAAGAAGCGTTTTACATATAGAGATGTTAAGAGTGTATTTACGATTGTGTTTTTTGAGAAAAGCACACAGGAATTCCAACAGTTTAAGAACCAGTATATTCACAGATCGAAGCAGGCGTTTGATACAGGGCTCGAACTGGACACCTTACAGGAGTATATTCTGATTCCACTTGACATCTTCCGGGAAAACATGCACAATAAAAATATAGAAAATGAACTCGATGCATGGTTGTCTTTCCTGTCATTTGATGAGCCGGAGCGGATCATACAGCTGATGGAAGCATACCCGGAGTTTGGGGCCATGTATGCAGAAGTTTATGACATGTGTTGCAATATCGAAAGGGTGATGCAGATGTATTCAAAGGAATTGGCAGAATTGGATAGAAATACTGTACAGTATATGATAGAAGAGCAGGAAAAGCTGTTGAAGGAGCAGCAGGAAGAGTTAGCTCAAATGGATGAGCAGCTGAACCAAAAGGTTGAACAACTAACAAAGAAGGATGAACAACTAACAAAGAAGGATGAACAACTAACAAAAAAGGATGAAGAAATTGCAGCATTAAAAAGGAAATTGGAAGAGTTATTACAAAAGTAAATCTTTTAAAAAATTGGTTTGTAATTAAGAAGAAGGCCTCTGACACTTGGGGGGCCTTCTTTTTATCGTATTTGACCTGATTGCGTGGAGATTTGTATCGATTTACAGGAAAGGTCAGCCAAAACGTATAATCAGTATTGGATTTTTTCCATAAAATAATCGCAGTTTCACTATTGTAAATCGTAAAAATAAGTGTTATGATCTATATGACTAAATAAGGTAAAATAGTCATATAGATTGGAGGGCTGATAATGCCAAAGTTCAGCGACACTGAAAAAGAGATGATCAGACAAAAATTAATGCAGGAGGGCGAGCGGTTATTTACGACCTTTGGATTAAAGAAGGTATCCATCGATGAAATTGTAAGGGCCGCAGGGATTGCGAAGGGTTCCTTTTATTCCTTCTATACGAATAAGGAGCATCTTTATATGGATATTGCAGCAAGCCTGCAGGAGAAAATGTGGCTTGAGATGGAAGAGTTTTTGGAGAAAAACCGTTCTTTACCGCCGAGGGAGCTATGTAAGCAATGTTTTCTCTGGATGTTTCAGGAACTGGAATGCTATCCGATGCTGAGACAGGCGAACAGCGAGACCGCTGAATATCTGTACCGCAAGCTTCCGCCGGAGGTGATCGCGGCGCACACTCAGGATGACGGGCATGAACTTGAGAAATTGGAGGAATATGGTGTGCATTTTACCTGTGGAATTGAAATTGCAACTAAGACACTGCAGACACTCGCAGTTAGTTTTCTGAATCTGCAGCAGGATTCTACAAAGGACCAGCTGACCATTATGGGACTTATTCTGGATGGCGTTTTAAAGGAGATCGTAAGTGATGAAAATAATTGAGGTTCAGAATGTTTCACTAAAATATCCGTCTGCGAAGGCAGACACCATCCGGGGGATCAGCTTCTCTGTAGAGCAGGGAGAGATATTCGGTTTTCTTGGTCCCTCCGGGGCAGGGAAAAGTACCCTGCAGAAAATATTGACGGGGACGCTGCAGGATTACCGCGGGAGTGTGCACGTTTTGGGCATCGAGATGAAGCACAGGACAGGCGATTATTATGAACAGATCGGTGTGGATTTTGAATTTCCTAATTTTTATGGGAAATTTACTGCTATGGAAAACCTGAAGTATTTTGCGTCCCTTTATAGCGGCAGAACATTCGATCCAATGGAGCTTTTGGAAAAAGTAGGACTTCAGGCCGATGCTGATAAAAAGGTCTCCAGTTATTCAAAAGGGATGAAGATGCGGCTTGGCTTTGTGCGATCCCTGCTGCATGATCCGAAGCTGCTCTTCCTTGACGAGCCGGCCAGCGGGCTGGATCCTGCAAATGCGAGAGTATTAAAAGATATGATATTGGAGCAGAAAAAGCTGGGGAAAACGATCATCTTAACCACCCATAACATGCACGATGCTGAAGAGCTCTGCGACCGGGTCGCATTTATTGCTGACGGTACAGTCAAAGCGATGGACACACCGCATGCCCTTCGAAGATGCAGTACCGGCACAAAAGTGGAATATTGCTTTTTGGACAAAGAAAACGAGGTACACAGTGCCTGTGCACTTTCCGAACTGGCCGCTGCACAGGATTTCCAGACTGCCTTGAAAGAAGGAACTCTGACAAGCATCCATTCGAAAGAGCAGACACTCGAGGACGTATTTATCGCACTGACAGGAAGGGGATTACAATGAGATTTTTCAATGCCTTAAAGAATGATATCCGCTTTCAGATAAAGTATGGGTTCTATTTTTTATATGCCTTTTTCAGCCTGGTCTATATGGCTGCATTGTGGATAATGCCCTCTGAGTATAAGAACATGACCGCCTCCCTGATCATACTGACGGATCCCGCAATGCTGGGCATTTTCTTCATCGGCGGGATCTGGCTTTTGGAGAAAGGAGAAGGACTGCATCGTTTTTGGAGCATTTCACCTCTTCGGCCGCTGGAATATTTATTGTCAAAATCTATATCGCTGGCGGTTTTGTCAACGGTGTCGGCTGAGCTGATCGCTCTGGCGGGGTTAAAGGGCAGGTTTTATCCGGTCTCTTTATCCCTCTGTGTATTTTGGGGTGCTGTCGTATTTAACTTAATCGGTCTGCTTGTTGCATCCTATGCCCGGTCCGTGAATCACTATATGATCATTGTCGTGCTTCCGACTGTTTTTTTATCGATCCCCCCTATTTTGACAGCGTTTGGAATCAGACATCCGATCTTAGAGCTTTTCCCGGGCACTGCATTGTGGCATATGATCGCAGTTTCCCTGCATCAGACAGAAAATACAAAGGTCTGGTGGTGGGTGAATCTGATTCTTTGGCTGGGGCTTATGCTGGTCCTGGCAAATAGACGTATGAGTACGGCTTTACAGGCAGAGGGAGGTGAAGGTATATGAGGTATACAATGAAGCTTTTCAGGATCGGTTTAAAACAAATCAGGAAAGATGGGATGCTGCTCGTGATGATTCCGGCACCGATTCTCATAGGTATGTTTTTTAAGTATGCGATCCCGTTTCTAAATACCATTTTGACGAATCGTTTTTCCTTCCCGATCACAGACTGGTATGGTCTTGCAGATGGGATGCTGATCTGCCTGACCCCGATGTTTGTGGCAATGATATCTGCATTTTTGCTTTTAGAGGAGAGAGAAGAGGGGATCAGCGCCTTTTATCAGATCACTCCGGCAGAGGGAAACGCTTATCTGGCGGCAAGGATCGGACTGCCGATGATATGGGCATTTGTGATGACGATCTTCGTCTCCGTCGTCTTTCACATTTCCTATGTAACGTTTGGAGTCATTCTTTTGGCATCTATTCTCAGCAGTCTTACGGGGATTGCTCTGGCGATGATGGTGGTTTCTCTTGCCGGAAACCGGGTGGAGGGGCTCGCACTTTCGAAGCTGATGGGGATTAGTTTTATCGGACTTATCTTAATCTGGTTCATCCCTGCCCCGTATGCTTATATCATGGCGATACTTCCCTCCTTCTGGATCGGGAAAATGCTGATGGATGGAGTGGACCTTTTTTCATGTATATTCGGGGTGTTATCCTGTTTCTTATGGATCATCTTTTTTATGAGGAGATTACACCGGAGGTTTTTCTTGTGAGAGAAGAAGAACCGATGTATAATAAAAAAAGATATCGCACATCAGGTGTTTTCTCTATCAGATATTTAACCTCATGTGCTCAATATCAGGCAGTGATAAAAACACAACGCAGGTTAACTGCAGAGTCGGTACGTAGTCCGTCCGTGCTGTTTATACAGCATAAGTAACCCTCCCTCCTTGGGTCGTCCGTTCGCTGTTCATATCAATTTTTAAGGAGGAAATTGTCATGGACAGAACAACAGAGACGCTGACCGTATTTTTTGAGGACCCTTTCTGGGTAGGAATCTTTGAACACGTCGAAGACGGCAGGTTATCGGTCTTAAAGGTTACATTTGGGGCAGAGCCAAAGGATTATGAGATTTCTGATTTCATCCTGAGAGAATACGACCGTTTACGGTTTAGTCCGGCTGTGGCAGCTGATGCAAAAAAGGCAGTGAAGAATCCCAAGAGGATGCAGCGCGAGGTACACAAACAGGTCGAAAACACCGGAATCGGTACCAAAGCGCAGCAGGCTTTAAAATTGCAGCAGGAGCAGATGAAAACTGTGCGCAAAGCTTCCAGACGCGAAAAACGTGAGGTACAGAAGCAGCGCCAGTTTGAACTGAAACAGCAGAAGAAAAAAGAAAAGCATAGGGGCAGGTGATGCCCCTAAGATTTCACAGATTCCATTAATTCCAGAATGATCCCGTCGGGATCTTTAAAGTAGAGTGCCTTGCTTTTTCCAAATCCGTAATCTGTAAAATCAAATTGCTGGGGGGAAGAAAGGCACTCTATGCCATTTTCCAGCAAATGCTGATATACCGAATCAATATCATTCACTTTAAAACAGATTTCTGAAATCGAGTTTTTGCACAGATGAACTTCATTTTCTATCATTTCGCCGCCCAGAAACTGGATGAGTTCTACCGGCGGAGCCATGATGTCCTCACTGCCGTTTAAATAGGCCACCCTGACTTTACAGTTCTCCATCGCGAATAGTAGATCCGTCTCTTTCCCCTCCATGATCAGCTCCCCCTGAAAGCTTAAGCCTAATACATCCCTGTAAAATGCAATAGAGGTATCCATATCCTTTACTGTGATACCTACATGTACAATTTCATTTATCATAGTATGAACCTCCGATTTATTATTTATTTTCTTATTATGAAACACTTAAGTAAATGAACACCTTAGTTAAACGCTGTACCGAAATTCATTTACTTCAAGGATTTGATCCAGTCTTCAATCGCCTGGGCCAGTACGAGCTGCTGTCTGAGGACAGCCATTCCTGTCTCTGGTATCTCAGGCATATTCTCTTTGAGAGCAATGTTTTCTTCAATGTATGACTTTAAGATATTTACCTGTTCTTCGATATCGTTCAGGCAGATATTCCTTTTCTCGAACGAAAGCTGCTCCAAATTTACGATTACAGCATTGAAATCCAGAAAAATACGAACTGGTTTCTGTGCAATTTCAAACATGAGTTTTTCAAATTCCTTTTCCCCGGCATCGGTCAACGAGTAAACTGCTTTTTCCGGCATATTCCCTTCCTTTACAGGTGTACTTTGGATATAGCCCTTTCCTTCTAACTGAATGACTTTCTTGTAAATCGAGGGTGTGCTGATCTTTACCCATCTGGAAATATTACGGTATTCCACTAATTTCTGAATATCATATGCGCTTAAAGATTCCTTTTTCAACATTCCTAATACGATCAGATCGATGGTCGCCATGAGAGCCTCCTTATTATAGTTATTAAATATGTCCAGTTACTATTCCTTATCCATGTAAGCTTAAATCCGCGGCAAAGCCGTTTTTTCGCCTCGGCTAAGCGCCGCATGGTTAAATAATTACTATAAAGTATAGTAAAAAGCTTGACATATACTATAAATTATAGTAGTATATGCCGTGCAACTGAATACTATAATTTATAGTAATATATTTCATTACTCGTGTCAAGCGAAAGGAGAGTCTGTTATGAGTGGACAGAATAAAAAAATGGAACTGCTGGGATCTGCACCGATTCCAAAAGCACTGCTGGCAATGGGGATTCCGACCATGATCGGTATGATGATCAATGCGTTATACAACCTGGTAGATGCCTATTTTGTAGGAGGACTGGGAACCAGCCAGATGGGAGCGATCACCGTTACCTTCCCGTTGGGGCAGGTCGTGGTGGGCCTGGGACTGCTGTTTGGGAGCGGAGCAGCATCTGCAGTATCCAGACTGCTGGGAAAAGGCGAGAAGGAGAAGGCGGATAAGGTCGTGAGTACCGCCATATATGGCAGTATTTTAACCGGGATCATGCTGATCGTGTGCGCGGTTATTTTCCTGAATCCGATCTTAAAGCTTCTCGGGGCCACGTCCAGCATTCTACCGTATGCTCAGACTTATGCAAGGATCTACATCATTTCATCTATTTTCAATATCTTTAATGTTGCGATGAACAATATTGTGACAGGAGAGGGGGCCGCCAGGACAACCATGGGCGCACTGATGACCGGAGCGGTCCTGAATATGGTTTTGGATCCTGTCTTTATTAATGTTTTGAATCTTGGAGTTTTAGGCGCAGCCGTTGCAACAGCTATTTCACAGATGGTATCCACAATGGTCTATCTGTGCTATATCCTGAAAGGAAAAAGCGCTTTTACTTTCCGAATCCGGGCCTGTAGTTTTTCAAAAGAGATTCTGTCGGAGATCCTGAAAATAGGGATTCCCACACTGATTTTCCAGCTGCTGACCAGTCTGGCTGTGGCACTGATCAATATGAAGGCAAAAGCATACGGCGATTCTGTCATCGCAGGCATGGGCGCGGTGACAAGACTGATCTCTATGGGAAGTCTGATGGTATTCGGGTTCATCAAGGGATTCCAGCCCATCGCAGGTTACAGCTATGGCGCGAAAAATTATTCTCGTTTAAAAGAAGCGATCCGTACATCCATCATATGGTCCACGATGTTCTGTGTCTTCTTCGGATTCATCGCAGCAGTATTTGCAAAACCGATCATTTCACAGTTTACAAATGGAGATATGGAGATGATTCGTATCGGTACACGCGCATTGCGGGCCAACGGACTGTCCTTTATGCTGTTTGGATTTTATACCGTACATTCATCCTTGTTTCTTGCTCTTGGGAAGGCGAAAGAGGGAATGATTCTTGGAACATGCAGACAGGGGATCTGCTTTGTACCGGCGATCCTGATCCTTCCACTTCTCTTTGGCGTAAACGGGATCCTCTATGTACAGCCAGTCGCGGACATACTCTCGGCTGCTGTCACGGTAGTGATGGGGGTAAAGTTTGAGACATCACTTGGAGAAGAGCATATGTTCATTGAGAACTCACTGAAAAGGTAGTATAATAGTGCCTACAAGCGAGGTGATAAAATGTTACGCATAGCAATTTGTGATGATGACAACAGCGCAGTTGCAATACATAAAAAGATTGTAAAAAACTGCTTATTACAATGCGGCAGTGCCGGTGAAATAACTGCCTATACTACCAGTGAGAATCTGCTTTATGATATTACAGAAGATCAATTTTTCTTCGATCTGATCTTGTTGGACATAGAAATGCCGGGAATTACCGGAATGGAGATCGCAGAAAAAATAAAGCCCTGTCTGCCGAATGTGAAGATTATTTTTATTACTTCACACATAGAATATGCAATCGACGCTTTTGAACTATCTATTTTTCGATATGTCCCGAAAAATGATATCGATAATCGGCTGTTCCCTGCTATACAAGACGCAATTAAACTGATTGAGCTGGAGGATGGAAAAACCTATACCATTCAAACCAACAGCCGCTTTGAAAGAATCCCCTATAAAGAGATTTATTATATCGAGAGGGACGGGAAAAATGCAAGCATTTCCGCTGTCGGCGGAGTATCTAAGGTGCGGAAAAGTCTGAGCCAGGTTTACACCGAATTGAACGCAGAAGAGTTTATCTATATCGACCGGGGCTGTATCGTGAATATGATACATATCATGCAGATCAAAGACGGTATGGCTGTTCTGAAAAATGGTGTGTCACTCCCCATAAGCCGCACACATTTACAAGAGGTGAAAGCACAGATTAACAATTATTGGGGGGCGCACATATGACGGACTGGTTTATGTTATTCTCAAACTTTATTGCAGGCAGTGTACGCTCTATTATCTGTCTGTTCCTCATTTTCCGGCTGCTTTCTTCCCAAAAACCTGAAAAGAAAAGTATAGCGGCAGTTTTGGCCGGTGCAGCAGCGAGTTCTGTCCTACTTTCCGTGACAGGATCGCCGGACTTTTACCGTATGATATTAGAAACTGTTTTGATCGCAGTTTGTGCCCATTACTTTCAGGAAGCAGATACACGGATGAGCCTGTTTGTGGGGATTTTTTATGAGATTGCTGTTACATTTTGGCAATTCCTTTTTGCTGCGTGGTTCGGTGTGATATTTTCTTCTCCGGCCTTTTTAGACTACAGAACGGGATATGGACAAATTGCGGTCTGGTGTTTCCATGTGTTTTTGACTGCTCTCATATGGTATCTTTTGAAACGCCCGAATATGGCCGGAAAAGAAGCATTCCGCCTGGCTTCTGTGATTGTCCTTATAGGTTTTGTGGCAGTGATCACCTTATCTGAGCAGACTGTTCTTACCATTGCTGATGATACTTTAGATATGTGGACGATTCTGGCGGTTGTTTTAATGATGTCTGTTTTGGTGTTTAATATGAACAGGCAGTATGAAGTGGAAAGGGAACTGGCAAGGTTAAAATCGGAACAGGCGGAGCTATTGGAGCGTGATTATACCACCCTGAGCAACGCTTACGCAATCAATGCGAAACTGTTTCATGATTTTCATAATCATATTGGTGTGCTGCGCCAGCTGCTTTCACATAGTAAGTCGGAGGAAGCAATGCAATATCTGGACGAGCTGCAGACACCTGTAAAGGAAATGACGGATACAGTTTGGACAGGCGATGAGACCATAGACTATCTCATAAACAGTAAAGCTGTAACCGCAGAGGAGTATGGGATAAAGTACCAGGTACAAGTAGAATTTCCCCGCCATACAAATCTTAGAAGCGCAGATTTGTGCGCTATACTTGGAAATCTGCTGGATAATGCACTGGAAGCTGCAAAGCAGATACCGGTTTTTGAACAGAGATTTATGAGGCTTACTATTCGCCGTATCAATCAAATGCTCATTATAAAGGTGGAAAACAGTTTTTTAACGCCGCCTGAAAAACAGGATGGAGTGTTGAAAACTTCAAAAGCCGGAAACGGACTGCATGGGTGGGGACTGAAAAGCGCCCGGACTGCCGCCGAAAAATACGACGGAATGGTGCAGACATCTTATACAGACCATATCTTTAGGGCTGTTGCCACTTTATCCTATCAGAAAGTATCCGCTTAATAAAAACTTATCATAAGCTGCAAGGCAGATCGAACGCCCTGCAGCTTTTTCGTGGTCAAAAACCTACCGTTTACGGACACTTCCGTATAGCTGCACTTTTTAAGTTATGCTATAGACATAAAACAAATAAAGATTCATTTAAAGAGGAGGTAAAGATTATGCGTCATGTTTATATTCGTGGAATTATAGGTTTGATCTGGCTGGCAGCGGCTATCATAAGCGGGGTATCAGGTAATTTTGAAATGGCGGTTCTTTATGTCATTTTAGGTGGAGTGTTCCTTTATTCGTCTTATACTGCATGGAAAAAGGAAAAGGATCACAAAGGGGGAAGGTAAAATGAATACACCTCTGCTGACGATAAAAAATTTAAATGCATGGTACGACAGTGAAAAAATGGTACTTAGGTCACTTTCTTTAGAGCTGGCAGATCATGAGGCTGTGGGATTGATCGGACTAAATGGTGCCGGGAAAACGACCTTCCTGAAAGTGCTCTCAGGTCTGCTTCCCACTTTTTCTTCCAATGGTATTTGGTTTCATGGACGCTCTATAAAATTGAGAGAACGGGATTTTAAATTTTGCCGATATACCGTGTTTGCTGAGGACAATTCCTTTCCGTATTTTACCTTCCGCGAATACCTGTCTTATGTTTTCGCGGCATATAAGAAGACATTACCTGATGTATCAGAACTGATACACGGATTTCATTTTGAAGATCATGCAGATGTTCTATTAAAAGACCTTTCGACCGGCAACCGGAAAAAAGCTTTTTTGATCACTGCTTTTGCACTAAAACCAGAATTGCTTTTGCTTGATGAGCCGGTAAATGGATTGGATTTCGAAAGTACGGAATATCTATATAAGCAAATTTCAGGTTATAAGGAATATGGTACCGTCCTGTTTTCTTCTCACATTCTGGAAAGTATCACACTGACTTCTGACCGTGTATTTGTCCTGGAGGATGGGCAGATCCGCCAGACCTTTGAAAACGGACAGGTTAACGCTACAGGCATTCGGGAGGCACTGCGCTATGAAAATGATGTTTAAGGCCTTTTCAAAAAAATTATTTGGTGTAAAATATGAGCGGCTGACACGGACAATTTTCATCGATCTGATCATGTTTTGGGGACTATATATTGCCGGTTTTCAAGTACGGATCGCACCATTTATTCTATATCTCATGGTAAGTACCTTTACCGCAGGTGTGATGTGGCAGGTTCTTTCTTCGGAGGATAACGCTGTTCATATGCAGAATATGATTATGATGCCCTTTGAAGGGCGGAAATTTGTTTGTTCCTATCTGGCCGCAATGGGGATTTATACCTTTCTGATGAAAACATCGGCTCTGCTGGCGGTTTTACTGGCTGTGTCGGCATGGAACCTGACAGAAATTTTAGGCTGTATTCTTTGCGCGGTCAATGCAATCCTTATGACTGCCGCCATTTTCTCTCTGAAAAGAGAATGGTATCTAGGGATTTTTTGGACTGCTGCTGTGCTTGCGGCTCTCTTTTTGGGGTGGGATAAACCGTGGTTTATTCCTGTGATATCAGCCAACAGCACTTTAGCATTTCTATTGTTACAAAGTGCCGACGGATACGCTTTCTATCTTCCGGAAAACGAAAGCAGCTCAACTGTAAAGGGACTTAAGTATCATTCTGTCTGGATGTATTTCTTTCGTTATATGAAATATCATAAAAACTATTTCATGAATACCGTGATTATGTGGTGTGCAGCTTGTGCCCTTCCTTTACTTTTCAAACAGATGGAAAGCCTGTTTGTTATCCCGATTGGCTTTGCGATCCTTTCTTTAAATACGCCGATCTGTATTTTACTATCATGCGACCATGCTTTAGAGCAGGCAGTGCGTTTTCTGCCCGGTCAAAAGAAAACGTTTTGCATTCCTTATTGTTTCTTCATTTTTTTATGTAATATAACCGCAGATGTGATTTTCCTTTGCAGCTGGCAAATCCAGATAGGGGGCGTTAGCGTTCAGATGATGGCAGAAGCTGTTTTCTTTGCCATGCAAAGTGCAGTCTTTTCCGTTCTTTTGGAATGGTTTTTCCCCATTCATGGGTGGAAAATTGAAAGCGATTTATGGCACCACCCCAGAAAATATATAGTACCTGCGGCTATGCTTTTACTGGCAGGAGTAGTTGGAACATTACCGGTGATCGTATTTGTACTGCTTATTTTACTGGCCGTTGAAATTACAGTGCTGTTGATGCAATGCCGGAGGGGCTAGACAATTTTTTCATGTTTCCTTTTCCATTCCTATGATTTATAATGGGCATATATGAACCAAAGGAGAACGAGAATGAAAGACGGGGAACTGATTGGGAAAGTACATAATTCTATTGATCAGCAGTGTATGAAAAGAGGGTATGCCGCACCAGTGGATGTCCTGATGGATGTGGGAATCCTGCAAAAACAGAAATATGATGAGTGGAGATTTGGGAAAACCCCATATCTGGAAGCTGTCTGTACCTGTAATCTCCGTCAGCTTTCCTTCCTTATGAAACAGATACGGTGTTATGCTGACCAGGCTGGATTAAAGCCATCGTTTTGCTATTATAAGAAATGGGGCACAAAAAAGAAAACCGGACAGGGGCACAAGCCGGTATATCCGCTGCGGTTCAGTAAAAGTGGAAAAGCAGAAATAGAAAAGGCATATGCGACACATTATGTAGATTCTACTCGTATAGCAGCTTTAAAAGAAGAGCAGGAGCAGAAATAAAACGAGGATTTATGAAGAAACAGAACTTGGTAAACTGATGCATGATTTTTCCTGCACGGATGCGAAAGATATGCATTATAAAATTTTAGCTGATCGAGTACGTTACTTTAAAGAAGATGCGAAAGGAGTGGAAGTTATGTGCAGAGCGATGGAGGATATGAGAAAAGAAACTGCTGCTGAACAAAATATCCTTACATTATTAGGGGCTATTAAGAATTTAATGAAAAACCTTGGATTGTCAGCAGAACAGGCAATGACTGCTCTTGGAGTATCAGATGCTGAGAGAGGTATCCTTTCTAAAAGAATCTAACAAATCATAGAAGAAGGCCGGTTCAAGACATAGTGCTTGTATCGGCTTTCTTATTTCTGGCTGTGAGCATTTGGACAAAAATCGGCTTATTCTGATAGGGGTATTTTTTAATAAAATAATCATAAAGTCCATATGGTGAGGTTTGCGGATGATTTTATAGTCACAGTATCGGATAAAGAAACATTAGAAGATATCAAGTTGCGGATCGAAGACTTCTTAAAGCCAAGAGGGCTGACTTTATCAAAGGAGAAAACGCTAATTACCCATATAGATAAGGGATTAGTTTTCCTTTGAACTTTCGAAAGTTCAAAGGAAAACTAATCATTAAACCATCCCACAAATCCATGAACAAAATCACACAGAAAGTCAGTGAGCTGATTAAGAACAACCAAACGGTGAAGCAAGAAATCTTAATCAGAAAGTTAAATGAGGTTACCCGCGGATGGGCGAACTATCATCACGCCACTTGTGCAAAAAAATGTTTCAGCACAGTAGACCACCGCATATGGGAAATGCTGTGGAGATGGGCGAAGCGCAGACATTCCAACAAAAGCAAACACTGGATTGTCGATAAATACTGGAAAATACATAAGGGAAGAAAATGGACATTCATGACAGATAAGAACATCCTATTTTGGATGATGGATATGCCGATTGTCTGAAAAGGGTATATGGCGCTTGATAAGAATCCATTTCTGGACCAGAAATACTTTAAAAATCGAGCCAAGAATCATCGATTTAACAGAAGGAAAGCGATATGTTCCAATTAAGCCGCGCAAATAGGTTATTATGTGTTATAGATGCGTGAGCGGAATGCGGTGAAAGCCGCACGTTCCGTTCTTTGGTGAGGGTGTAACCGTAAGGAAACACTCCTACCCGACACTGATGAAACTGGGTAATACCAGCGGAGGGAAGCGGACTACATAGTAACGGTCTTTCTGAGGACACATCAACCGTGCTCAGGAACGGAGGTATTGATGGGAACAAAATTAGAGAGAATAGCAGAAATATCGGCAACTACGCTCAAGCCAGAGTTCACATCTCTGTATCATTTAATCAATGTTGAAATGCTCAAGCAGTGTCATAAGGAATTGGATGGCAAGTTTTCTAGCAGTTTATGCAGATGACTTTATTGAAGAATTTCAATATAAGGCAGATGCAGAGAAGTACTATGCTATGCTGAAAGCAAGACTGAGAAAATTCAATCTTGAACTAGCCGACTGATAGCGTTTGGAAAGTTTGCAGAAAGTAACTGTAAACGAAGAGGAATGAGAAAACCAGAGAATTTGATTTTCTGGAACTCACCTTCTACTGTGGAAAAGGCAGAAAAAGTGGAAACTTCTGTATAAAGCTGAAGACCAGTTCAAAGAAATATGTACAGAAGCGAAAGACTGTAAAAGAATGGTTACATGAAAACAATGACCTGCCAGTAAAAGAACTAATAGCTAAATTGAATAAGAAGCTTGTAGGACACTATAGATACTATGGAGTATCTTTCAATAGTTACAAGATAGGTTCTTTTCTGCACTACACAAAGAGATACTTATGCAAAGCTTTAAACAGACGAAGTCAGATGAAAAGCTATACATGGGAAGGGGGTTCGGATATGTTGAAAGTCTATCCCCTTGCCAAACCAAAGATATATGTTAGGTTATTCTAGAAGCGAATATTACTATGAAGAGCCGTATGCGTGAAAGATGCATGTATAGTTCTGTGAAGGGCTTGTGGCGTGAGCCACTTGTCTACTCGACCGTCCCAGGGGGAATAATTTCCTGGGATTTCTGTCGTGGTAACTGATGTGGGGGAAGAATTTATGGTTCCATCTTCAATTACTACTCTTCTCCATTCGTATGTTTTATTGACAGATTTATGGTTTACGGTTATCCTGTTTTCAAGAAGGAGACGTTGATATGCCACATTATAATTTACCTTACAATCATGGACAAAATATTCATAAGGTTTTGGATAAAATGCCTTTCATTCAAGATTTCCAAACAAATTCCTTTCTGTTTCAGCAGTTGGGGGATCCTATACGTCTGAGGATATAGTGGCTGCTATGTCATAGTGGAGAATGTGTCTGCAATCTTGCCGCTACCATCCAGATGAGCGATCCGGCGATTTCCCATCACTTGCGTAGCTTAAATAAAAGAGGACTTATTACCGGCCGTAGGGAAGGCAAAAAAGTTTACTACAAATTAGCTGATATGGCGGAGTAAAAATTGTTGCATCGAGCCGTGAAAAGTAAGACTTTTCTATTTTGTTATTTAGATATTTCATGATACAATAGTGTTACAAGTTAAGTTTGAGGGAGGGATTTCTACGCTAACACTTTTTGAGAAAATTCGTGAAGTAATAAATAGAAGAATACAAGAGAAAAAGAAAAATGAATTTACAGATTTGGCGCCTATTGATGATATTGAAAATGGATCTGAATATTTAAAGGCATTACATTGGGCGGTAAAGAAAGAGAAAGTTAAAAATATTGCATTAGCAGGTCCATACGGTGCGGGCAAGAGTAGTATCATTGATACATATTTGAAAAAACATAGAATTATTAGAAGGAACTCTCTACGTGTTTCAATGGCAACTTTTGTTGAAAATGAAACTGATGAGAACGGGAATCCTAAGAAAATTTCATTGAAACAAGATGAAATTGAATTAGGAATTTTAAAGCAATTATTTTATAGGGTTAATTATAAAAAGATACCTCAGAGTAGATATCGGAAGTTACACAAAATTAATTGGAAACGTGTCTGGGGATATCTAGTTTTGATATTTTTGATTTTGGGAGTGATAGAATTTATATTTTTTCCAGATACTTTTCAAATGGTAATCGAAAAAATAGAAGAGGCAGGTGGAAAATTTGGATTAAAAGGAATGGTTTCAAATAGTATTTTCCTTGCTTTTTGCGTGGGAGTATTGGCAATTATAGCCCGAACATATCGTTTGGTACTATTTCGCTTTAAAGTAAATGAAGTAAAATTGCCAACAGAGACAGTTGTGAAAAATTCTGAAACTGCAGCGGAAACTGTATTTAATAAAAATATGGATGAGATTGTATATTTCTTTGAAGAGACAAAGTATAGAATCGTATTTTTTGAGGACCTAGATCGCTTAGAAAATCCATCTATTTTTATCCATCTTCGAGAATTGAATACTTTATTGAACAACTACGATGGGATTAAAGGGCGCATCGTTTTTGTTTATGCTATTAGAGATGATATATTTACAGATACAGACAGAACAAAGTTCTTTGAATTTATTATTCCTGTAATCCCAATTATAAATTCTACAAATTCAGGGGAAATCTTTTTACAGAAACTTGAGGAATCTAAAAAGAAAGGGATTATTCATGAAATCTCACAGGAATTTATATTAGACGTATCTCCATATGTTGAAGATATGCGAATCCTGCAGAATATATATAATGAGTTTGTCGTATATAAGGAAACGATTCGTACTGACCAGGACCTTAAACTATCAGATGAAACAATGATGGCATTGATTATTTTTAAAAATTTGTATCCACGAGAGTTTGCAGAACTTCAAATGGAGAGGGGAGTTGTTAAACAAGCTTTTGAGGAGAAGCAAAGATATATCTCTGGACAATGTATACAATGGGAAAATGAGATTGATGAGCTTACACAGGAATTAGAGAAATATCACAATGACTGTTTAGAACACGTAAAAGAACTTAAAACAGCCATGCTTGCTGCTATGGTGAATTGGCAGGGCGTTCCATACAGTATTAAGGAAAGCTATAGGAATAAATATTCAGTGGATAGAATAATGGAGGATTCGTTCGAATTATCGAAACTAGAAGAATTAAAGGCTGTTAAAATTGAATATTATACATGGAGTAATTATCAGTCAGAAAAATCCGTAAATGATTTCCAAGAAGTCTTTAAACGTTATTATGAAAGAATAAAAAATTTTCAATTTGTTCAAGAAAAAGGTGTTAGTTCAATAAAAAATAAAATTGAAGATTTAAAAAAGAATGCACACGAACTTTCGAGTTGGTCGCTTAAAAAGCTGATAGAAGAATTTGGAGTTCATAATGTACTATCTGAAAAAGTTAGTGAAAATAAATTGCTGGTATTTATGATTCGAAGAGGGTACATTGATGAAAAATACGCAAATTATATCAATTATTTTAAAGGGACAAGCATTACAAAAGAAGATATGAATTATATACTGGCAGTAAAAAATATGGAAAAGTTGCCATATAATTATAATTTGACAAAAGTCGGAATGGTTATACAGTGTTTGCAACTTTATGAATTTGAACAAAAAAGTATTTTCAATTTTATTCTTTTGGAATATTTATTATCTGAAGAAGAGAACCTTGAAAAACGAACGATGTTGATTGGACAATTATCTGATGGAACAGTAGAAAGTTGGAAATTTATAGATGAATTTATTGATCAAACGCAATATAAAAAAAGACTCATTCAATTATTAGCAATGCGCTGGGCAAATATGTGGAATTATATCGTTCAAGATATAACGATAAGGTATGAAAGAAAAATTTTTTATTTAAGATTGCTTGTCGATAATGTAGATGCGGAACGTTTGTTTGAGTTAAATGATGAGCATAATATAAGTTGCTTCATAGAGACAAATCCAGATATATTACAACAGTTATCATCCATTCAAGATCAAAAGGTGATTTTCTTAATTGAAACACTTGGAATTGTTTTTACAAATATTTTTATTGAAAATGTCTCGGAGGAAGTTTTGAGATATGTTTTTGAAAATCAGTGCTATGAGTTAAATGATACGATGATACGTAGGATTGTAGAATTTGAAGATGATAAAATGCTTTCCGGTTTAAACACTCGAAATTTTACAACCATTATTTCACTCGGATATGAACCGTTAATTAAATACATACGAGAAAATTTGAAAAGGTATGTGAAGGAAATAATATTAGCTCCTAATAATACTAAGGAAGATGTTGAACAAATCATGGATTTGTTAGAAAGAATGTTAGGAAATTCTCCAGAAGAAACGGAAATCTGTTTGAAAATAATCAATCATGAAGAATTTTGCTTGGATGATATTTCTAAATGTTGTGGCAAGTTCGATTCTGATTTTAATAAGGATGTGAAAATTCTTTGGGATGAGTTATTGGATAAAGGAAAAGTAAGCTTGAAATGGGAGAATATCAAATATTATTGGAACAGATATAAGATTACTCCGGAACTACTTCAATACATTGAAACAAATAGTGAGCAACTTACACTTTTAGAGAATCAGTGTTTAAATGAAGTGTTTGCCGAAGAACTTCTTACAAGTACAATTGACGATTCTGCTTTTGTAAACCTATTACCTCAGTTGGAATTGGAATTTGATATTCCAATAGAGAGGGTTGAGAAACAGAAAGTGGGAATTTTGATTACGAAAAAATGTATTCCTTTTGACGTTAATAAATATGGTGAAATTAAAGATATCTATCCTGATTTATGTCCAGATTTTATTTTGTATAATCAAGAGGAATATATGAAGGTAATGGAAAAGATTCCAATGAAAGAAACATTATTAGAAACACTATTGCTTTCGCCGGTTCTTGATTTTTCCAACGCAGAAATTCTTTTGGAGACTTTTGGAGAAAATTATATGACTTCACAAATTGCTGCAAACTTAGTTAATTCAAATATGCCGATTAACAAAACAGTATTTACAAAAGCTTGGGGATATATAGATGAAAAAGGGAAAAAGACTTTGATGTTTAAATGTCTTTCAATTTTAGAAGGGGCTGACTTTGAAAATTGTTTTTCAGAACTTTCACAATGGTATTCGAGATTTTGCGATAGAAGTAAGAAACATAGTGTTGAATTGCCTAATAATGAAGAAAGTCAAAAGCTTGCTCAACGATTGCAAGAAGTATCATATATTACAAGTTACAAATTGCAAGAAAAAGAGATCTATGATTCTGTTACGGAAACAAAGAGGAAAAAGAGTGCTCTTGTGTGCTGGATAAAAGCAATCAAAGGATAAAAGAGATTTTTCGTAATATTTAAATGAGATTAAGGTAGGATATAAAAGCCCTGCCTTTTTCTGAACAGAAGTGTACATACAGTTAAAGACATAAGAGGATACGGGTACAATTTACGGATGAGCCTACGGGAAATCTGGATGAGGATACCGCTTCGGAACTCACAGATATTTTCAGTGAAAGCGCGCACCAGTTCGGGAAATGCGTTGTTGTTGTGACACATTCCCTGGCAGTAGCAGAAAAGGCGGATGTTGTTTTAGAATTAAAACACAAAAAATTAAAAGAGAGGGCTATCGTTATATCAGTATGTGTATAAAGTAGGGACTTTTTAATGATATTGTGATATGATAGAAAATGGAATAAATTGAAATTTAACGAGGAGGTGGCGGATATGGAATATGGCCCAAATCCGAATGCAATTTATCCAAATGAGAATATTAAGAGTGTATGTTTCATAAAAAATGTAATCACCCGTCCTAATATAATCGTGGGCGATTATACTTATTATGATGATATAAACGGTGCAGAAAAATTTGAAGAGCATGTAACTCATCATTATGAATTTCTCGGTGATAAACTCATTATTGGCAAATTTTGTGCCATTGCAAAGGGAATTGAATTTGTAATGAACGGAGCAAATCACAGAATGAAAAGTATTACCACATATCCATTTAATATTATGGGTGCTGGTTGGGAAAAATGTACTCCCACACTTGATGAGTTGCCTTTAAAAGGAGATACCGTCATTGGTAATGATGTTTGGATTGGGCAAAATGTCACAATTATGCCAGGAGTCCACATTGGTAATGGTACAATCATTGCTGCCAATTCTGTTGTAGCAAAGGATATTCCTGCCTACCATATTGCAGGTGGAAATCCTTGCCAAATAATAAGAAAACGATTTGATGATGAACTTATTTCATATTTACAGGAATTAAAATGGTGGGACTGGTTACCTGAGAAAATATTTATCAATCTTGAGGTTTTATGTAGTGGTGACTTGGAACAGGTACGACACATTTCTGAACAATAAATCTTGAATTTGTAAGGAGAAAAACATGGTAAGTGTGTATGTGACAAGTGCTTTCAGCAAAAATAATAAAGGTGGAAATAAGGCAGGGGTCGTTTTAAACAGGCCAGATTTATCATCTGTACAGAAAATGAAGATCGCAAAAATGTTAGGGTATTCTGAAACTGCTTTTGTAGATGATTCATGTTTAGCCGATTACAAGATTCAATATTTTACTCCAACAGAAGAAGTTCAATTATGTGGTCATGCTACAATAGCAGTATTCTCCACTCTTAAGTCGTTAAATAAATTGGATAAGCGAAATTATACTATAGAAACAAAAGCAGGAATTCTTAATATTCAAGTCGAGGAAGATGGGTTAATATTTATGGAGCAGAATTGTCCTGTGTACTTTGATGTTTTAAATTCGGACAAATTACAGGATTGTGTCGAGAAAAATTATATTTCTCATGATTTTCCAGTACAAATAGTTTCTACTGGCTTAAAGGATATTATGCTTCCTATTGATACACAGGAACATTTAATAACAATGTCACCTAATCTTGAAATGATAGCACAATTAAGTAAAGAAACAAATGTTGTTGGTATACATGCTTTTGCATTAATCAATTCCCCTGATTTAACAGCAATATGCAGAAATTTTGCTCCACTATATGGTATTAACGAAGAATCAGCAACTGGAACATCAAATTGTGCTTTAGCATGCTATCTATTTAAATATTTTGAAAAGAAGTCCCGATATATATTTGAACAAGGATATACAATGGATGAAATTTCTCGAATTGTAGTCAATATCTCTTATCATGAGAATATCATTGATTCTGTTTATGTTGGTGGATATGGATATTTAATATATCAAATCACTGTAAATCCCAGCTTGCAGGACTGACGAATTGAAATTTGAGAGGTAATAGAATGATATTGTTGGTTGTTGATACTCAAAATTTAATTATGAATAATGACTTGTATGAATTTCAGACTTTTGTATATCGTATTAAAACACTAATCAAAGAGGCACGCGATAATAATATAGAAGTTATTTATGTTAGACATGATGATGGTGTTGGACAGAAATTAACGAAAGGCACATTAGGCTATGAAATTTACGAAGAATTTCAGCCAATGCCAAATGAGCGTGTTTTCGATAAAAATGTAAACAGTGCTTTTAAAGATACGGGGTTGTTGGATTATCTACATGAAAAAGGCGAAGATACAATTATTATTGTAGGGCTGCAAACAGATTACTGCATAGATGCAACAGTGAAATGTGGTTTTGAGCATGGACTTAAAATGATTGTTCCGGCAAATACAAACAGTACGTTTGATAATGCGTATATGACAGCGGAAAATTCTTATAGATATTATAATGAGTTCATGTGGAATGGAAGATATGCGGAATGTATTTCATTTGAAAAAACTCTTGAATTTATTTTGAGAGTGTACCATGAACAATAAAGAGATTATAAAATACTTTTATGAAGTGGTTGTTTCAGAAAACTTGCTTAATGAGCTTCCTTCATATATTTCAAAGGATTGCGTGCAAAAGGTTGGCGAAAACGAGACGTTTATTGGCATAGACGAAATGAGGCAACACCTTTGATGCTTTTGGGGAAAACGGTTTGATTAAGCCAGTATAAATGAATGGAGACATATGGATAGGAATCGACTTGTCAATCAGAGCATTGACTATATCATGCAGCATTTAGATGAAGATTTATCGCTGGAGTCTGTGGCGGACCATTTTTTTATATCGAAATACCACTTTTCCCGCATATTCAAGGCGGTGACCGGTGAATCTGTTTATGCATTCATAAAACGCTGCAAGGTGGATCAGAGTGCCGTTGATATGAAAATAAACCGTGAAAAAACAATTACAGATATCGGATTAGACTATGGATACAGTGCTTCCAACTACAGTTTTGTATTCAAAAAGCATCATCATGTTTCTCCTGTTATATTCAGACAGTCTATCCCCACCCACAGCATGCCTGTTCCCTTTACTCCTGACCGGACTGCCCATTTTAAAACTGCAGAGGAATATGCCGCCAGGATCGAGATTCAAAAGTTTCCAGATCTTTTCGTGCTCTATGAGCGGTTCATAGGAAATTATGTGGAACTTGAAAGGCGATGGTACCAGTTTTTGGATCTTAATAAATCCTATTTACAGGAGGAAACCATTCTGGTGGAGCGTTTTTTCAATGATCCGGCCATTACAAATTCAGCGCAGTGTATCTGTGATATCTGCATGACAGTGGAAGAAGATTGTGAGTTGACCAATACCATGCGGCTTAAGGGCGGCAGATGGATTGTGTATCATTTTGACGGGGAAATCAAAGATATTTTTGAGACATTGCAGGGGATTTTTAACGTCTGGCTGCCACAAAGCGGCTGCCGCATGTCACAGCGCTATGGTCTGAACATTTATCGCCAAATTGATCGGGAAAACCACAGGGTTTTGATGGATTTATGTATTCCAATCGAATAAGAGCAAGAATTCAGAAGACAAATGTATGGCTTTCATTCTATAATTAAGAAGTGTTTTAGAAATGCTTCGATAGAAAGGAGGCCGTTTTTACATCTGGTAAAAAAATCGAATACGGAACTGATATGATTCGTTAGAGGGAAAAAACAAAAATATGGAGGAAAGTTATGTTTGATATCAGAAAAATGCAAGAGAAGGTTCTTTATGAATCGGTAAAGGCTAAAAGCGATACCGAAACCGCCATGAAAGTGGTGTATAGCGAAGAAAGGCAGGCGGATGCAGAGAATAATGAAGAGTGGGTAAACGCTTCCATGCGCCGCCTGGAGAGCAGATTTGATGACAAGACAGTAAAGGAAATCCGGATGAACTGTCAATGTGGTTATGAAATGGATGAAAAAGCTGCGCTTGTGAAGGAATTAAAGGATGCTTCCACGAATTTAGAGGAGTTCGCAGGCTCAGAGAAGGCAAAGGCTGCCGGGCTTTTCTGCGAAAATGGCGAACTCTTTCTACAGTTTGATTTTTGTCCCTGCCCGATGCTTGAGGAGGTAGGAAAGCTAGAGACAATTACGTGGTGCCTGTGTACGACTGGCTACAGCAAAGTTCTTTTCGAAAAGGTATTTGCATGTGATGTAGATGTGGAATTGCTAAAAAGTATAAAGATGGGGGATGACATCTGTCTTATGAAAATCATTCTTCATGATCCCGTCTGGAATTAAAGTTCGGCAATAAAATGAACTTTTACTATACAAACCGTAAAGATTGTCCTAAAATAAGTACATATACATATCTGTTCAGAACCATGAACAGATACGCCGCGGGCTGTTCATAATCAATGTCCGGCGGATGGATTTACAGTAAACTGGTATGATACAGAGAGGTGGACATCATGAAAAAGAAGAGAAGAGGTTTGAGGATCGCCGGGGGAATTGTGCTTGGACTTGTTCTGATCCTGGCACTGGGGGTTGGTTACCTGACCATACGGGAATACCGCCCGGATGCCGTGGAGGCAGTAGAACCTGGAAATGGGACAGATACAATGAAAATTGGGGATTCATTCACTGTCCTGACCTACAACATAGGATATGCGGGACTGAGCAAGGATGAGGATTTCTTTATGGACGGCGGTTCTAAGGTAGAGCCGGAGAGTAAGGAACTGGTAGAACATAATATGAAGGGTGTCTCTGCGATCCTGGAAAAGCAGGATGCGGATATCTACTTCCTCCAGGAGGTGGATCGGGACTCCAAACGTTCCTTCCATATTGATGAGCAAAAATATTATGAGAACGCGCTGGGACTTCCGGGAATGTTTGCCTGCAATTTCAAATGTGACTTTGTTCCTTATCCGCTCCCGCCGATCGGAAAGGTGACAAGCGGACTTGTGACATTGACTGATCTGAACGTATCAAAGGCATCCCGTATCTCGCTGCCGGAATCTTTTACCTGGCCGGTCAAGACCTGTAATTTAAAGCGCTGTATGCTGGAAACGCGGATTCCGCTTAAGGGGTCAGATAAAGAACTGGTTCTGATCAACTTCCACTTAGAAGCCTACGACAGCGGGGAAGGCAAGATCGCACAGAGTAAGATGCTGGCACAGAAGCTGGAGGATGAATATGAAAAAGGAAATTATGTGATCGCAGGCGGAGATTTTAACCAGACATTCGAGGGCATGGAGAAATATCCGATCCACAATCAGGATAACTGGGTTCCGGGTGTCGTTGGAACAGATGATATCCCTGAGGGCTTTTCCTTTGCAGTTTCAGACAATGTACCCACCTGCCGGCTTTTAAACGGACCTTACAGCGGCAATTACGAGGATTCACAGGTGTATGTGCTGGATGGATTTATCGTATCTGATAATCTTAAGGTAAGTAAAGTGGAGAATATCGATACAGAATTTGAGTATACAGATCATCAGCCTGTCAGGCTGGAGGCAGTATTAGAATAAAGCCTTTGGAGAGGCCATAATTCCCCGGGGGATTCCAGAAATAGGAGGAAGAAGAAAAAGTGGATAGAATCGCACAATTTTTTGAAATCATTCATAAGGATATGAGTGTAGTACTTGCTACAGCATCAGATAAAAGCGTTACCATGCGGCAGGTAAGTCCGGTTGATTATAAAGGAAATGTTTTGATTTTCACAGCTCCTGATTCATTGAAATTTCAACAGCTGAAAGCGAATCCTAATTGCTGCATTGCTGCTGGAACTTTTTTTGCAGAAGCAAAAGCAGTATTTTTAGGCCCGGCGATGCTGGATTCTAATGAAGAGTTACGCCGGGTCTACTGCGAAAAATTTCCAGGTGCTTTTGACGAAGGTGCTGCCTTTGGAGGCAGAGATGCAGAATTCATTTTGCTTGAGCCATTTAAATTAAAAGGATGGGGATTTGAGGATGACATTCCTGCTTCAGATGGGGTGCCTACAATTCCATTTGAAATCGATCTGTAAGAAAATCCTGCTCCCGCAATGCTGTATCGTAAACAATCAGTTATGTAGAAATTATGATCCGTTAAATACTCCTCTTATAGTGATAAAACCTCAAATTCCTGATCTTTTCCCAGATCACATTAAACCCGATACAGTATACCGTGGCGAACGCATTTGCAAAGATTCTCAATATGACAGCGGGTACAGGCCCGAACAGTTCAGCAGCGATCAAAAGCGCTCCCAGCGTATTGAAGATCGTCTGAAAGGAATAGCTGGCAGAAAATCCGACACAGATTCCGCCGATGAGGCCCATGAAGGGAAGCAGTCCTTCCGGCATGATCCGGTATAGTGCAAGGAAGAGCAGTCCGCCCACGATATTGAACGGTGCGCGCCGAAGCTCCCGGTAGGTACAGTCCCTGATAAGAGGTGTCATGATCGACATACACGCGATCCCGATCCACATCACCCGCGGGATCCCAAGAAGAGAGGCAGCCAGCATCGCAGAAGAAGCGGCGAGACTGATCCGTATCTGCCACTGGGTTCTGGAAGAAGTAAGGTCCAGCTCATCCAGCAGGTGCCGCAGTCCTCGTTTAAAATGCTGCTGCCTATGGTTTCGGTAAAAGATCAGGGCACACATAACAAACCCGGCAGCCAGTGCTGACAGTCGAAGCAGGAACGCCCTGCCGGATACCTCATAACCGGAGAGCAGAAGATAACTGAGCACAAAGGTAAAATGGTTTGACATGATGATATTGTGGCATCCAAGTAATGTAATCAAAAAAATGCAGATAAGATGGATGAAAAATGCTCCAACAGGCGGAACCAGACAGGCCGCCTTCGGACCTGCTGCCAGGATCACAAACAAAAGGAAAAGCGCCAGGATACTGCTCTTCATATTGATTCCAAAATCCGCCTGCCTGACCAGAAACAGGATCAGCAGGATAGAAACCCCCGCGATGCTGTTCTCAGGGCCAAATATAAGGCTGAATCCCGTCACAAATAAGAAACAGAACGCCACAGTAATGAAAACCTTAAAAAGATAGACCATCTGCCACTTTCTGCGCTCCTTCGCATCCGAAGTGCTGCGAATCAAATCCTTAGAGCCTTTCGCGTTCAATTGTAATGCCTGATATAATGTCATATTACCATCCTTTCCATATTTAAGTTTCCTCAGCGTTAGCAAGGTCTATCAGCCGTAGTAATTCACGGCACTGCTCTTTTCCCAGATTTTCTTCTAACTTTTTCAGCGGTTCGATAAAATAATAATAAGTCGATTCTAACGTATCCCGCCCCTTTTTGGTAAGAACAAGGCTGTAGCTGCGCCGGTCCGTTTCAGAACTCCTTTTTTCCACCAGATGCTTCGCTGTCAAACTGTCAGTAAGCCTGCTGATTAGAGGCTTACTGACCCCCATCTGTCTGCTGAGCTCCAGTGGACTTAAAGCCCCTTCTGCCAGCTCGATCCGAAAGAGCGCGTCAACCTCCTGAGCAGTACAAAAGGCGCCTTTTGGTGTCTTTTGAGTATAGAGATTTGCAAACAAGCGGATGGATTCAATCATCTCCATATGCCGGATCCACTCCGGGATTTCATGTTTTTCCATAACAGCCTCCATATAGTTAACAATGTAAACTAAAAAGGAGTATAACAGAAAACTATAAATTCTGTCAATATTTTACACAAAGCAATTTTGAACCAAAAGCATATAGATCAGAGTCCCGGCGCCAATACTTAATAGTGTATTCTTTTTCCATTTATGTAGAAGAAAGATGCATAAGACCGCTATGATTTCCGGCAGGCAGTAGAAACCGCTGTGAACAGAATCCTTCAGAGAATAGATGACCAGTAAGCCGATGACTGCACTCGGCAAAACTCTGCCCAAAAATCTGATGAAGGCCGGCGGCTGCCGATCTGCCGGGAAAATGAGAAATGGCAAAAAGCGTGTCAGCATCGTTCCGGCGATTACAATCAGGATTGTCATAAAACCTTCACTGCCAAACAGCACGAGACAGATGATAGAGCAGAGGATGCCGATCATGGCAGGGATATGATCTGACGTTTCTTCCCACTGATTGATAAACATGACCACAAAAAGAGCTGTCATTACAAACTCAATGCCTTTTGTATCAAAATGGATCACATAGCCCAGTAATCCGCCCAAAGTGGCTCCGGCCACCCAATAGATATGATTCAACAATGTCACCCAAAACATGAACCAGCCTCTGTCCACATCCGGGGGAAAAGTAGCAGAGCAGTTGATGGAAAAGGATTCATCGCACATGCCGAATATCAGATAGTATTTTTTCAGTCCGCAGTTTTTATATTTATCCAGCATGGAGATTCCATAAAATATATGGCGGGCATTTACCATGAGAGTCAATAGAAAGGTGTAAAGCGGATGGAACGCGGATACTAATAAATTGACAGTGACAAATTCCATTGAGCCTGCAAAGATAAACATACTCATAAACATTGGATACACAAATGAGAAGCCCCTGCTTTTCATGAGAAACCCATAAGACATTCCTAAAAATAGAAATCCCACACAGATCGGAAGTGTATGAGGTAATGCGGCTCTTAGTGCTTTTCGTTTCATAGATTTTTCTCCCCGTAATTACTTGCATTCTTTTTGCATGTCCAATATAATAATTGTATTCACCATATCTAACAATTGAAAGAAATACCGGACATCTATACGGTATATCTTACAATCGTTAGATATAATTGTCAAGTGTAAAGAAAGGATAATCTATGGAATTAGGAAAGATCATCGCATTAAACTTAAAAAAGCTTCGGACAGAAAGAAATCTTAGCTTAGGACAATTATCAGCTGAATCAGGAATCAGTAAAACCATGCTGTCTGATATAGAAAAGGGAAACAGCAATCCTACGATCAATACAATCTGGAAAATAGCGAACGGCCTTAAAGTGCCGTATACCAAACTGATTGACGGTGTAGATGATGAGACAACTGTGATCCAAAGGAAAGAAACGATAGAACAGACAGGAGAAACAAAAGCCTACCGCGTCTATTGCTATTTCACTACAACACCGACCCGAAATTTTGAATTGTTTTACTGTGAGCTGGATCAAAATTCCTCGAATCGGTCCATCGGTCATTCTGAAAAAGCAAAGGAGTATCTTTATATCATCAAAGGAGAGCTTGTTTTAGATACAGAAAACGGAGAGTTTATCCTGCATGAGGGGGATTCTCTGGCATTCGATTCCTCTATCAGCCACACATACCTGAACAGGCAAAACGAAATGGCTTCATTTATGGTTATCAATTATTACCCGGTCAAATGATGCTTATCATGGTATTACTTATTAAAATGTAGACTTTTTGTAGAGAATTTATTAGTACAATAAGCATACCCTAAAGGCAGGCTATAATACATGCCCTGACGGGTATCACTTTGCAGAAAGAAGGTTCCGAAAAAATGATGAAGAAAATATTGACAGTAGATGATGAGCCGGGGATTTTACAGCTTTTACGGGATTATTTTGAAATCCAGGGCTATGAAGTGATCGAAGCGGCAAATGCAGCAGAGGCATTTGAGAAGATGGTGCTCAAGCCGGATCTGATCCTTTTGGATGTGAACCTGCCGGGAATCAATGGTTTTGAAGTCTGCCGGATGATTCGGGACCATGTATCCTGTCCCATTCTTTTTCTGACAGCTAAGGTAGAAGAGGAAGACCGCATCCGGGGGCTGCACCTGGGAGGAGACGACTACATTTTAAAGCCTTTCAGCATCGATGAGCTGGGAGCGAGAGTGGAGGCACACCTGCGCCGCGAGGAACGAAAAAAAGAAAACAGGGCCGTAAAGATCCAGGGAAAGCTGGCGATCTATTATGACGAACGCTGCGTGTATTATAACGGCAGTCTGGTAAGCCTTACAAGGACAGAATTCAATATCGTGGAACTGCTTTCCTCGAACAGCGGGCAGGTTTTTTCGAAGGACCAGGTATATGAACGGGTCCGGGGATATGACGGGACCGGAGACAGCAGCATCGTGACAGAGCATATCCGGCGGATCAGGATGAAGCTGTCCACCTTTACAGAAAAACCTTATATAGAAACAGTATGGGGAGTGGGGTATAAATGGATTGGTTAGAAGAAAGAATCTCTAATATCGCAAATAAGATCAAAAATCTTTCCTTTCGCAGTGCAATGACAGCATATATTCTCGTCATTGCACTTGGGGGAATGCTTTTGTCCTATTTTACGATCACCATATGCTATCGGTACCAAAATCTGATCTGGAGCAGGTATAGTGTAGATGCCTCCATGTGGCTCTTTTCGGTCAAATCAACTAATTGGCCGTACTGGGCATCCAGTTTTGCCAATTTTCAGGGAAATGACCGGACAGTGATGATAATCCTGGACTTTGTCCGCATATGGTGCCCGTTCTTCTATGGGCTGGCGGGTTCCATCATCGCATGTCTTCTTTTTTATAAAAAGAGGTTAAAAGCGCCGCTTGAGATCCTAAAGAGAGGGACAGAAGCAGTGGGACAGAGCGATCTGGATTTTGACCTGACCTATGACAGTAAGGATGAAATGGGGGCGTTGTGCAGTTCTTTTGAAAAAATGCGGCAGGAGCTGATTCATAATAACGAAAAAATGTGGAAAATGGTGGAGAATCAGAAGCAGCTCAATGCCGCTTTTGCCCATGACTTAAGAACACCGCTGACGGTATTGAAAGGTTATTCCGATTTCCTGGCACGCTATCTTCCTCAGGGGAAACTAAGCGAAGAAAAGATGCTGGAAACTCTCCGCCTGATGTCGGAACATCTAAGCCGCCTGGAACAGTACAGCAGAACGATGAAGGGGATTCGAAGCCTGGATGAGCTTCCTGTAGCAAGGGAGGCACACACGGTGGGAAGTATCTGGGGCGAAATCCGGGAAGTCGTGTTTTCTCTCAACCAGATCGGAGATGTGGATATCATCCTTGAGGAGATTTCGAAAGAATCCCATTCCAGGAAAGTTCTGACAGACCGGAATCTGATCCTTGAAGTCCTGGAAAACCTGCTGTCCAATGCGATCCGTTTTGCCAGGAGCCGGATCGAGGTCTCTCTATTTTTTGAAGAAAATGAAAAGATGCTGTACCTTTCGGTACATGATGACGGTGACGGTTTTACCGAATATGACCTGCAAAAGGCGCTTCTTCCTTATCATAAGGAGCATAGTTCCACGCAGGAGAGTGCCGCCCATAGAGGGCAGATGGTGCCGGAAAATCCACATTTTGGAATCGGACTTCATATCTGCCGCCAGTTATGCATCAAGCATGGAGGGGAATTGAGCCTTTCTAACAGTATAGAGGGCGGAGCACTTGTGACTGCTTCATTTTCCTGTAAGAATGATTGAAGAGATTCTTAAGTTTTCATAGAGAAAATATAGAGATTTCTTCTGTATGATACTCTCATAGACAAGGAGATGTGCCTGAACAGACTCACTGCCACAGATATCACATAAAAGCTCTGTGCTTTCGGCACATTTCCGGGAAAGAGAGGTTAATGAGAATGTCTGCAGAAATAAAGATTGAACATCTAAATCAGTTTTATGGTAAGAAACAGGCTCTAAAGGACGTGAATCTGACGATCCAGAAGGGGATGTTCGGATTACTCGGACGCAACGGAGCCGGGAAGACCACATTAATGAAAGTCCTGGCAACCCTGCTGCCCAAATCAGACGGAAAGGTCACGATCTGCGGTGTGCCGCTGGAAGACTCCGCGAAGATCCGTCAGATGACCGGATATCTCCCCCAGGATTTTTCCATGTATCCCAACATGACGGTGTACGAGGCGATGGATTATCTGGGAGTCCTTTCCGGTATGAGCCGGGCACAGCGGCAGAAAAGGATCCCCGGACTGCTGGAAAAAGTGAATCTTTCGGATAACCAAAAGACAAAAGTAAAGGCTCTCTCCGGAGGAATGAAGCGCCGTCTCGGGATCGCCCAGGCAATCCTTCATAATCCGAAGATCCTGATCGTCGATGAACCTACCGCCGGGCTTGATCCGGAAGAGCGGGTGAGGTTCCGTAATCTTCTCTGTGAGATCGCAGAGAAACGGATCGTCATTCTCTCCACCCATATCGTCGGGGATGTTGAAGCAACCTGCGAGCAGATCGCAGTCTTGAATGAAGGTGAATTTTTGTATCAGGGAACAGTCTCCAATCTGATCGGGATGGCGGATGGGAAGGTATATACCGCTGAGATCAGCCGTCAGGAGCTGCCCAAGCTGAAAGAAAAGTACATTGTGACCAGTATGCTGACTCTGGGAAATAATGTCATGGTACGTTTTATAGCGGACAAAAGGCCGTTTGCTTCGGCGAAAAGCTGCGAGGCCGGTGTGGAGGATGCTTACATGTACCTGATGAACGGGGAAGGGAGTGAGGTCTGATGTTCGCACAGTTGGTTGTTAAAGAATGCAGGCAGACTGCAAAAAGTATGATCTACTGGCTGATCGTCATCATCCTGGCTGTCTTTTTTAACTCTCAGTTAGGTAATATGCCGATTGCGGTGAAGCCAGAGCCTGGTCAGGAAAACTATGGCCGGACGTACAGTTCCGATCCTCAGGATAGAATGACAGCCACTCTGGGAATCCTGATCCGTGAATATGAAAGCGGACAGTATATCACTTACCCGATCGGTTTTTACAAGACCGTAAAACCCGGGGAAAAGAAACAGGAGCGGATTGCTGAAATGATTGCCGAAATGACCGGGCTGACCACGAAAGAAGAGATGGAAAAAGCTCTCACCGCAGACTTAGAGTCTGCTCAAAACGATGAGTCCAATATCATGATCGCAGGAGGTGCTCCCATTGTACCTGTCAAGACACTTTCTTATGATAGATTCCTTAAACTCATGGAGGAATTGGATGATATGCTGGGAGGCGGTTCCAGCTACAGTAAGAGCAATATCAAGACCAATGCCATGACCACGATGACTTATGAGCAGGCATTGGAAGAGTATGAGCAGCTTGCGGTAAAAGAACATCTTACAGGTGGATATGCAAGGCTGTTCAGTGACTATATGGGAATCATGCTTGGAATCCTTCCCGTATTCCTTGCCGTAACCAGAGGGCTTCGGGACCGGCGCTCTCAAATGAGAGAACTGATCGCATCCCGACGTGCATCCTCCGCGGCGATCATCATCAGCCGTTATCTGTCCATGCTGATCATGCTCATCCTGCCGGTTCTTCTCCTTTCCATCATCCCGCTGGCAGGGTGTATCCAGTCCGCCGGACCGGGAATTGAGCTGGATTATCTGGCCTTTGTAAAGTATACCTTCGGCTGGCTGATGCCGACGATAATGGTGACAACTGCAGTGGGGATGGTATTGACAGAATTTACAGATACAGCGCTTGGAGTCCTGGTCATGGCAGTCTGGTGGTTTCTCTCCGTCTTTGGCTCCATCGATTCCCTGCACGGGGGAACCTATGGCTGGGATCTGATCCCGAGACATAATACGGAGTTTAATTATATAGGATTTCAGGATGGCTTTACCCAACTGGCAGCAAACAGAGCGTTATATGCGGTTATTTCTGTCGTATTAGTGGCCGTCACTGTATGGATCTATTCATTCAAGAGAAAAGGGAGGCTGGATATCCATGGCAAATTATTTGGAAATCGCAAAAGAAAATCTAAGGCATAACCTTTTCGTCCATGCGGGGATCTCGCTTTTACTACTCTGCCTTTCCCCTCTGGTCCTGGGAGTGGAAAATCTGGCCCTCGCCGATACGGCAAAGGTCCTGGAAATGTATACGGCCCTTTTGGGGATCATTCTGATCACACCGGTCTTTCTGCCGGAACAGAACAAGGATATCCGTGACCTGATCCGGTCGAAGTACACCAAGACCGCTTCCATCTATACGATCCGAATCATAGAATCTGTTCTCGTACTGATTCTTTTCCTCGGGATCTATATGTGGTTCCTCCATACCAACGGATGCCAGATGGAAGGGATGAAATATTTTGCAGGAACCTTTGCAGAAATGCTGTTTCTGGGAGGCTTGGGAGTGTTTGCCTACAGCCTCACGGATAACCTCATTGCCGGATACATGATTCCGATGTTCTATTATATTACAGCAGTGGGGAGCGGGGTAAAATATATGAAGATGTTTTATCCGTTCTCCATGTCAATGGGAAGTTACACTGAAAAGTACTGGCTCTTTGTAAGCGGACTGCTCCTGCTGATTGCAGGGGTCCGGCTGCGCAGCAGAAAATAACATTTTACGAACAGGCCATTTCGTAAGAATTTCATAAGAATAGGACAATTGTGCCGCACATATACTTCAAATAAAGGGCGTATGTGTGGCATTTCTATATGAGCAGAGAGATAGAGAGTGAAAAATTGAAAGAAAAGCTGGCATCTGCTGCAAGCATGCCGAAGGATGTCGTCCTTGGCGCAGCGGTCGTCACGATCATGGGGGACCAGGAGGTCTGCATCGAAAACTACCGCGGCATCATCGAGTACACAGATGTTCTGATCCGGGTACAGACAAAGGGCAGCCAGATCCGGCTTATGGGAAAGAATCTCCAAATAGAGTATTATACCAATGATGAGATGAAGATTACGGGCAGGATCTGCTCGCTAGAATATTGTAAGTGAGGGAGAAAAAACTGTGATACAGTCAATCATCCGGTATGTACATGGATATGTAAAAATCCGTGTGGAGGGGTACTCCCCTGAGCGGTTTTTAAACCTGTGCAGCCATCATCAGATCTATATATGGGGACTCACGCCCTGCGGCAATGCGTATGAGATGTACATGAGCCTTAAGGGATTCAAAAAGCTTCGGCCCATCGTCAGGAAGACACATACAAAGGTCACACTAGCGGGCCGGGCCGGCCTCCCCTTTTTCCTGCAGAAATACCGCAGGAGAAAGCTGTTTTTTATCAGCTTTTTTCTTTGCATCGGGCTGCTTTATTTTTACTCCAGTTTCATCTGGGACATTCATTTCGAGGGAAATGAAAAATGGACAAACGAGACGCTGCTCGAATTTTTGGAGGAGAAAGAGGTGACACCCCATATGCCGAAAAGCAAGGTGGACTGCGCCAGGATCGTCAAGGAGATCCGGAAGGAATATGATGACATCGTCTGGGTTTCCGCCTCCATTGACGGCAGCCGCCTGCGCATTCAGATTAAAGAGAACGAGGATACCTTCCGCAGGGAGGACGGTTTGGACGCAGACGGCGGCCAGAAGAACGGGGATGCTTCCCATAAAGGGGAGAAACCAGATTCCGGGGATTCCACCGGAGGCACACTAAGCGTCCAGGCAAAAGAAGAACAGACACCAAGAGATCTGGTTGCCGCAAAGGACGGCGTGATCACCAGTATCATCACACGCACAGGAGTTCCGCAGGTACATATCGGGGATACTGTTAAAAAAGGTGATATACTCGTATCCGGCCGGGTGGAGGTCAAAAATGATGCAGGAGAAGTCATCGATTACCAGTATCAGGCCTCCGATGCAGATGTTTTCGCGGACACCCAGATGAATTATGAAGATATCATCAGTACAACCTATAAGAAGAAGCATTATGAGAAATCACAGCGGCGGCTGTATTATATCAAGCTCGGTAAGCGTCTGATCTCGATCGGCACATTAAAGAATGAGTATAAGGAATGGGAAATGCATACCAGTGAACATCAGCTAAAGCTGGGCGAGAGCTTCTACCTCCCGATTTCCTATGGGAGTAAAATCGTAAGATCCTATACCTCCAGGGAAAAAAGCTACACAAAGAAAGAACTTCAGGAACAGCTAAGCCAAAACTTCCAGTTATTTTCCAAGAAACTAGAGGAGGATGGGGTTCAGATCAAAGAAAATGGGGTCAAAATACATATCGGACAAAATTCGGCATCTGCCAGGGGAACCCTTTATCTGAATGAGAGGATTACCCAGGAGGCCGATACAGAAATCGTGGAGATTGAAAACAAGACAGAGGAAGAAGAGAAAACGCAGTAATGTTCTTGACTTCTTTTGAAGAATCCTACAAAATATGTAAAGAAGGATGAACGTCAGAAGAAGAGGTGATAAGATGCCAGATACCATTGAATTACTGGGGAATATGCTGAGTTCTCTGGGAATAGATATGAGAAGGATCAGGGAGCTTTCTTCCGGGTTAGAAGAATTTGACGGCGGAATCCGCCGCCAGTTATTTGTTGATTACGATTACGGAAGACTTGCACGTCAGATCGAGAAGAACTGCTGCCCGGGAACGATTTATATCGTAAAGGATACCTTAGAGGTACAGTATGCGATCTTTCAAATCTCAACGGAAAACAGAACACCAGAAACGAAAACACCAGAAAGCAAAGCGGGCATCGAATATATTCTGATCGGCCCCTATGTGAATGTGACAGAAGAGGATGCTGCCAACACGATTGTACAGCGGTATCAGCTCCCGTTGTTCCACATCCCTACTCTGCGGAATTACTTTTACAGCATCCCGGTCTTTCCTAATATAGAAGCAATTCTTCTTGTATTCATCGAAAACTTGTATGGGAAAGGAACTTATCATACCGAACAGACCGGAATGCTGCTTTTTGAGGAATTTCATAAGGGTGAGATCAGGATCGAGGATGTCAACAGCCTGTCCATGGATCTGATCGAAAAGCGGTATCAGGATGAAATAAAAATGTTGGAAGCTGTCACCCAGGGGGACGTCACAAAAGCTAAGCTGTGCCTTACTGCCATGGGCAAGTATACGATGGAGCGCAGGACAGAAGATACAATGCGAGATTATAAAAACAGTACGTTGATCATGAATGTCTTATATCGGAAAGCAGTCCAGGAGGCACATGTACACCCGGCCCATATTGACGATGTTTCAAGCCTGTTTGCAAAAAGGATCGAGCGCAGCAGAAGTGGGGCAGAACTCAATAAAATTTCGGAGGAAATGTTGAGAAAATATTGTATGCTGGTCCAGAACCATTCGATGAGCAGATACTCAGAAATGATCGGACAGGTGATCAATTATATCGATTTCCATCTGCAGGAACCACTCGGTCTTCAGTATATTGCTGAAAAGTTCAACCTGAATCCAAGCTATCTGTCACGAAGGTTTAAAAGTGAAACCGGGAAAACACTGCGGGATTATATCAGTGAGAAAAGGATAGAAAAATCACTGGTTTACCTGACAACCACCGGGATTCCGGTGAGCGAAGTCGCGGCAAGAGTCGGCATTATGGATGAAAATTATTTTTCCCGGGTCTTTAAAAAGGCAAAACAGATGTCTCCCAGAGAATATCGTAATATTATGCAGATGGAAGGGCAGACGGGAAATCAGTAAAATATGTTTCCATATAAACGGCGCGTGTGTATTGCATGCGCCGTTATTTTTTGTTCTCAGCCATAGTGGATCTCTGGAATCTGTTTTACTGTTTCTTTCTCAATCCACTCTTTTAAAATGTGGCTAAATATAATATTTCTCCAAAAAAGTAAAATGTGTGCTATTTTTTTGTAAATGAGTTCTAAAAGATTTCGGAATCAAGGTATATACTTATCTTACTTTAAAGCAGGCTTAAAGTTTAAAACAAAGGAAGACAGGGAGGTTTATTATGTTTGGAAAGAAAAAAGAAGCAAACCCGGATAAGCTGGGTTTTGGAAGACTGATGCTGTGGAAAAGCTCTGATATCGCGCAGGCAGGAGTTCAGGCGATCGTACTGAGTTATTTATCCCTTTATTGTTCAGACACATTGGGAATCAGTGTGGCTACCATCGGTATGTTGTTGATGGCAAGTAAGATCTTTGACGGGGTAACGGATATTTTTGCAGGATGGCTGGTGGACAACACCCATACAAAGCTGGGAAAAGGACGGCCCTATGAACTGTGTATCATCGGCGTTATGGTTTGTTCTCTGGGATTATTTGCCGCAAGACCAGAATGGAGCCAGTTTTTTAAATGCGCCTGGATCTTTGTGATGTATACCTTAGTATTCTCTGTATTCACCACCTTAAGGGCGGCTGGAAATACCCCTTATACAATCCGTGCATTCAGCAACAACCAGATGTTGATCACAAAGGTAGCTTCTTATGGCGGGATCATAACAATGGCCTGTTCCATGGTGATAAGCATGGCATTCCCGATCGTGATGAGCAGGCTTGCGACCAGCGCTTCAGGATGGACCGTAACAGTAGCGATCTTTGTGATACCGCTGGCACTGATCTCTGTGCTCCGCTTTTTCTTCATTAAAGAAGACCCTTCCGTAGATGCAGGAAGCCAGCATCAGAAGGTCTCCGTAAAAGAGATTCTGGTGATGTTCAGTAAGAATCCCTATGTGTGGTTATATGCGATTATCATGTTAAGCTACAATATTACAACAGCTCTAGGGGCAGCAACCTATTATTTCAAATGGGTCATCGGAAATACAGCGTTATTAGCGGTTGTCTCCATGTTTTCCATCGTACTGCTGCCGCTGATGCTTGTTTTCCCGGTCATCATGAGAAAGATCGGATCTATGGGAAATATGATCAGTTACTTCTGTGCTGCCAGTGTAGCAGGATATGTCATTGTATTCTTCTCAAATACATGGCTGCCAGGCGTGCTCGCAGGAGGCATGCTGGCGGCTTTAGGAACGCTTCCGATCGCATATTACGGTGTGCTTTTCATCATGAAATGCTGTACCTATAACGAAATGAAGGGGCTTGCCCGCATGGACGCTTCTTCCACCATCCTTTCAAACTTCTCAAGCAAGATCGGTTCGGCTGTAGGTTCTGTCATTACCGGATTGCTGCTTGGACTTGCAGGATATGTTTCCGGTGATAATATCACGGCACAGCCGGACAGTGCGATCCTGATGATCCGTATTGTATACGCAGTCGTTCCGGCAATCTGTGTGGCATTGATCGCGGTATGCGCAAAGGCTTTCTCAAAACTGGAGAAGCAGATCCCGGCATGGGAGGCGGCTCAGGCAGAAAAGGCGAAAAAGGCAGAGGCCGCCGAATAGAGATGGCAGGAAGAAAACTGACTGAAATTAAGAAATACAGGCATGACAAGGAGGTATGGCGTGAGAATCGTTAAAAATATAAATGAAGACTGGAGATTTATCAAAGAAAATATCGGGGTAAAGGCCGCGATGGAACTAGATGGCGAATCCGTCGATCTGCCGCATACATGGAACGCATCCGATGGTCAGGACGGGGGAAATGATTATTACCGTGGGAAATGCTGGTATGTCAAAGAGCTTACATACCCAGGACGAAAGCCGGACGAAGAGGTCTGGCTGGAGTTTCGGGGTGTGGCCATGCGGGCTGAAGTTTACGTAAACGGGATAAAAGCAGGGGCACATGACGGAGGTTATTCTACATTCCGGGTTCATATCACGGAATATCTTGAAGAACATAATGTGATTGCCGTTTCCGCAGACAACAGCTACACACGAGAGGTCTATCCGCAGAAGGCTGATTTTACCTTCTACGGCGGGATCTACAGAGATGTTTCTCTTTTGAGCGTGCCAAAGGGGCATTTTGAACTGGGATATTTCGGAAGAAACCCGATGAAGGTGACGCCTGAGGTGGATCTAAAACAACAGGAGGCTAAAGTTCATGTGGAGGCCTGGACAGAAAATGTCCCCGACGGTACACCGGTTACCTTCACTATCGCAGGCGTCGGTGTACAAAGCGCAGTGGTGCAGGACAATTACGCTGAAACAAATTTTCGGATCGAGAAGGTACATCTGTGGAACGGGAAAAAAGACCCTTACCTTTATACTGCGTCCGCAGAGCTGCCGGGAGGAGCTGACCGTATCGTTAGCAGATTCGGTGTCAGAGACTTCTATGTAGACAGTGAGAAAGGGTTCTTCTTAAACGGTGTCCATTATCCCTTATGTGGTGTGTCCAGACATCAGGACAGAAGAGGCGCAGGTAACGCGCTGACAAAGGAGATGCACCGGGAAGATATGGAGATGATAAAGGAGCTCGGAGCCAATACGATCCGGCTGGCACACTACCAGCACGATCAATATTTCTACGACCTCTGCGATGAGGAAGGGATGATCGTATGGGCAGAGATTCCCTACATTACCGAGCATATGCCTGAAGGAAAGAAGAATACGGTCAGCCAGATGACAGAGCTGGTAGTACAGAATTGGAATCATCCTTCTGTGGTCTGCTGGTGTCTCTCCAATGAGATCACGACTACAGGCGGAGTCTGTGAGGATCTTGTGGACAACCACCGCATCCTCAACGAGCTGTGTCATGAGCTGGATGGCTCCCGGCCGACCACTATGGCCAATGTCTTCATACTGGAGACAGACAGTGAGGTGCTTTCCATTCCGGATATCCGGTCCTATAACCTGTACTACGGGTGGTATGTCGGGGAGATGACGGATAATGACACCTGGTTCGATGAGTTTCATAAAGAGCACCCGGATATGGCAGTGGGACTGTCCGAGTATGGGGCAGATGCCACCATCTGTTACCAGACAGGCACACCTGAAAAAGGGGATTATACCGAGCAGTATCAGGCGACATACCACGAACACATGCTGGAAATGTGGTCCAAACGTCCTTATATCTGGGCCATGCATGTCTGGAACATGTTCGACTTTGCCGCAGACGGGCGGGAAGACGGAGGTGAACCGGGCGTGAATCATAAAGGGCTGGTGACCTTTGACCGCAAAGTAAAGAAGGATGCCTTCTATATCTATAAGGCTTACCTTTCTGATGAACCATTTGTACATATCTGCGGCAGAAGATATGTAGACCGGGCAGAAGAGGTGACAGAAGTTAAAGTATACTCCAATCAGCCGGAGGTGACGCTGTATGTGGACCGAGAAGAAGTTGGGACAAAGAGGGCGGATAAGGTGTTCGTATTCCGGGTTCCGATCTCCAGAGAGCATACAGTAGAGGCAAGATGTAAAGGGAACAGCGGCGCTCAGGAAGTGTCCGACAGAATCATCATCCGCAGAGTGGCAGAACCAAACCCGGCATATTCAAAACCGAAGGAAGCAGTCGTCAACTGGTTCGACAGGGAAGACATGCAGGAGCGGGAGGGTTATTTCTCCATCCGGGACAGCATCGCCTCCGTTAAGGCAGTTCCAGAAGCAGCGGCACTTTTGCAGGCTATACAGGAAAAGGCAGTCGAGGCATACGGTGATGTAGCAAAGAATGTAAAAGTGCCGGAATCCATCCAAAGACAGATGGATGCCATGCCGGTGGAAGCCATGCTAAAACAGGCAGGAAAGGCGGTCACAGCTGAGATGGCAGTGGCGCTGAACCGGGAATTAAACAAGATCAAAAAACCAGAGCTGTAGAGAAAAACCGGCGGAAAATACTTCGCCGGTACGGTTCACGCATAAAGAGAGGATATTCATATGGAGCATTATTTATTGGATAAAAACTGGGAATATGTAGAAAGCGGACTTAAAAACCCTCTGCTGGTAAACATGTTAAACGGATGGAAGAAGACAGACCTTCCCCACGACTACGCCATGGAAAAAGAGCGGAGTCCCGAAGCACCGGGCGGTCTGGATGAAGGATTTACAAAGGGTGCCGGACTCTATTATAAAAAATCCTTCCTGTTAAGCCGTGAAGCCTGTAACAAGCGGGTCTGGCTGGAATTTGAAGGAGTATCCGGTATGACGCAGGTCTGGGTAAACCAGAAGTTTGCCGCCAAACATGTAAATCCATATACCAGCTTCTGTGTAGAGATCACAGAACAGCTGAAAGAAGGGGAGAACATCATCTCTCTTCATACGGACAGCCGTATGAAGCCCTGTTCCCGCTGGTATGTGGGGGCAGGCCTCTACCGCCCGGTATGGCTTCACATTGCGGAAGGAACAGCAGTCAGCCCCCATGGCTTAAGGGTAACGACGAAAGAACTGCAGGGAAGGACTGCTCTGTTGAAAGTAGAGGCAGAAATCACCACGTTACAGACAGAAACAAAGACAGAAGTTCAGGTACACCCCGGGAAATCAACCCGGACAGCCGTAGCAGATGTTTCGATTCTGTCCTCCAAAGGCAAAGTGACAGGGGAAGCCTCCTGTGCAGTCACCATGCAGAATGGCCGGGGCCGGGCAGAGATGGAGATCCCTGTTTCTGATATTACGCCATGGTCTGTGGAAAATCCCTGTCTGTATACCATAAAAATGACAGTAAACGGACTGGATACTTATGAAGAAGCATTCGGCATCCGCACTATCCAGGTGGATCCGGTACATGGATTCCAGCTGAACGGTACGCCGATGAAGCTAAAAGGAGGCTGCATCCACCACGACTTAGGCATCCTGGGTGCAGCGGAGCATGAAGCCGCACAATACCGAAGGATCAGACGACTTAAGGAAAGCGGGTTCAACGCACTCAGGCTTTCCCACAACCCCTTTGGGCCAACAATATTCAACGTCTGCGACCGGCTGGGAATGCTTGTGATCGAAGAAGCCTTTGATGAGTGGGTATTGGGGCGGACCAGTTTCGGATCCCATATATTTTTTGAAGAGCATTGGGAAAAAGATATGGAGGATATGATTACCCGGGATTACAACCACCCATCCATCATCATGTGGTCAACCGGAAATGAGGTCGAAGAACGTGACGGAAGTGCAGATGGATTTGCATGGAGCAGACGGCTGGCTGAAAAAGTGAAAAGCCTGGATTTCTCCCGTCCGGTATCAGCAACAGCCTGCTCTTTGTTCATCGAGTATACGCAGCAGCGTCCAAAGGATGAAGAAGGGACCACCGGGAATCAGGCGCTGAATATGGCGTATGACAACTTTGCATCCGGCGTGGATCTGTGGGGAGATGCAACGGCAGAATACTTTGCTCCGCTTGATGTGGCAGGCTACAATTATAAAGCAGCCCGCTACGCACACGACAGGGAGAAATTCCCTGACCGCGTCATCTATGGGTCAGAGAGCTATCCCCGTGCAGCCTTTTCTTCCTGGCAGGAGACGATAAAGAATCCTAACGTGATCGGTGATTTTGTCTGGACTGCCTGGGACTATCTGGGAGAGGCAGGCATTGGAAGGTGGGAGATCAGTGAAGACGATCGTCCCGGCTCTCCGGCATGGCCCTGGATTGCTGCCGGATGTGCGGATTTCGATCTGATCGGTGAGAAGCGTCCTCAGTCTTATTACAGAGATGCCCTCTGGGAAAATGACCACGCGCCTCACTTATTTACCCTTTCACCGGATCTGACAGGAAAACATCTGGCCCGCTTAAGCTGGGCGTGGCTTCCGGTTGCTTCTACCTACACCTACCCGGGTGCCGAAGGGCAGCCTATGGAGGCGCATATTTATGCCAATGCCCAGGAAGTCGAGCTGTTCCAAAATGGACAGAGCTTAGGAAGAAAAGCATGCGGGGTGGAAGAGGAGTATCAGACAGTATTTTCTCTTTCCTATGAACCCGGGACGCTGGAAGCAGTCTCTTATATCGCAGGAAAGGAAACAGGAAGGGAATATCTTGTGACTGCGAAAGAAACATGCACGCTTAGCTTAATACCGGAACGCACAAGCATCAAAGCGGACGGCAGGGATCTTTGTTTTATCAAGATCCAGGCAGTGGATGAGAGCGGCATCCCGGTCTTTTTAGAAGACAGAGAGATCACGGTGGAGGTGCAGGGAGGAAAGCTGCTGGCACTTGGCACAGCGGATGTTAAACCAGACCGGCTGATTCCTTATCAAGGCTGCAGCGTTCCGTTATATGAAGGGAAGGCACTGGCTGTGATCCAAAGTGTAGAAGGCGGACAGGGATGTCTGTGCAGCGTCCGTATGGGAGAGCAGATCCAGAATTCCATCACTATCGCATATACGCAGGTTGAGTGCAGCGATACCGCTCTGGTTTCAGAGCCTAAGTCAGATGCGCTGGAGCTTCCGATTGGTGAACTTTTAGAGGCAGAATCTGCAAAAGAGATTCTGGGGCAGTTACTTCCGGGAATTCTTGATAATCCGATGCTGGAGCACATGAAGGGAATGACTTTAAAGAAAATGGCCTCGATGGGCGGGGTGCAGTATGATCCGGCTCTGATTGATAAGTTAAATACAGCAATGGGAATGTAACAAGAGAATTTAGGAACAAGACAAGGAGAAAATAGATGAACAGAGGATTTAACCCTATTTTACCGCTGGATGAATATATACCTGATGGAGAACCGCATGTATTCGGAGACCGGATCTATCTGTTCGGCTCTCACGATACAGAGGGTGGGACAAGATACTGCTCAGAGCAGAATTATGTAGGATGGTCCGCACCGCTTGAGAATCCGGCAGATTGGAGATATGAAGGTGTGATCTACGATTCCAGTCAGGATCCGCAATATCGTGAGGGCGGCACCAATGATTTATACGCTCCGGATGTTGTCCGCGGAAATGATGGAAGATATTATCTTTACTATGGCTTTACCAGCTCTTCATCCGGAACCTCCGGGCATGATAAGGTTAGTGTAGCAGTATGCGACACACCGGCCGGAAAATATGAATATCTTGGATTTGTCAGGAATCCAGACGGAAGTGTCCATAAAAAATATCTGATGGGCGACCCGACAGTCATCAATGACGATGGAGCCATCCGTCTGTACTTTGGCTGGTCATTGTCAACAGTCGCAGGAGAGGCACATGCACAGGGAGATGGCTTTGAAGGGGAGGAAGAGGAGGCATATGCAAAGCAGGCGAAGGAAAACGCACAGCCTCAGATGGAGCTGCCCCTTCCGGGTGATCCGCTGATGAACCAGAAGCTTTCCCCTTTGTATCAGATGCTGTTTCACCGAAGCCTGGATGAGGTAAAAGACCTGGAATACCCTTTGATGGGAGCCAATGTCATGGAGCTGGAAGATGACATGATGACAGTCAAAGGCGAGCCAAAGCGAATCGTGCCGGGGCAGTTTGACACGCCAAAAGAGAGCAGCTTTTACGGGCATGCCTTCTATGAAGCCTCCTCCATCCGAAAGATAAATGGCATGTACTATTTTATCTATTCCTCAGAAAACAGTAATGAGCTTTGTTATGCCACCAGTGCATATCCGGATCGCGACTTCGTGTTCAGAGGTACCATCATTTCCAATGGAGATGTGGGGTATCAGGGGCTGAAAAAGGAAGATAGAAATAATATGACGGCAAACGACCACGGCAGTCTTGAACTGGTGAACGGACAGTGGTATATCTTCCATCACCGTCAGACTCATAAATCCACCTTCAGCCGTCAGGCATGTGTGGAACGGGTGGAGATCAAAGAGGATGGAAGTATTGATCAGGTAGAATGTACGAGCATGGGATTTCATGACGGTCCTTTTACACCTCAAGGGGAATTCCCTGCGCCGGTTTCCTGCGTGCTGACGAACGGGCATATGCCCCACTGCACGAATACCAGGGCCAGAGCAGATATTCCCTATATTACACACGGCGGTGAAGAGCGGTACATCACAGCGATCAAGGATGGAACCAAGATCGGATATAAATATTTTGCCTTTTCCGGAAATGTGAAGATTACGGTGAGAACACGGGGCGACGCAGAAGGAGTCTTCGAGGTCCGGACAAATCAGGGGAAGGCAGGAGAGATCGGCCTTACGCCGTCTGAAGACTGGACAGAGAATTCAACAGAAGCAGAGATTAAAGGAAAAGAAGCTCTCTATTTCATTTACAAAGGAAAAGGAAGCATTGAATTTGTGTCATTTTCGCTTAAAAAGTGAACAAAAACGCGAATTTGTGTAAATGCAAATGACCGAATCCATGATAAAATATTGAAACCATAACTATTCAAAACTTCAGGCCGTTATGGAACAGCAAAACTTAAAAACAGGAGGGCAAAGGAAACATGAATCAATTACCGACAGACTTTCTCATTGGTGCGGCAACCGCGGCACACCAGGTAGAGGGAAATAATGTACACAGTGACTACTGGGCAATGGAACATATGAAATACACCAGCTTTGTGGAGCCGTCTTTAGATGCGGTTGATCATTACAACCGCTTTGAGGAGGATATCCGCCTGATGGCAGAGGCGGGGCTGAATGCATACCGTTTCTCCATTGAATGGGCGCGGATCGAGCCAAAGGAAGGCGAATTTGATGAACATGAGATTGCCCATTACAGAAGCGTTTTGGAATGCTGCAGGGCGAACGGGATCGAACCCATCGTGACTATGCACCATTTTACCTCCCCGAAGTGGCTGATCGGAAAAGGTGGCTGGGAGGCACAGGAGACGGTGGATTACTTCGCACGCTATTGTAAATATGTTGCCGAACAGTTAGGAGAGTTGATGAAATATGTGTGCACTATCAATGAGGCAAATATGGGGCTGCAGATCGCGGCAATCTCCGAACGCTATATGAAACAGATGCAGGCTAAGATGCAGCAGGCAGCCGGCAAAGCACAGTCTGAATCAGACGAAAGCGGGGCAGCAGGAAACCAGGAGGGTACGGTACAGGTGGGACTGAACATGAGTGCCATGATGGAGAATATGCAGAAGCAAAAACAGGAAAATCTGGAAATATTCGGAACTGACGACCCACACACCTTCGTCAGTGCCCGGACAAAGGAAGGGGACATTCTGGTCATGAAGGCCCATCAGGCAGCTAAAGCAGCTATGAAAGAGGTAAGACCAGAACTTCTAGTAGGTCTTACCCTGTCCCTGCATGACATTCAGGCGATCGAAGGCGGAGAAGAAAAGGCGGCAAAAGAGTGGGAAGAGGAATTCACACATTATCTGCCATATCTGAAGGACGATGACTTCTTCGGACTGCAGAATTATACCAGATCCATCATCGGAGCGGACGGTATCCAGCCGAACCCTGAGGGAGCAAGAGTGACCCAGATGGATTATGAGGATTATCCTGAGGCGCTTGGACACGTAATCCGGAAAGTCTACGGGGATTTAAAGATCCCGATTATGGTGACAGAGAATGGGATCGCCACTTCAGATGATGCCCAGAGAGTCACATTTATCCAAAAAGCATTAAGCGGGGTGGAAGCGTGTATCGCAGATCAGATCCCGGTGATCGGATATATGTACTGGTCACTTCTGGACAACTTTGAATGGCAGAAAGGATACTCTATGACCTTCGGATTGGTCGAAGTCGACCGGAATACACAGATAAGAAAGCCGAAGCCAAGTCTGGAGGTACTGGGGAGTTTTACAAACAACAAGAAATAACGTGTATTTTACATAAAATAGGGGGCGCTGTCCCCTATTTTTTATGATGAAAAAGTTCCGTTTTATACCAAACAGACAGACATCATATCTCATTTCCGGTCCGGCTTCGCAAATAATCCTTCCCGGGCTTGAAAAAAATCGTTATATTTACTATAATAAAGTCTGGATTTTACGTCCCAAGAAAGAGAGGTATTTTCGTTTGGAAGAGAAATACTTGAAGATTGGTACTGTTGACCAAATGCAATCTGTTTTTGGACCTCAGGACAAGTTCATCCGTACAATAGAGGAAAGCCTGCGCATCTCAATTACTGCGCGCGGATCAGAGCTGCATATTATGGGGGCAGTCAAAAGAAATGTAGAGCTGGCCGCCGATGTTTTAGTATCCATGTTTAATATCCATTCAAAAGGCGGGGAGCTGACTGTTGAGACGATCCACCGCCTGATCGAAGAAGCAGCGGACGGCAGCCTGCCGGATGTCTGTGAGGCAATGGACGAATCTGTCGTTGTGACCCACAGGGGTGCTCCCATCAGATGCAGAACAGTCGGGCAGAAGGAGTATCTGAAATCACTGAGGAAGGACACCATCACCGTCTGTATCGGACCCGCCGGTACAGGTAAGACTTTCTTAGCCGTTGCTCAGGCCGTCAGAGAATTGGAAAATAAAGAGATCGACAGGATCATCCTGTCACGTCCGGCAATAGAAGCCGGCTCGGAGCGCCTTGGCTTTCTGCCGGGTGACTTAAATGATAAGATCGACCCTTATCTGCGTCCATTGTATGATGCTTTGAATGATATCCTGGGACCGGAGCGGGTTGCATCCTACAGGGAAAGAGATATCATAGAAGTGGCTGCACTGGGATATATGAGAGGAAGAACCCTGAACCGTTCCCGCCTGATCCTGGACGAAAGCCAGAATTCCAAGCTTGAGATGCTCAAAATGTGTCTGACCAGATTAGGAGAAGGTTCTAAGATGGCTCTGGTCGGAGACGTGACACAGTCTGACTTAAGCAAGTCCGAATCCGGCTTGGAGAAGTGTGCCTCCATCATCAGATCCGTGGATGGTGTCGGTATTGTACAGCTTGGAAATAAGGATGTTGTACGAAGTAAGATTGTGCGGGATATCCTGAGAGCATTTGACGTATCGGAGTCCAGGACAGCAGAGAAAAAGACATATGGACGTGGAAAATCTAATGTAAAGAAAAAGAAATGATCCACAGCAGTATACAGTTAAAAACAGGGGTAAATGCAACTTTTTAAGTGCTTTTGCCTCTGCTTTTTATTCTTACTTGCTTTACACCGAACTGGATGGGGTGTATAATATATTGGATTTGGTGTGCGCTGATGTATATCAAAGAGGCATATGGGATAAGATGCCCTTTGGATAGGAACTATTCTGCGGCCCATAAGGATGAAGAGAAACAAGAGGAGAAAATCATGAGTCTATACATGGAAGAAGAAGGGGCAGTAACACTGCCATTTGATACGGAAGAGACTGCCGAACTTGTTATAGAAGCGGCATTGGAATATGAAGGATGCCCTTATGAGGCGGAGATCAACCTGCTTCTGACCACAGATGAAGCGATCCGTGAGATGAACCAAATGTTCCGCCAGATCGACAAGGCAACCGATGTGCTGTCATTCCCTATGCTGGATTACGAAGAGCCGGGAGATTTCTCCAAGATGGAAGACCATGCACAGGATTGCTTTAATCCGGAATCCGGCGAACTGATGCTGGGGGATATCGTGATCTCTAAGGATAAGGTTCTTGCCCAGGCAGAGGCATACGGACATACGCCGCGAAGAGAATACGCTTTTCTGATCGCCCATAGTATGTTACACTTATTTGGCTATGACCATATGGAGGAGGACGAACGCCTCTCAATGGAACAGAAACAGAGAGAAATTCTGGAAAAAATTCAAATCTTAAGGTAGCGGTATAGACGGAGGATTTATGGCAGAGACACATAAAAGAAAAAAAAAGAAAAAAGACGATTTTCTGATGCAGGGCGCTATCCTGGCCTTTGCCGCCGTGATCACGAAGATCATTGGTGTAGCATATCGGATTCCGCTTACGAATATACTGGGAGACGAAGGAAATGGATTTTATGGGTATGCATTTGAGGTATATTCCCTGGCATTGATCCTTTCCTCTTTCAGTTTTCCTATTGCTGTTTCTAAACTGGTTTCTGCCAGAATGGCGATGCGGCAGAAGCGCAATGCCTTTCGGGTATTCCGGTGTGCACTGGCATTTTCCATCGCAGTCGGTGCTGTTGTATCTATCGTGATCTTCTTTGGTGCAGGACCGATCTCCACACATTTGATGGAATCCCCGCTCAGCGTATATGCGCTGAAAGTCCTGGCGCCGGGTCTCTTTATTGTATCTGTGATGGGAGTTCTGCGCGGTTATTTTCAGGGACTGGGAACGATGGTCCCCACGGCAGTCTCACAGGTCATTGAACAGATCATTAATGCAGTGATCAGTCTGGTGGGGGCAAGTGTTCTCTTTAAGATCGGAATGAAGGCCGCTGAGAAAAAGAACGAAGAGCTTCTGGGGCCTGCCTACGGTGCAGCGGGAGGTACGCTTGGTACGATCATGGGCGCACTTGCAGGACTTCTGTTTCTTCTGTTTGCCCTGTTTGCGTTTCAGCGGGTGATCCGCAGACAGCTAAAATCAGACAAAACACGCAGACAGGAGAGCTACAGCCACATATTAAAAATTTTGGTACTGACGATCATACCGGTTATTTTCAGTACAGCGATCTATAATATCAACCAGCTGATCGATCTGACCCTTTTCAATAAGATCATGGCAGCTCAGGGGCTGGCGGAAAAGCAGTATATGGCTCTGCAGGGGATCTATACCGGAAAATACAATCCTCTGATCAATGTTCCGATGGCAATGGCCAATGGGCTGGCGGCCTCTGTTATACCAGGCCTGACGGCCGCGGTTACAGCCAACGATAAGACATTGATCCACAGCAAGATCAACCAGACGATCCGTTTTACCATGCTGGTTGCCATCCCGTGTTTTGTAGGATTTATCGTACTGGCTTCCCCGCTGATGGTTCTTTTGTATAATGATGCAAGTGCCACTCCGGCAGCACTGCTGGCGATCGGTGCGGTAACCGTAGTATTTTACTGCTGGTCCACTGTATCGAATTCCATCCTGCAGGGACTGGATAAGATGTCTACCCCAGCCAAGAATGCGGGAATTTCCCTTGTAGTACATATCATTGCACTTTTGATTATGCTGATTGTTTTAAAATGGAACATTTACGCATTGGTGGGAAGCAATATCATCTTTTCCGTGTGCATGTGTTTCCTCAATGCCAGGGCGATCCACAAGGCAAGCGGCTATAAGCAGGAGATGGAACAAACTTTTATAAAGCCATTGATCTCCGCAGTGATCATGGGAATCGTTACTTATGCTGCACACTTACTTTTCAGTATGATCGTACCGGGACGGTTTATCGCGACGACATTATCTGTCCTGATCGCTGTGGTAGTATATGCATTGTGTATCTTAAAGCTTGGAACAATGACAGAGCAGGACATCAAGGATCTGCCCCAGGGATATAAGATCCTGCGGCTGTGCAGAAGATTTCATCTCCTGCCACATAAAGAAAATTAAAGATTTATGTATTTTTAAGTAAAAATCGGCCAATACTGTATGAAAAAAGGAGTGGGATCCTTATGAAATTAAGATACCGTATTGGCTTTTTTGCGGGAATTTTCCTGATCGTATGTATGATCGGGATCGGATATCAGCTGAGTTATAAGTATGCACTGGAGAGACAGCAGGCGAAGGCCGAGCTGCCGCAGCAGAGTGCCCAGAGCATTACGACCAAAGGAGAGGCGACCAAGAATGAAGGGTATTACCTGTGTGAACTGCACGGGTATGTGGTAGTTTATCTCAATGATAAGAAAACGATTTTTGAAGTAACCAATATCCCTCTTTCAGACCTGCCAGAAGAAATCCAGGAAGAGATCCGTAATGCAAAATATGTGGAGACTGAAGTCGACCTGTATGGATTTTTAGAAAATTATTCGAGCTGATAAGTAGACGAATTCTGTCAAATAGTGTAATATATGTATTGGTCTGCGAAAAGGAGATACAAATATGGATGAACAAAAGATTAAACGAATTAATGAATTATACAGAAAATCAAAAGCTGAAGGCCTGACGGAGGCGGAGAAGAAGGAACAGAAGGTGCTTAGGCAGGAATACATCGATTCCTTCAGACGCAGCCTTCGAAGCCAGCTTGACAGGATTGATATTGAAGAAAAGGATGGAACAGTGATCAATCTGGGTGAAAAGTTTGGAAACAAAAAAGGACATTAGAAAGCGGATCCGTGCCGCCAGGGCCGGACTTTCTGCTGCTGAGCAAAGAAAATACAGTGCCCGTATCCAGAAACGGCTGCTTGAACATCCCTTATACAGGGAGGCAGAAGAAATTTATTGCTATGTTTCTTTCGGGGACGAGGTATGTACAGACCTCATCCTGGAGGAATCCTGGAAGTGTGGGAAAAAGGTCGCAGTCCCCAGGATCCTGAAACAGGAAGCACTGCCGTCTTTGTGCACTGCCGATCCTTCCCGGTCTGGATCGGAACCTTCAAAGCGGTATATGGAATTTTTCTATATCCAAAACCGGAAAGAATTAAAGGAAGGGTATTATGGGATCTTAGAACCTGTGACTACTAAGAGAGCAGACGGTAAGCATGTGCTTGTCGTGATGCCGGGCGTGGCATTTGATCCCTCCTTAAATCGGATCGGTTATGGGGGCGGTTTCTATGACGCCTATCTAAAGCGCCATCCCGATTACCGGACCATTGCACTTTTTTATTCGGTCCAGTGCACAAAGCAGATCCCATATGAAGAGCTGGATATCCGTCCAAAGATGATCTTAACAGAAAAGGAGATTTACACATGTTAAACGGACTTCCGGGCGACCCGGTGATTCTGTTGAGTGTGGTCAATACAAAGCTTAGGGACTACTATAAGAGTCTGGATGAGCTGTGTGATGACATGGGGATCTCAGGTACAGAATTAACAGGGAAGCTAAAAATGATCGATTATGAATACGATGAAAAGCGGAACCAATTTATATAAGGGTTCTGATCCGGGATCCTCGCAGATCCAAGTGGTCAGATCCGTTTTTCTGGAATTGATTTTTAATTAGAAGAGGATTCTTACATATGAATACAATTGATTTTACGAAGATTGACCTATCAAAGGAAGCGCCTGCCGTTGAACCGGACAGGCAGTATTATTTCATTGCGAAGGCAAGGCAATATGTAAAAGAACAGTCAGATAAGCTTGGCAGGAGGCTTACCTTCTGTGTCACGACCTTCGGCTGTCAAATGAACTTCGTACCCGTGACGGCTTAAATCCGCATAAATAAAGGATTTTTCAAAACCTCAACTTGTAAGAATGGTTTACAAGTTGGGGTTTTTCTTTGCCCTTCTGCCCGCCGGAAGAATAAAACCGATCGTTCCGAAAATACGGCATAAAATACCAAAAACCGGCCTTTCGTTCCGAAAAATGCCGGTTTTGATACGTTTTAGCCCGGTTTTGATACAGATCGGGCCGTTTTAATCACGGTATAAGAATTTGTGCGTCAGGCCATTCTTGAAGGTAATTTCTACCGGCCGGCCGTTTTGGATCACAATCCGTTCAATGACAAGATTTAAAAATTCTTTCATAGTTTCATCACCGACAAGCGGCGCGAAGTCGCTATACTGGATATGTTCGACGGTCTGGATCTGGTGAGCCAGAAGGAAAGAAGACGCGGACTTTATGAAGGCCAGTTCCCCGGCGTCGGTGGAAAACGTCGCTTCGTTAAGGTCCTTCATGCGGTTTTCTGCCGCGATCCGTTCCGTTTCAAGGGCTAATTTTGTTTCAAGGTATTCTTTTTCGCTCATGGCCTGATCGTCGAAAAGAAAAGCCTTTTTCAGACGTTCAAGGGCGCGTTCTATGCGGGCGATCTTTTGTTTCAGTTCTTCCGCTTCGCCGGTATTGATACACCCGGAAGGAGCGGCCAGAAGATCGGGAACGTAGGCAGCGCCACCGGTAGCAGGACGCCCGGAAAGTAACGCAAACGTGGCGTTCAATCCTTCGGAAGCGATACCGGCCACGGCTTCAAATTCTGGCCCGGTCAAAAGCAGTTGTTCCAGTTCTTCCGGCGAACTGATTTTGGAACGCATACTGGCAACCCGGACCATGCCGGAAATATAGTTGAAGACAAACGGCCCTAAAACAACGTCGCTGCAGCCGGGAGAATTACAAGCACGCTTCCGGTACCGGGCGCCGCACCGGTAAAGGGAAGGTGAAAAGCCGTTTTCCCGTGTTTTGTCCTTCTTTATCACCTGAAAGAAGGCGCCACAGTCGCCACATACCAGAAGACCGGCGAAGGCGTGGACGTGGATCCGCTTGTGTGAAAAGCCTTCAGAACGTTTCTTTGCGGCGTTTTCGTCCATAATGGCATTGCAGCGGTCCCATTGTTCCGGCGGCACAAGGGGCGGGAAGACGCCTTCAAGGTATATTACTTCTTCTTCCGGTTTCTTCCGTCCGCGGGCGCTTTCCCGGTAATTATACCGGTAGTCGCCGCGGTTCATGGGGTTTCTGATAAAGTCGGCGACGGTTTTTGAAGTCCATTCCCCGCCGCGCTTCGTCGGTATGTCGTGGGCGTTGTTGTAGTCCCTGACCTTACACGTCGATCGCGTTTCTTCGTACATATCATACATGAGCCGACCGAAGACGGCTTCAACTTCACTATGTTTCGGGAATTTGGCTTCTTCGTCCCAATCCCACCCAAACGGGACGCGGGCGCCGTTCCACTGGCCGGAGAGGGCGCGGCCGATCATAATATCCATGACACGTTCCGAAGCAAGTTTCCGTTCCAGTTCTGCAAAAACAAGAATAATTTTCAGGACCGCTTCACCGATCGCCGAAGACGTGTCGAATTGTTCGTTTAATGAAATAAAGGTAACGCGGTTATACTTGAAGTCGTCGTACATCAAAGAGAAGTCAACAAGATTTCGGGAAATACGGTCAATTTTATAGACGATAACGTGGGAGATCTGACCGGCGCGGACTTTCTTCATCATGCGTTCAAAGGCGGGGCGGTTGGTATTCTTCCCGGACTTTCCGGCGTCCTCAAAAATTTCAATCCGGCTTTCGTCGATATGCAAAACGTGTTTACAGTAGTTCTTCAATTCCTTTTTCTGAAAAGGAAGGCTGTCTTTGTCCACCTGATAGCCGGTTGAAACGCGAACGTATAAAGCGACGGTTCGCAGATCCGGCGCGGCAGCAGGCACAAGACCGGCCTTTCTCAATGCTGCATAAGCCATAAAATCACACCTTCTTAAAAATGGGCGTAAAAAATAAGCCCTTTCAAAAGTTGGGGGCCTATGCTATAATAATCATTGTTCAAGTGGTTATCATAGCGCAGCCCCACGGGGTTGACGGGTAACAATCTATTTAAAGCGCTTCACGGTTGCAGCCGTGGGGCGTTTTATTTTTCAAATTTCAGTTCTATAATTTTACCTTTTTCTTTATAGCGGTATTTTACGCCATTTTTGAAGCGTCCCCTTTTTCGACATAACCGAGATCCAATAATTCGTCGGCGCGTTCACAAAGCCTTTTCTTTCCATCTGAATTTAAACGTCGATATTTCATAATCAATTCAGTTTCCGGCACAGAGAGCGACGGAGAAGCAGAAGAACGATCTTTGCTAATCGAAACCGGCTGATCTTCGTCGATTATTTCCAGTAAAGAGTCAAGTGTCATTCCCATAGCGGAAGCAATACACTTCATTTTTTCGATTGAAGGAACAATGGGTTTCTTTGTTTTTGGGTGTTCGTTCTTTTCCAACATGGATATATAACCGTTGCTTACGCCGGAAATTTTGGAAAAGTCACGCAAAGAAAGTTCATGTTCGGTTCGATAGTTCTTAACAAGTTCACCAAGCGTCACTTTTTCAACCTTCCTTTCTATATTGTTTAACATATTATACAATGGTTTAATAAATAAATCAATATGGAATTTTAATAAATTAAACAAAATACTGTTCAACAAATTAAAAAAAAGAAGTGTTTAACATATTGACAAGCAGCGCTTAATATGTTAATCTTTCAATAACGCAGGAAATAGATCGCAAAGAAAGGAGAATAAAAAATGGGATACAAGATCAAAGAAATCAGAGAAGCGTCAGGAATGACGCAGCAGCAACTTTCCGAACGTTCCGGCGTGGCAAGAAGCATTATTAACGGTCTTGAAACAGGCAGGACAAAGACAACCACAACAGCAACATTAAGAAAGATTGCGATCGCGTTAAACAAAAAGGTTGATGAAATTTTTTTTGATTAAATCGCTTAATATGTTAAGCAGAAAGGAGCGCAGACCGTGAAAAAAGCAGAAGAAATTGTAAAGATCGCCGGAGAAGTAGCGGAAGAAGCGTTGAAGGTTGCCGAAGAAAAAGGGCTGACGCTTTGTGAAGTGCTGCAGGTGCCGGAAACAATGAAAGCAAAGATTTTATATGAATTACGACAGCAGGAAACGCCGTTCAAAAGGGAAAAGCCCCGAACATAAGCCGGGGCAAAAGGTTATTTACTGATTTGTGCATTATCAATAATACGAAGCGCCTTTGACAGTTCTTCTTGTAAGACCTCATATACGGCCAGTAAATGAGGATCCGGAATTAAAGACTTGTCAATTCTGCAATTTGTATTATGGACGAACGCAGCGGCAGTATTGCCCTTTTCGTATTCCATAAGATCAGACACAGAGAACACCCCCTTTCATACCGTGATTATAACACGGCAGCGGGAAGCGGGACAATAAAACGGAGAAGACGCAATGATCGAAATAATCATTTTCCGGCCGACAATGAAACGCGCGCTTGAAACGTGGGGACTATTCAGAGAAGCGGCCGAAGCAAACGCAGAAGCGAAAGTAACCAGATACACGCCGAAGATTATAACGAAGAGATACCGGATCCGCTTCCGAAGCGACGGACAGCAAAACGAAGGGTTACGGGCAGATATAACGGTACCGTTCGATCCGGTTATGATGAGCCATTCACAGTTCGGCCGGGAGTATTGCACACTGTCAAGCATTTTGGAGTTATTGAAGCAGGAAGACGGCGAAACATAGTAGCAGGACAACGAAAACACGGCCAGATCGGCCATTTTATAAAGTCTGTATATTTCGGTGTAGGTCAACAGGTTTTCGGCCCGGTTTTTAATGTGAAAGCGGGGCAGCGGTGGAGAACAAAAACGCTTTAAAAGGTTCCATGTCGGACAACAAGTTTTCGGCTTTTAATGTGAAAGCCGGTAAGGTTTGGACGTTCCCGAAAAAAGACGCCCGCCGGATCGTGTGAAAGCCGGTTGAAAAGCACACACCCGAAAAATACAGATTTTATAAAATGGCTGATTTTGTCAGAAAAAAGCAGCACGAAACAGAGCAACGGAAAGGAAATCTAACTATGAAAGTATTATCACTATTTGACGGGATAAGTTGCGGGAAAGTAGCACTTGAACGCGCGGGAATACAGATTGAAGAATATGTGGCGTTTGAGATCGACAAATACGCGATCAAAATCAGCAAGAAAAACCACCCGGACATTATACAACGGGGAGACGTAACAAAAGCGGACTTTTCGGAATTTGAAGGTTTTGACATTGTGATCGGCGGTAGTCCGTGTCAGGGGTTCAGTTTCGCAGGGAAGCAGTTAAATTTTGAGGATCCGCGAAGCAAATTATTTTTTGAATTTGTAAGAGCGGTTGAACAGGTAAAACCGAAGTATTTTCTTCTTGAAAACGTGAAAATGAAAAAAGAGTTTGAAAACATTATTTCGGAATATTTGGGAGTAGAGCCGATCGAAATAAATTCGGGGCTTGTTTCGGCACAGTCGAGAAAACGGCTTTACTGGACGAACATTCCGGGCGTAACGCTTCCAGAAGATAAGGGAATTATGCTGAAAGACGTTGTTCACGAAAACGAAGAACAGAAGCCGGAAGGATTGGGAAAATATATTGTTCCATTCGATAAAAGCCTGCAGATCTTAGATAAAGAAGTACAGAAAGGAAAAATCGGGTATTTCAGAAAAGACAGTCAGGCGAACCGGGTATATTCGATCCACGGAAAAGCCGTCACCCTATGCGGGGAAGCGGGCGGCGGAGCCGCAAAAATGGGACAATATCTTTTCGGGTGCTTGACGCCGGACAGGATCGAAAAGCGGCAGAACGGACAGCGCTTTAATGAAGGGAATAAATTCTATACGCTGACAGCACAGGACAGACACGGAGTTTTAATCGACGGGTACATAAGAAAACTAACACCGGTAGAATGTGAGCGATTGCAAACGCTTCCAGACAATTACACAGACGCGCCGGGAGTGACAGACGCGCAGCGTTATAAATGTTTGGGGAATGGTTGGACGGTTGACGTTATAGCACACATTTTGAAAGGCTTAAAAACCGGAAACGGCCAGGAAAAGGACCAGGCCGTCAGAGATTGGAAGGCAGCAGAAAACGCCATAAACAAATCACTTGAAGATTTTTCAAATTTAGGGCCGGCGGGAATGTTTGGAGTGAAGATATTAACACCGCTTCGGGTGAGGTATGACAAAGGAGAACGGACGGCAGATTTATTTAATGCAATAGTCGAAGCGACAAGATAGGGGCGGGAAAATGATAGAAAGAAAAGTAATATTTGAAATCACCGGCGACGGGCTGACCGAGGAAGAAGTCGGCAGGATCCGTCAGGTGATCCGACACCTGAACTATAAACGGGGACGCAGAAAGAAACCGCGCCTTCGTTATAGATACAATTTTAATAAACCGAAAGGAGATCTAACACATGAGTTTAATTGACGCTTTTTCAAAGGAAGACCGGGTACCGGTTACATTTACCGATTTTTTTAATCTGGTAAAGCAGGCGGCGAAGTACGAAAACGTTATGAACGGCGTAAAATGCGACGTTCCGCACAGGTACATAAGAGAGTGCATGACAGGAGAAAAGGAACTGACAGACAAAGTAGAAGTGACGGTACATTTCGGCGAAGGAGAACTGGAAGAAATCACAGAGAGGATCAAAAGACAGGTTGCGGAAGAATTTGGAATACCAATCGAACTTCTGGAAGAAGGAAAACAGGAGCAGCACGAAGCGGATCAGGATCCAAAAGAAGCAATACAAGACGAAGAACCGCCGATCACCGGCGAGAAAGGAGAATAAAGCATGGCAGCAATTATTATTTCATTTATTGCCGGTGCGGTTGCGGCAACGATCGGCCTTGTGGCCTTTGGCGTACACCTTGCGAATAAGAACGGTAAAGAATAAAGCACATGAAAGCGATTATGAAATATCCCGGTTCAAAGTGGGGGACTGCTGAATGGATCATTTCGCATTTTCCAGAACATCACAGTTATTTAGAACCATTCTTCGGATCCGGCGGCGTGTTCTTCAACAAACCGCGATCAGACATTGAAACCATAAACGACCTTGACGGCGACGTGGTAAACCTTTTCCGGTGGATAAAGGACGATCCCGAACGGTTGGCACATGAAATATATTTCACGCCATATTCGCGGGAAGTGTACGAAGAAGCATACCAGAAGGAACCGGAAAGCAGCCTTGAAAAAGCGGTACTGTTTTATGTTCGCCTGAATATGGGACACGGTTTCAGAACAACCGGTGAAAAGGTGGGGTGGAAAGTCGACATTCAGGGCAGGGAAAAAGCCTACGCGGCCGTTGACTGGTGCCGGATCCCGGAAAAGATTATGGAAGCCGCGGAAAGATTACGCGGCGTACAGATAGAGAACCGGCCCGCCGTGGAAGTGATACGCCGTTACAATTTTGAAAACGTGCTGATCTATTGCGATCCACCCTATGTTCTTTCTACACGCTGCCGGAAGCAGTATAAACAAGAAATGAGCGACGAAGATCACGAAGAATTACTGGAAGCGCTGCTGCAGCATAAAGGACCGGTGGTTATTAGCGGGTATTCTTCCCCACTGTATGAAGCGAAGTTTGGGGGGTGGTTCCGGGAAGAAAGAACAAATTACGCGCAGAACGCGCAGCAGCGCCGGGAAATTATCTGGTATAACCGCCAGACGCCGGGGCAGCAGTTGACACTATTTTGAAAGAGGGTGAAGAAACAATGAAGATTTTGGACATAGGAAAAAACTATTCGATCGGGGTTGAATTGGAAGAAGGCGGCAGCACATTAGAAGGTTTCTTCGATCCGGGACTTACGGCCGCGATCAATTACTTGCAAAAGAACTTTCCACGGGAAGAAAACGTGACGGTTCATATTATGGAAGATTACGACACCATACAATCACCAGACGGCGGCGTGGGTTTCGGGGTATTCGTTCCGGCGACAATGGAAATATACCTTGCGGGAGATATACCGGAAAAGGAAGAAGGGTTAATAAAAACATTGTCCCACGAATACAAACACTTTTTGCAGCATTGCGAAGGAAAACCGTTCGACGAAGAAGAAGCGGAAGCATTCGCAGAGGAAATTTATAAAAGAATAAAGGAGATCGAACCATGAGAAAAGAAGATTTTGTAATGGCATTACTGGAAGCATTGAAGGCAGCAGAAGGCCCGCGGGGGGGGGGCAGAGCATGAACGGGAAGGACGGAAAAGAGCCGGAAGCGGTATTCTTTGACGAACTTTTAAAGAAGGCAGGAAGCCCGGAAGAATTTGTAAAACGGATCCATGAAGGAAAGGCTTTCAGACTGGAAGAAAAAGTCGGGATCCACATCATCAGTTTAGACACAGACAAGCCGCCGATCGTCCAGATAACGGGAGAGTTTGGCACACTTGGCAGAATGTTGAGTTTTGCCATGTCTGAATTGATAGAGAGGGCAGCAGAAGACACCGGGGATCGCGAAGGAATCGAAAATTTCTTCCGGCAGATTACGGAAGGCGCGATCATGGCTTCCAGATTATAGAAAGGAAATCAGACCATGGAAAAAATGAATTTACCATTGAAACAGTTTTTAACCCTTGTCGGACCGGCGCAGGCGTTGGAAGTTATCGAAGAAGACGCAGCGGAACCGGTATTCACCGGAAAGGCCGCAAAGATCAGGGACCATGAAGAATTGTTGGATCGTGAAGTAAAACTGATCGAAGCGAAAGCAAAAGCAACACCGTATCACATGACCTATTTTCAGATCTGGATCTATTAGAAGGGCGGCGCCATGGTTAAAGTAAGGGATTTTTTACAGACCATAACAGCGCCGGACCGGTTGAAGATTGTAAAAGGCGGGGAAGTAGTGTTTTTAGGGTTCAGGGGAGAAATGACGGAAATTCCGAAAGAATACCTTGACGCCGAAATGATACTTTTTCGCAATGAACCGGAGATCAGGCACAGGAAATGGAAGGAAGCCGGGTTAATGCCGCCACTTGAACCGGACCAGACGCCGGATTTTTCGTTTTCGGATCTGGAAATGAAGTTATATTACAAAATTTGTATTTGAAAGGCGGGGAAATGCGGTTAATTAGTGCAGACGAAGCAAAAAGAATTATATGTAAATTTGAAAACAGGGCCATACAACGAACAATGATCCTTGAAATTGAAAAATTAAGCGGTTGCACAGCGACGGAAGAACAGTTGTTGGAAATGTTGGGAAACAAAGAAATTAAGTTTGACGGATAGAGGAAAGAAAGGAGATCTAACCATGGCACCATTAAACAAGGCTTTATTCAGCAGCGCGAAGGAAGATTGGGCGACGCCGCAGGACTTCTTCGACGAATTAAACAAGGAATTTCACTTCGATTTAGATCCATGCGCTGACGCGGAAAACGCGAAGTGCAAGGAGTTTTTCACGAAGGAGCAAAACGGACTTTTGCAGGATTGGGGGGGGGCGTTGCGTCTTCTGCAATCCACCTTACGGGAGAACTTCAACCGGCGAATGGATCAAAAAGTGTTACGAAGAAGCACAGAAACCGGGAACGGTTGTTGTTGCGCTCATTCCGGCGCGTACTGACACAAGGTTTTTTCACGATTACATATACCACAAAGCGGAAATTCGCTTCATAAAAGGCCGCCTTCACTTCGGCGGCTGCAAAGACGCGGCGCCGTTTCCTTCTATGGTGGTAGTGTTCAGAAAGGGAAAAGAGAATGAAGAAGAAAAGAAAACAGGCTGCACCGCTGCAGGCCACACCGAAGAAAAAGCCGCGGAGAAGGACGACGGATCCGAAAACGGCATTGACGGTATTTGAACCGAACACGGTTTATTTTAATGATTTTCTTGAAACATACATAGGCGCAAAGTGGCAGGCGATAAAAGGCAGCCTTTACGACGCCGGTTATCAGACGATCGAAGTCAGCCGGTACCGCGACGAACTGTTAGAGGATTTCAAAGAAATGTGCAGGGAAAACGGCCTGTATGGCATTGTGTGAGACAGAAAGGAGATCTAACCATGGGAAACGTTGTAAAACGAGAAGTTTATAAACTGATCGACAAAGAATTGGCGGCAGCGAATGAAAAGTTTCCGCTTTTCGGCAGCAGTCACGAAGCCTTCGCGGTAATTCTGGAAGAAGCAGAGGAAACGAAGGAAGAAGCGCAAAACCTTGAAATATTGGTGAATAACTTCTGGATCGGCGTCAGAGAGAACCACAGCCCGGAAGCAGCACACGAAGAATTGACGGCGATTTACAGAACGGCGCTTGATCTGGCCGTGGAAGCAATACAGACCGCGGCAATGGCAAGAAAAGGAATTTTAAGCGATATCGAACTTCTGGCAATAGACCAGTGTTTGACGGAAGAAGAAAGGGGCGCTTTATAGTGAGAAGAAGGAAAGAGGATCGAAGAAGGGAAAACAACTTGGCGATTTTGCTTTTAATTCCCGCTTCCCTTCTCATGGCGGCATTTATCATTTTTGCCGTTGCGGACGACTGGAAGCAGCAGGACGCAGCGGCACAGGAGCAGCAGGAAGCAAAAGAACCGGAACCGCTGACCATTGAAACGCCGGATCCATGCGACACCGGAAGCATTGTTATTTATGCAAACGGCGGCGTATATGCGTTTTATGGCACGTTTGATATTAAAAACGACGGCCGGGACGGGGAAGAAATAATAATGACGCTTGAAGGGTACATGGAAGCAGAGTACCCCCACGGAGTACCGGAAGTCAAAGAAACTTACGGGCCATAGAAAGGAGAAAAGGGTATGAGCCAGAGAAAGAGGATCGAAGAAGCATTGGCAAAATTAGGCATTACGAACGAAGCACAGTTAAACGCAGCAATTCAAGGAATGAAACCGTTAAACATTTCCTTAATGGCAGCAGGGCAGCAGGAAAGAAAGGCGGGTTAATATGGATCTGAATAAAAATCAGGTGATCGCCGTCGATTTTGACGGGACATTGTGCAAGCAGGCATGGCCGGAGATAGGAGAAGAAAACGAAGCATTGATCCGGCACCTGAAAGAAAGGAAAGCAGAGGGCGCAAGGCTGATATTATGGACGAACCGCGAAGGCGATTTACTGGAAGAAGCGGTGGAATGGTGCAGGGAACGGGGCTTGGAGTTTGACACCGTGAACGCGAACTTGCCGGAACTGATCGACCTTTATAAAAACGACTGCCGCAAGATCAACGCCGACATTTACATAGACGACAAGGCAGTAAACCCGATCCCGTACCGACAGGCGGCCGGGTTCACATCATTAAACCCATACGCGAACCCGATCGACAAGGCAGAGTTTGAAAGGAGATCTAACCATGACGGCAATTAAGCGTTACATAAGAATTTTCAGAAGGAAAAGGCAGCAGGCCAGAACCAGAAGGAAAGCAAATCAGTATTTGATCGAAGTATTCAGCCTGACGAAGTGCGGGACACTTTCGGAACTGGACTTTTCGGCCGGTTATTATACCGGGATCGTAACGAAGGCGGCAGAGTTGGGAGAAATCACGGAGCAGCAGCGCGACGAAGTGTTAAGAGTTCTTCACCATATCCACAAAGGCGAAAGAGAGATAAAAGAAAAAGAGTAAATAAAAAACGGATTGAAAAGGCGGGGACCTTAAACAATCCGTTTTGTTGGAAATCTAACCTATAAATATTATAGCAGAAAGGCGGGAAATGTCAATGTTCAAAACCCATGAAAAGAGCCGGTTTGAGGTAATGAACGAAACACAGATTGAGAATGCGAAACGGATTGTGATCCAGATTGCAGAAGAAAAGTTATATACAAATGGGCGCGGAATGGCGTGCTTTCTTTGCGAAACCGTGGATCCGAAGGAATATGACCGTACAACGGCAGAGGGACGCGCAGCCGCCGCAGAAAAGGAACTGGCCGACGAAATAGAAGCCCACAAAATAGAAATGGAAGAAGCACAGGCGAAGATCGACGCACTGGAAGAACTTCTGGCAGAAGCGAAGGACGCCCGCGAAGGCATGAGAAACACAGCGGCAGCAGTACGGGAAGAAAACCAGACATTATATAAAGCACTTGTGGAGTGCCGACGCATATTCGGAGAATTGCCGCCGGAAATTGAAACACTGATAGCGAAGGGAGAAAACTAAATGTATACATTAAGCCAGTTTAGAAACTTAACGAAGGGACTTCCGGGAGATTTTGAAATCAGGATCGAAGCGTGCTTCACGCCGGAAGGAAATAAAACGGCGCCTTGTTTTGAAATCGTGACTTCCAAAAAAGCAAGGGAAGTTGTCTTAATGCCGGAAGTGGTACATATAAACGACGGCGAAGACGGTCTGACGGTAAGGCATGAAAAGAAAGGCAAGAAAACGGAGCCGGAAAACACCGTTTAATATGAAATGTGGATAGCCCGGACGCGCGGAAACACGGCCGGGTAATTCTGCAAGAAGAAAAGAAATCGAACACAGTTTCTTCTTATATAAAAGGAAATCTTCTTTTTCGTCCTTGTAATGGGTATTAACAAACCGACGAATTATAAATTTATATATTCAGGATCAGGATCCAGAAGGGAGAAGGGAAAGGGAAAAGGCGGGGATAACATGAAGGTAAGGACCTATGATAATTACGATTATGTAGAAGCGTATAAAATAGATCTTCAATCGGACATAGAGAGAAAAGCAAGAAGGAAGTTTGAACAGGAAAACCCACTACAAACGACAGACTATGAAACACAGTGGAAGGAGCAGCAAGAAAAATTAGAGGAATGGGAACTGGAAAGGCTGCTGAAAGAAGGGAAGGTGGAAAGTCTTTACCGGACAACGACTATAAAGGCAAAGAACATTGAAAGCGGACGCGAATTACTGGAAGCGCAAATTTACCCGTCATTCTTTCACAAAGCAGACGTTCCGCGCACAGGGAAAAAGAGAGAAAGCAAGCCTTCACAGAAGAACTTAAACGACAAAAATTCCAGAAGGTACCTTGTCAGGCTTGCAAATATCAATTTCGGCAAGAACGATCTATGGTGTACCTTCACATGGGACGAAGAACACCTACCGGCAGACGAAGACGCAGCAGACAGGGACGTGGCAAATTTTATAAGGCGTATAAATTACAGACAGAAAAAGAAGGGCCGGGAGAATATCAAGTATATTTATATACCGGTTGTCGAAGGCGCCGAACGTCCGCACGTCCACATAATTATGACCGGAAAGGGGATTGATCGCGACGAATTAGAGGAACTATGGGGAAAGGGGGAGAGATCAAACACACGAAGGATCAAACCCGACGAAGATTTTTTGATTTCCGGCCTTGCCACTTATATTTCAAACAATAAGCGCGGGAAAAGGCGTTGGCGCGCTTCAAAGAACCTTAAAAAACCGCCAGAGCCTACGCGCAGTTATTCAAAGTTTAAGAAAGCGAAAGTCGAAAAAATGGCGCATGATTATGAAACCTTGAAAGCAGAAATGGAAAAAGCATACCCGAACTATAAATTTTTAGACGCGGAAGTGAAATACAACGGCGTCACGGCGGCTTTTTACATATACGCCCGCATGGTGCGGAATTAAAGGGGGTGAGAATGTGAAAAAAATCATTGAAGGGAAAATTTACGACACGGAAAAAGCAGAAGTTATTTTTTCGTTTCGGCGAAAGTATCAGGATCCGATCGCTTGGAAGCCGGGGTATGTGTTCAACACATGGGAAGACGCGCGATATTTGAAGACGCAAAAGGGAACATTTTTATTTTATTGCAAGAGCCGGAAAGATCTAAAAGTGGTTAAGGAAGAAGAAGTAAAGAACGTGATCGAAAGGTTGGATCCTGATCGCTTTATGGAACTTTACGGAGAGTTAGAAGAAGGGTAGGTGTGAAATGTGAACCTTGCAAACATGAAGCGTTCCGAAACCACGGAACAAATAAGCCTTTTTAATTGGGCCAGAGTGAACGAAGCGTTTATACCGGAATTACGGTTGCTTCACCATGTACCAAACGAAGGAAAGCGGACAAATGGCGCAGTATTGAAGGCGGCAGGCTTGAAAACGGGCGTCCCGGATCTGTCCTTGCCGGTGCCGCGTGGTGGCTTTCACGGGTTGTATATCGAAATGAAGTTCGGATCCGGGAAGACAACAAAGGCGCAGGAAGAATTTATGGCCTTGCTTCGGCAGCAGGGATATAAAACGGCCGTAGCCTATGGAGCGGAGCAGGCCCGCGAAATTATACGGCATTATCTGGCCCGCGCCGCAGGCTTTGATCTGGTGAATTGCGAAGAAGCCGTGAAAATGTTCGGGTATTGCGAAGGCGTGGCCGTGGATTGGGCGCCTTGCGAAAAATGCGAATTTTACAAAGCAAACAGAGAGAAAGGAGAATGACGAATGTTTTTCAAACAGACAGTTTTAAAACGTATGCTGAAAGCGGCGTACAAAGGGGCGGGCCTGACCGTGGGCCACGACGCAGGAAACGAAGAAGGGGGGGAGCCGGAAGGGTATTATATTTCTTCCGGGTGGTGGATCGTCTGGTTTTTGGCTGACGCAATGCCAAAGGAAGCAAAAGCGGCCGTTATTGAATTGTGCGGCGATCTTCCGGGACCGGGCGAAGTGTTTAAAGCAATGAAGGATATGGGAAACCAGTATGAGATCGAACAAAAGGAAGTATATAACTTGCCTGCAGCGTTTAAAAAATGTGATTGCCGTTTTAACGTCACAAAGTTATTAGGGCAGCAGGGCGACAAGGTGATCCGGTTCATTCAGGAAGACGGAGCGACGCGGCACGTCACAGCCATATCGGAAATATTTATGGACCTGATAGATCCGGGCGCCGTTGATTATGACAACGGAGAATATGAGCCGTTCGGGCCGGTTACACTCTGCCCGACTTCGCCTTTTATGTATTGGGGCAACAATCAATGTTATCTCATGGCCGGAGTAAGGACGGCAGAAGAAGGCGAAGAAGTGGACTTCTGGAAATTCTTAGAAGGCACAGAGATTTTATAAAACATTCAAAGAAAGGGGGCGGCCGTCGTGGCACATACCATAGACGAAGACACAAAGAAAATTGTAAAAGCGATCGTTCACGGGGATCAGAAACGGCAGGGCCGGAAAAGGAAGGGGAAACATACGAACTTCGACCGGCAGGCAGAAGAAGCAATAAAGGCAGCGAAACGAGATCTTCCGCTTGAAGGCATGGACCAGACGGCGCGCCGTCACATCATAGACAAGATATATAAGAGCCTGTTATACAATACGCCGTGGGAAATGTTGGGCGATACATATTGTTGCAGACGGCTATTTTATGAATATCGTATGGAATTTTGTTACCTGATAGCGGTACACATGGGGATCATAGAAGAAGACGGCAGCAGGCAGCAGGCGGCGGGAAAGTAGGTCAGAAACAACCGCTGCCGTCGGATAGAATGAAAGAGAGTTGAGAACATGGCGAAAGAGTGGACGGACGGTTTCTATTTGACGAAGGCATGGCGAAAGACACGCGACGCATATTACAAATTTCAGCGCGGCCGGTGCGAACGGTGTATGGCTGAATACATGGCAGGCGCCCGAAGCATGGAAGATATAAACCCCGGAATAATAGTTCATCACAAAAGAGAACTGACGCCGAAGAACATAAACGATCCGAACATTGCCTTGTCATTCGACAATTTAGAGTTGCTATGTGAAGAACACCACAACAAGCAGCACAAGGCAAAGCCGAAGCGATATTCCTTCGACGCTGCCGGAAACATCATTGAAAATAAAAACTATAAATAATTTTTTGACAAAAAATATTTCCATTTCCCGCGAACCCCACCCCCCGGATCGAAATTTTGGACCTTCCAACGAGAACCGAGGGAGTGAGGTAAAAAAAACTCTGCAAGTCGCGCGCACATAGAAGGGGGGTTAAATTATGGCAGAAGATACAGAGAAAACGAAAAAGAAATCAACAAATAGGCCGAAAAAGTTGACGGCTGCAGCAATTAAAAAAGAGATAGAAAAACTTCAAAAACTATTCGAGGGGATCGAAGACGAAGACAAAAAAACCCTTGTAAATTCAGTCATTGAAGAAGCCGCCTTCTTAAAAGTGGCTTGCCTGCAGGCTAAAGAAGAAATGAAAAAAGAAGGTCTAACGACCGAAACCAAAAACGCTTCGCAGCATTTCATAAAAGCCCACCCTTCAACGGCGATTTATGAAAAATACGCGCGACAATACACAACAATTATTAACCAGTTAATCGAATATTTACCACCGAAAGAAAAGAAAAAGGTTTCAAAATTAGCGGCCCTTCGTGATGAATAATCTAATCACAAACTATATTTTTGAATACTACGACGCCATAACGTCGGGGCGTATTCGGGCCGGTAAATGGATCAAACTGGTTTATAAAATTCTGGTTGAGGGTATAAAGTACGGGGAATGGATCTTTGACTACAAAAAGGCGAATAAAGCGATCAAGTTCATAGAAAATTACTGTCACCATTCAGAAGGACGAAACGACCTTCTGAAATTGGAATTGTGGCAGAAAGCGATCGTTTCCGCGATCTTCGGTATTCTGGATAAAAACACGGGGTACCGGCAGTTCCGGGAAGTTTTTTTAATTGTGGCCCGGAAGAATGGTAAAACGCTTTTTGCTGCAGCAATCATGGCATACATGGCATATATTGACGGAGAGTACGGCGCGAAACTGTATTGTCTGGCCCCGAAGTTGGAGCAGGCCGATCTTGCCTATGACGCATTTTACCAGATCGTGCAGCAAGATGAAGAACTGGCAGAAATAAGCAAGAAACGCCGGTCAGACATTTACATAAAAGAGTACAACACCACGATCAAAAAGATCGCCTTCAATTCCAAAAAGTCGGACGGCTTCAACCCGCACTTTGTTTTAAATGACGAAATGGAAGCGTGGCCGGGCGATCAGGGCTTAAAGCAATATGACGTTATGGCGTCAGCACTTGGCGCAAGAAAACAGCCGCTTATTTTATCCACTTCCACCGCCGGTTATGAAAATGACGGAATTTTCGACGAACTTATGAAGCGATCCACGGCATTTTTGAAGGGAAGAGGAAAGGAAGAAACCGAAAAACGACTTTTGCCGTTCCTTTACATCATTGACGACGTGGAAAAGTGGGACACGCGCGAAGAATTAGAAAAGTCAAACCCGAACTTAGGCGTTTCGGTATCGTGGGAATATTACGAAGACAAGATCGCAGTTGCAAGAAAATCACTTGCAGCGAAAGCGGAGTTTTTGACAAAGTTCTGCAACATAAAACAAAATTCGTCGATTGCATGGCTTGACTATATCGACGTTGAGAAGGCAGCAGGCCAGAAGTACACGCTTGAAGACTTCCGCGGGTGCTATTGCGTGGCCGGTATTGACCTTTCACGGACAACGGATCTTACGGCGGCAACACTGATAATTGAGAAAGCAGGAAAGAACTATGTTATTACACAATTCTTTATGCCGCGGGAACGGTTCAAAGTGGCAATCAACGAAGAGAACGTACCGTACAATATTTTTGAACAACAAGGCTTCCTGAAACTATCGGGAGAACATCAGGTGGACTATAAGGACGTGTTTAACTGGTTTATTGACCTTGTGAAGAAATATAAGATCAAACCGTTAAAAGTGGGTTATGACCGTTATTGCGCCGGTTATCTGGTTCAGGAAATGAAAGAAGCGGGCTTCCACATGGACGACGTATATCAGGGAACAAACCTTACACCGGTATTACACACCTTTGAAGGCGATCTGAAAGACGGACGCTATTGTTTGGGAGATAATAATTTGTTACGGTCCCACCTGTTAAATGTGGCGGTAGATATAAACATAAACGACAGCCGTATGAAACCCGTAAAACTGGAAAAGCGGGCGCACATAGACGGCGCCGTTTCAATCTTCGACGCCTTGGCCGTGAAAATGAAATACCACAAAGAGATCGGCAGACAGTTATTAAACAAAGCCGCGTAAAAAGAGGGTTTCGGCCCTCTTTTTTGCTGCCTGAAAGTAGGTCAGAATTTAACGAACTTTTTTTGTACGATTGAAGCGTGGAAATTTAACCGGCCTTTTATGTGCAGAACAGGGGGTGAAGACGACGGGAATTATAAAAGACTTTTTGAATTTCAGGCGCTATAAATATAGCCCGCTTTTCGCAATTCGCGGGGAATATTCCGCAGGCGGCGATCTGGACGAAAGCGACATAATCGGATCCATTGAAAATTGTATAGCGACAAACGTTGCTAAACTCACGCCGCAAGTGGTGAGAAAAGACGCGCGCGGAATGGTTATCAAAGAAGACTATCTGGCCCGCCTTCTTTCCTTGCGTTGGGCGCCGGAATTATCAACATTCGACGCATTGTATAAAATGGCCGCGACACTGATCCGAAAGTCAAACGCTTTCGCGGCGATCATTTACAACGAAGATTTTACGAAAGTAAAGCAGATTGCACCATTGACGGTAAAAACATTTCGGATCTACGAAGACGACGACGGAAATATTTTATTCCGCTTCGTGTGGGACTATGACGGGAAAACCTACGTTCTGCCATATCAAAGCGTGATCCATATCCGCGCAAGGTTTAATAAAAAAAGGTTTATCGGAACGGCGCCGGATCAGTCGATCAAAACAACACTTGAATTACTTGACGCGACAGGGCAGGCACTACGAAACACCGTAAAAAATTCCGCAAACCTGAAAGGGTACCTGAAATATAACAACTTCATTGATGAAGACGAACTGAAAACGAAGGTAAAAGAGTTTCAGGCGGCATACATGAGCGCCGAAAACGACGGCGGCATGGCAGGCATTGACAATTCAATGGAGTTTCACGAAATCACGCAAAGAACGCCGAACATTCCGACGCTTCAAAGCCAGTTTTTACGGGATAACTTATACCGCTATTACGGCGTGAGCGACGCGATCTTAATGTCAAAGTTCACGGAAAGCGAATGGAACGCCTTTTATGAAAGCGTGATCGAACCGATCGCCCTTCAATTATCACTTGAATTTACATTCAAACTATTGACGGAGCGTGAAAGAGGGTTCGGAAACAAAATCATTTTCACTTCAAACCGGCTGCAATATGCGACGCTGCAGACAAGGGCCACAATCGGTTCCGTACTGTACGACCGCGGAATTATTACGATCAATGAGTATCGCGAATTACTGTATTACGAACCGATCGAAGACGGAGACGTGCGAATGGTAAGCCTGAACTATGTAAAAGCAGACGATCAGAGCCTTTACCAGACCGGGCAGCAGGGCGAAGGAACCGGATCCGGCCCACCGGGGGAAGGAGAAGGGCAGCAGGCCGCGACGGCAATTCAAATTTTGAAAATGCTCGTCCCGGTAACTTTGAAGGGTGGTGAGAAGAAAGAATGGCAATAATTAAAGGTTTTACGTTTAAGAACCTGACAGAAACAAGCGCGGACTTGTATTTCTACGGCGACATTGTTTCCGACTGGTGGGGAGCATGGCAGGACGAAGACCAGTACCCGGACGCGATCAAGAATTTTCTTTCGGAGCAGGAAGGAAAAGACTTGAATGTTTATGTAAATTCCGGCGGTGGTTCCGTATTTGCCGGTATTGCAATTTACAATATGCTGAAACGTCACGCAGCGAAAAACAACGTCAAAGTGTACGTGGACGGTCTGGCCGGTTCAATCGCTTCGGTACTTGCCTTCGCAGGGAGCGAAGCGCCGGAAATTCCTTCAAACGCCTTTTTGATGATACATAACCCGTGGAGTTATTGCGAAGGAAATTCGGCAAATATGCGGAAAATGGCCGACGATCTGGACCAGATCAAGACCGGAATTTTAAATGTATATGCCGAACACCTGAAAGAAGGCGTAACAATAGACCAGATCAGCGCGCTAATGGACGCGGAAACATGGTTAAACGGGCAGCAGGCCGCGGAGTATTTCGACATTAAAACGACGGAGCCGAAGGAATACGCGGCAGCAGTAGGGGACTACATCACGAAGGCAAAGTGTAAGAATGTGCCGGAGAGGTTAAAGGCAAAAAAGCCGGATCCCACTTCCCAAAACGGGCAACAGGAAGAAGACAAGGCGGCAGAAGAAAAGAGAAACGAGATCCGAAGTCTCACAATTAAAGCATTTATGGAAGGAGAATAAAACATGAAGTATGAAGAACTGGTAAAAATGGGCGTCAAAGACTTAAAAGCCAGACTAAAAGACCTGAACACACAGGCACAGACGGCAGCAGGCGACGCACTGGACGCGCTTCTGGAAGAAGCAAACACGATCACCGGCATTTTAAACGACGTAAAGAACCGCGAGAGGTTGGCCGGTATCGCTTCCGCAGCAGCCGGGGAGCAGGAGCCGGAGAGCGGAGAAAAAGAAGAAGAACCGAAGGACAAAACAAGAGAGGAACGCGGCCAGAACTTGAAGAACGGAAAAACGGTCAAGTTTTCCGCGAAAGTGGCGCTTATGGGAGCGAAAAACGCCCTTTCCGTTACGCAGACAGTGACGCCGCAGCACACGGCCGACGACCTGAAAGAAACATTTAACGACGTTTCTTCACTGGTGGATCGCGTAAAAAGGGTTCCTTTAAACGGCGGCGAAACATATCAGAGGGGCTATGTTAAGTCTTACGGTGACGGGGCAGGAGCGACCGAAGAAGGCGCGGACTACAACCCGACAGAACCGGTTTTCGGTTATGTGACTATCGAAAAAGAGAAGATCACAGCCTACACCGAAGAACCCGAAGAAATGGTAAAACTTCCGAACGCGGACTATGACGGCGTTGTGGAAGGTTCAGTTTCCAAAGCGATCCGGCGTTACATGAGCCGCCAGATCCTGATCGGCGACGGAACAACCGGAAAGTTTAAGGGAATTTTCCACAATCCGACAAAGGCCGAAGAACAGGTAATTGATCCGAAGACGGATATTGAATTGACAGGCATTGGCGACGGAACACTGGACGAAATCATTTATTCTTACGGCGGCGAAGAAGAAGTGGAAGCCGTTGCAGTGTTGATCCTCAATAAAAAGGATCTGAAAGCCTTCGCGAAACTTCGCGACAAGCAGGGCCGCAAGGTTTACACCATTGTAAACCATGGCAACACCGGAACGATCGACGGTGTACCGTTTATCATCAACAGCGCTTGCAAAGCGGTTGTGGACGATAAAACGACAGCGGGTAGTTATGTAATGGCATACGGGCCGTTGGAAAATTACGAAATGCCGATCTTTTCCGACATTGACGCCAGAAAGTCCACTGATTACAAATTCAAGCAGGGACAGATCGCATACCGCGCGGACATTTTCGCGGGTGGTGCCGTGGCGGCTTACAACGGCTTCGTGAGAGCGAAGAAAAAGGCTTCCGCGTAAGTAGTAAAGGAAAGGGCGGTTTTCAATGACGTATGACGAATTGAAGGCGGCGGCGAAGCTAAGGGCGCGGAAAATGTCTTCGGACGCATTGGACGAAGACGTTTACCGCCACTTAGATTTTGCGATCGCTGACCTGAAAAGAATAGGTGTAGCAGAAGAATTTTTGAAAAACCCGGAAGATCCGTTGATTATTGAAGCCGCCTTAACCTACGTCAAGGCGAATTATAGCATAGACAGCAACCACGAACGGTTAATGAACAACTATAACATGATCTTGACGAAGATCAAAGGCGGTGATTACAAATCGAAGCAATAATAACCCTGATAGATCCCGGAGAAACACGCGAAGAAGATATAAAAACGCCGGTTTATGCTTCTGTATTTCCGATTGGCCGCGACGAATACGCGGCAGCGGGAGAAAAGAGCATGAAAGCCCGGTATATGTTTGAAGTTTACGCCAGTGAATACGCAGATCAAAGCGTTGTAGTTTACGGAAAAGAACGACTGACAGTTTACAGAACATACGGGCCGAAGGACAACGACAAGATCGAAGTTTACGCCGGTCAGAGGGTGGGGAATAGATAATGGCAATTAGTGTTGATAGACTTGCGGCAGAATTGGCGCAGGGGCTTAGCGAATATTCGCAGGAAGTGGCAGACGAAATAAAAAAGGCCGCTGACGAAGTGGCCGACGAAGCCGTAAGAGAATTAAAAAGCACAAGCCCGGTTTTAACTGGCTCTTATGCGAAAGGGTGGAAGAAGTCGAAAGCCTACGAAAGCAAGAGTGCAAAAAGAAACACGGTCCACAACAAAACCGATTATCAATTAACGCACCTTCTGGAAAAAGGCCACGCAAGCCGGAACGGCGGCAGAGTTGCGGCGAAAGTGCATATTCAGCCGGTGGAAGAAAAGGCCGTGGCGAAGTTTGAAGAAAAAGTGAAAGGAGTGATCGAAAAGTGACAACCTTTGAAGGCGTATTAAAGCGCGCCGAAGGCTTGGGCCTTCCGTTCGCTCACAATCAATTCATACCGACCAACAAAAAACCGGTACCGGATCCACCGTTTATTGTGTGGCTATCTTCGGAGCAGCAGAGGGGCGACGACAGAAAAAACCGGATCCGGCAGATCGAAGGTTCGTTGGAACTTTACACGGAGAAGAAAGAAGATCCGGCCATTGAAAAGCGGATCGAAGAAGAAGTGCTGTTCGACGTGGAATTTCGGAAGTATCAGGCACAGATCCCCGGAGAAGACACGCTACAAACAGCCTATGATTTTACAATCACTCAAAAGAAATGAAAGGAGAACAGAGCATGGAGAGAATTATTCTTGGAAGCGCGGACGTTTATATTCAGGCTTTCGACGGAAAGACAGTTCCGGCGACAGCGGATATTTGCGTAAAGGAAAACTTAATGGCTTACATTTCCGGCGGCGCGTCTGCAGAGTATAAGCCGTCTTTTTATACGGCGAAGGACGACACCGGAAACAAGAGAAAAACGATCATTACCGAAGAAGAAGTAACCCTGAAAACGGGAATTATGACTTTCGACGGAAACAAGTTCAAGTATCTTTGCGACACGGCCAGAGTTACGGAAGACAAGGCGAAAAAGCGCAGGATCGTAAAGATCGGCGGTATCAATAACAGGCAGGGCAGCCGTTACGTTATTTGCCTTCACCATAAAGATCCGGTTGACGGCGATATTTGGGTTTTGATCGTGGGGAACAATCAGGCGGGCTTTGCTATTTCCTTTGAGAAGGACAAAGAAACCGTTATTGACGAAGAAATAACGGCCCTTCCTATGGACGACGAAGGAACGCTTTTATTGTACGAAGAAGAAATGACAGACGAAGAAGTGGCGGCAGCAGGCGGCGCAGCAGAGTAAACACCATAATAACACAGAAAACCAGAAACGGCAGGGCGGCGCCTTGCCGTTAGTTGGTAGAAAGGAAATTACACAATGGCAAACATGAGTTTTGATTTTAACAAGGTAAATCGTTCATTTATGACAACCGTTTTAAAAGACGGCCGCAAACTGGTTGTAAAAATGCCTATGAAAAAGACGTTTGAAAAAATGTCGGCGCTGCAGGACGCGGATATTGACGGAATGACAATCAACGACGCCATGGATACTTTAGGCGGCCTTTGCGCTGAAATTCTTTCCCACAATATGACAGGTGAAAAAGTGACAACAAAGGAAATAACGGACAATTACGACACCGAAGAAATGGAAGCCCTGATCGACGCCTACATGGAATTTGCGGGCGGCGTAAAAAATAACCCAAATTAAAGATCCCCTTCTACCCCGGAAAGGACGAAGAAGGGGTTTACTACAAAACCAAAACACGGGGCGAAAAACTGGTGATTGACTACACCGGTTTAAATATATGGGAAGTGCAAGAACTGGATCTTGATCTATACCTTTTCTTCATGCGCGAAGCGTTTATACACGAAATGAACCAGACGGAGCAGGGCAGGGAATACCTTGCGAATTGTTGGAGAATTTCGCAAACAGAACCGGACCGAAAGGCCATTCGCGAGAAGTTCAAACGAAGGGGCGGTGAATAGCAAGTGGCAGGAAGCACGATAAAGGGAATTACAATCGAAATCGGCGGCGACACAACGAAACTTGACAAAGCGTTGTCGGGAGTAAATAAGCAGTCGCGCGATATTCAGAAAGAATTAAAAGAAGTCGAAAAGGCCCTGAAACTGGATCCGAAAAATACGGAGTTATTGGCGCAAAAACAAACCCTTCTGAAAGAAGCCGTTTCGGCCACTTCTGAAAAACTGGACGTTTTGAAGAAGGCAGAAGAACAGGTGCAGCAGCAGTTTGAGCGCGGCGAAGTATCGGAAGAACAGTACAGAGCATTACAAAGAGAAGTTATAAAGACCGAAGCAGAGTTGAAAAACCTGAAAGAAGCGGCAGAAAGCGGAAATTCCGCGCTTGAAAAAGTGGGAGAAGCAGCCGGGAAAATCGGGGAGAAATCAACCGCGCTTGGGAAGAAACTTCTTCCGGTAACGGCAGCAATTACCGGGATCGGAACGGCAAGTATCGCGGCATTTAACGAACTTGACGCCGGGTACGATACGATCATAACAAAAACGGGCGCTTCCGGGGAAGCATTGGAAGGGCTGCAGGATAGCATGGACAACGTGTTTTCTTCGCTGCCGATAGAAGCAGAAGCGGCCGGAATTGCCATTGGTGAAGTAAATACGCGTTTCGGAGCAACGGGAAAGACACTGGAAGATCTTTCGACAAAGTTTATTCAGTTCGCGGAAATCAACGGAACCGACTTAAACGGAGCGATCGACAGTGTGGACGCCATTATGACGAAATTCGGCGTTGACGCTTCACAGACCGGAAATGTTCTTGGCCTTCTCACAAAGGCAGGGCAGGACACCGGCATTTCCATGGACACGCTGCAAAATTCTTTACAGACAAACGGCGCCACATTAAAGGAAATGGGGCTTGACCTCACTTCTTCCGTGAATTTACTTGCACAATTTGAAGCAAACGGCGTTGACGCTTCGGCGGCACTTGCGGGGCTGAAAAAGGCGCAGCAGAACGCGACGGCAGAGGGGAAAACCCTTGAAGAAGCGTTGGGAACGACCATTGAAAGTATAAAGAACGCAGGAAGTGAAACGGAAGCCCTGCAGATTGCAACGGAGTTATTCGGCAAGAAGGGCGCCGCAGAAATGACGCAGGCGATCAGAGAAGGCCGCTTGTCGGTTGACGATCTGGCCGGTTCACTGGAAGATTACGGAACCGTAGTTGAAGACACATTCAACGCGACATTGGATCCACCGGATAAAGCAAAAGTCGCATTGAACAATTTGAAAGTAGCAGGCGCAGATCTTGGCAATGTTTTAATGTCAAGCGTGGCGCCGATATTAGACCGGGTTGTGGAAAAGGTAAAAACCTTCACAACATGGTTTAAAAATTTAAACCAGTCACAGAAAGAAACGATCGTAAAAGTGGCGGCCCTTGTGGCGGCGCTTGGACCGGCGTTAATCGCTTTCGGGAAACTTAGTACCGGAGTATCAAAAGCAATTTCGACATTCAGTAAAATTTCGGGCGTGTTTAAGACCGCAGGAACGGCCGGGAAGGGCTTATGGGCCATTTTATCGGCGAACCCGATCGGGGCGATTGTGGCGGCCGTGGCGGCCCTTGTGGCCGGTTTTGTGCTTATGTATAACAAGTGCGATTGGTTCCGGGAAATGGTAAACGACGCCTTCGCGGAGATTAAAAAAGCAGTAAGCGAAACCATAGAGAAAATAAAGCCTATTTTGCAGCAGTTGGGCGAAAGTTTCAAAAATTTAATGGAGAAATTGCGGCCCGTCTTCGAGTTTTTCACAACTTACGTTATGGCAGTCATAAAAGGCGCCCTTGCCGCGCTGAAACCGATTATTTCGGCAGTACAGAACGCGATCGAGTTTATAAGCAACATCATAAGCGCATTTATGGCGCTATTTCAGGGTGATTTCGACAGTTTCGGCCAGTACATAATGGCAGCGCTGCAGAACGCGATCGACTTTGTGAAAAATATCATTTCGGCCGTGGTGAACTTCGTCGTCTCATTCTTCGAGACGTTCGGCGTTGATGTAAAGCAGATCTTCACGGATATTTGGAACGGGATCGTTTCAATTTTTACCGGCGTCGGCCAGTGGTTCGCGGACCGTTTTACGGAAGCGTACACGAATATTACAAATATTTTTAAAGGGATCGGACAATGGTTTTCGGACAGGTGGACCGACATAAAAACGGCCCTTTCCACCGTCGCCACATGGTTTTTAACCATGTTCCAGAACGCCTATACCAACGTGAAGAACGTCTTTTCGGCGATCGGCCAGTGGTTCGGCGCCCGGTGGACGGATATAAAAAACGCCTTGTCAACCGTTGCGACGTGGTTCCAGACCATGTTCCAGAACGCCTATACCAACGTGAAGAATGTATTTTCGGGGATCGGTCAGTGGTTCAACGCAAGATACACCGACATAAAGAACGTATTTTCCACCGTGGGTTCATGGTTCCAGACAAAATTCAATGAAGCATACACGAATATTAAAAACGTGTTTAGCAATATCGGATCTTTCTTTTCTGGAATTTGGAGTACCATAAAGGGAATTTTTGCGAACGTCGGAACGAATATCGGAAACGCGATCGGCGGCGCCTTCAAAAGTGCAATGAATAGCGCACTTGCAACCGTCGAAAATGCGGTAAATAAGGCGATCGGCTTCATAAACGGAGCGATCGACGTAATAAACAAACTTCCGGGCGTAAGCGTCGGACACGTCGGATCCGTATCATTGCCGCGTCTGGCAAAGGGCGGCATTTTGAAAAACGGTCAAGCGATCATGGCAGAAGCAGGCCCCGAACTGATCCAAATGGTGAACGGCGAAGCGGTGGTGACGCCATTAACCAGAAGCGCAAGAAATACGGCGCTTGACGCGGCAGCAGGGCAGCAGGGAAGAAGTTTCGTTCAGAATGTGAACATCACAAGCCCGAAAGCCTTAACGCCTTATGAAACGGCCAGACAGACAAGGAACGCAACCCGAAATATGGTTTTGCAGTTACAAGGGGGCGCGTAAGGTATGAAAAGAATAATCTGCAAAAATGAAGACGGGGTGCAAGTAGAATTTAACTATAATTTTGAACCGTTCTTCCTTGTATCGGTAGACGGAATTTACACGGTATCAAATAACGTTGTAACGTCGGAAAATACAATGGTGGACGGTTCCACCTATCAGGGCAGCACCACAAAGCAAAGAAACATTGTAATTACCGCGCAAATGGAAAGCGATTACCAAAAGAACAGGGACTTGCTTTACAAGTGCTTCAAACCGAAGTCAACCGGCCTTTTTACCTACATGGAAGGGGACGAAACGCGCGTCATTGATTACAAGGTGGAAGAAATCGACATAGACGAAAAAGGAGTGGTAAGGAATTTTACAATTTCCCTTCTTTGCCCGGATCCGTTCTTTAGAGATCTGGAAGATCTGTCCGTGTCAATGGCAAGTTGGACGGGGCTTTTTGAATGGGAGCATGAATTTTTAGACGAAAAAGAACCATTCGCAGAGAGAACCGCGGAAGTATTGAAAGAGATCGAAAACGACAGCGCAGCCGACAATATCGGTATAACCGTAACACTGGAAGCGGAAGGACCGGTAATAAATCCAGCCGTATATCACGCGGAAAGTGGGGAATTTATCAAAATCGGAAACGAAGTCAGATCCTTTTCAATCAATGCCGGGGACGTGGTTATTATTACCACGGAAACCAACAACAAAGCCGTTTACCTTGTACGGGACGGAGTAAGACAGGAGATCAACGAATATTTGGACGAAGACAGCGACTTTATACAGTTGCAGCACGGGACGAATACGATCCGTTACACTGCAGACGCCGGGGAAGATTACATGAACGTAACAATTTCGTACCGGTTCCGCTATTTGGGGGTGTGATATGGAAGCCAGAATTTACGACAGAGAATTGAACTTCAAAGGGGTAATAGAAAATCACACTTCCTTAATCTGGTGCCGGAAGTATTACGTACCGGGAAACTTTGAGATCCACGCGCCGATCACAGACCGGAACTTGCAGTTGTTGGCAAAAGGGAACATCATTTCAAAACGCGGCAGCGAAGAAGCCGGAGTGATTGAGGACATAGAGAACGAAGAAAGTGACATTAAAAACGAGATCACGGCAAAAGGGCGCTTTCTTTCGTCCTATATGGATCGAAGGCTGATAAAGTCAACCGTGAATTTTTCCGGCAAGATCGAAGTTGCCATGCGGCAGTTATTGGAAGGGGCGACGCCGATCCCCCTTGTGGAGTTGGGAACGCTGAACGGTTTTTCTGAAACGGTGGAATTTCAAGCCACAATGAAAAATCTTATGCTATACGAAACCAAACTTGCAAAGGCGGGCGCGATCGGGTACCGGTTCCGGCCGGACTTCCGGTTGAAAAAGATTTTGTTTGAAACCTACAAGGGGACAGACAGAACAACGGCGCAGGGGGTAAATTCGCGCGTTATCTTTTCGGAGAGTTACAACAATCTGAACAATGTTATTTACAAATATAACGATCAGCAGTACCGCACAAAAGCGATCGTCGGCGGCAAAGGCGAAGGAGCGGCCCGCGTTTATGTGGAAGTCGGCGGCGGTACCGGCTTAGATCTTCGCGAAATATTCGTGGACGCAAAGGACATTCAAAGCGAAGGCATGACGGCGGCAGCGTACCGGGCAGCACTGACACAAAGGGGGAATGAAGCCCTTGCAACAAATATCATTGCCGAAAGTGTCGAGTGCGAAACAGAAGCAGATATAAATTTCAAATACAAGGTTCATTACGACTTGGGGGACATAGTGACCGTAAAGAAGAAAAAATGGGGAATTACGCTAAACCAGAGGATCACAGAACTTCAAGAAGTTTATGAATACGGCGGTATGTATGTAGTACCAACAATGGGAGACGCATTACCGGAAAAAATAGATTGGAGTGACAAATAAATGGGACAGTACGCAAACTTTTACAATTCCAGAAGCGGGGACCGCGTTTACAACGCTGACAGCATGAGCGAATGGCTTTTGCCGTTCTTCACGACCGGCGTTTTCAATAATTGTTTCGCGATCACGGCAAACGACGATATGAGCGTAACAGTCGGCGGGGGCTATGTGAACATCAAAGGAAAGACGAAACATTTTGAACAGGCGCAGATCTTCACCCTTGAAAAAGCGTCGGGAACGTTGGCCCGGATCGACAATGTGATTTTGAGAAGGGACGACACGGAAAGAGATTTCTATATTTTCATTGAAACCGGCGGTTTCTCAAAAAACCCGGTAGCACCGGAGATTGTAAGGACCGAAGCGATCCACGACCTGAAATTAGGCGAAATTTATGTGGACGTGGGAGCGATCAAGATCACACAGGAAAATATAACCGATACGCGAATGAACGCTGACGTTTGCGGGTGGGTTATGGCAACCGTAAAAGAAATTGACTTTTCGCAGATCACGGCGCAGTTTCAGGCGTATTTCACACGCTATCAGGCGAATATTACGCAGGAATTTAACGCCTATATGGCGCAGATCGTCAACTTAGAGGACAAAGGCGCCGCCGCTTTCCACGATATGCAAAGTCAGTTTGACGCCTACGCGCAGCAGCAGCAGGCCGCCTTTTCGGAATGGTTCGACGGGATAAAGGATCAGTTATCAGCGGACGCGGCCGGGGCGCTGCAAAATGCAGTAAATGATCTGACGGCGCACATTAAAAACCTTGCGACAAAGATCACCTTTGAAAATCTTTCAAAGGAAACCGGGGAAATCAAGATTGACATTGTAAACGGCAATACCGAAACAACGACAACGGCCACATTCGCAGAAGGCGGCAAAATCTACCTGACGGAGCCGGGAGAATACACGGTGGAGCCACAGGCAGACAATTTATTGATTATCCCGAAAACCTTCGTTCTGGATCACACGCAGACCACGGAAACACTGATTTTCAGTATTTACGACAAAAACGCCTTTGCTGCTATTGGCGGCTATGTGGGCGCTTATGTATCAAAAAATTAAAGTAAAGGAGAAGAACACATGAAAGGATTTCCGAAAGTATTAAAAACGGCGCAGGACGTGAAGAACTGTAAAGCCATGGTTGAAGCCGGGGAACTGGCAGCAGAAGACCTTCTGGCAGCGATCGAAGCAATTGAAAACCAGAATTATATTAAATGCCCGATCCGCGAACTGTCAGAGGATAGAAAGACGGTAACGATCGGTTATTGCAGCGAAGCGGCAGCAGGTGGCAAGGTGACAGCGGGCGGCGTGACAGCCACAATTCAGACCGTGGAACATATCAACGGAGAACCCGACGAAGAAGGGAAGACAGAGAAGGAAACAACGGCCATTACGATTTCAAGAGCGATCGCGGCCGGTTCCGATTTCTTGAAAATCGCGAACGCACCTTCTGTATACGAAGATCTGGACATGACCGCGGAAGAACTGGACCAGATCAAAGAAGAATTAAAGCAGCCTGCAGAATAAGAAAGGAGAAAAGAGCATGAAACATTTTCTTTATGATGAAACAATGCTGAACACGAAGGCCCGTATCACAACGGCAAAACTGGCCGCTATTAGCGACATTGTGGCGCAGAAGGCGCAGTACATCACCGCGACGGGATCCGCGGCGCCTGACGAAGTGACCGTGGAAGCGGGGGTAATTATTTCCGTGGGGCCTTCGATCTTTGAAACGGCATTAACCAAACTTACGGCCGCGAACCTTGACACCGGGACCGGTTTTGAAGCGGGAAGCGACTATTATATTTATTGTTGCGATCCTTCCAACGGATCCGACACACTGGATCAGGACGAAATTTTTGTGATTTCCAAAAACACCACATACCCTTCCGGGTACACGGCAGAGAACAGCCGAAAAGTGGGCGGCTTTCATTACGGCATTGTAAGAAATGTAAACAGCAAAGGAAACCCGATCAGCAGCGCCGGAACCGAAAACGGCAGCGGTTGGGAAGGAAACGTATATACCGGCATTGTGCCGAACAGCGTATGGACCACGAAGCACCGCCCGAAGTGCGACGATCCTTCCGGCATGGTGTATTTAGGGAACGGCTTATGGGGTGACATTTATTTGTCGTCCGACAACGGAAACGACGGTTTACAGTCGAAGTACAACGCGAACCCGATCACCGGCACAGAGGGGCTTAACTGGTATATCGCAAACGAGAAGGCCCGCCGTGTAGGGAAAAGGCTTCCTACATACGCAGAATTTTGTCAGGCTGCCTTCGGAAGCCCGGAAGGAAAGGACGACAACAACATCTACGCATGGAGCGCCACCGGAAACACCGGAAGACAGAAAACGGGATTTGTAAAGAACGCCGTTTCAGCGCTCAATATCCGCGATCTGGTGGGTAATGTCTGGAAGTGGCTTGACGAATTTTGTTTGGATCCGACGGCTTCGGCGTGGGCGTGGCATGATGTATTAGGAACCGGACACGGTGACGCTTATATGCCTTCGGCGACAGCCCTTCACGCGCTCCTTGCGGGCGGGAGTTGGTACGACGGCGTCCACGACGGCGACCGCGCGGTGCATTGCCACAATTACCCGTGGAACGTCTCCGCGGCCATTGGCGTCTGGTGCGTCTGTGACGCGCTGTAAGCAGAAGGGGCGCCCGAAAGGGCAGCCCCTATTTTCCGGGAGAGAATAACACATGGGAGAATATAAGAGCAGAAGCAAGAGCGCAACCGAAACAGCGGAAACAACGGCGGTTATGGACTACACGCACACGGAAGCGCACCAAATGGCCTATGATTTCTCAATCTATCTTCACGAAAAGTTGAAGAAATTTCCGCATTATGAAAAATTCACGCTTCAAAAGGACATTCGGGAGAGTATCGACGGAATGTTGGACGAAATAGAAATGTATGAAATCACAAAGGTTATAAGCCACCTTTACACCGCGGATCGGTTAAAACGGCGCCTTGTGCGGAAATTACGACTTGCACACGATCTAAAATATTCGGCCATGAATAACGACGCCTATTTATATTGTGCAAAGCAGGCCGGAGCGATCGGCGGGAAAATTGGCGGCCTGATTAAATCGGCGACGGAAGCGAAGAAGAAATAAAAATATTTTGGGGCAACCGTTAATTCGCACCTTCACGCGCTCATTGCGGGCGGGAATTGGAACAACGGCGTCCACGACGGCGACCGCGCGGTGAATTGCAACAATTACCCGTGGAACGTCAACACGAACATTGGCGTCTGGTGCGTTTGTGACTTGTAAAGCATTTTAGACCGCGCGATCCCCGGATCCACGGCAAGGGTTATATATTTCATAATCATAATATATAGTCAGACGGTTTGCACAGACGGCTGAAAGGCCGTTCCCGTTCCGGCAAGAACCGGACAAAAGCAAAACAGCACCGCCTAAAAGTAGGGCTTAAAGGTACGAAATGAGGTAGGGCAAAATTAAGACAATTAAAAATCTGATAGACAAGATCTGCACTTTCCCGAACGCCTTGAAAGCATATCACAAGGCCAGAAAGTGCAAACGGTACCGGCCGGACGTTTTGGAGTTTGAAGCGAACCGCGAAGACAATTTGTTTCACGCGATCGAAGTTTTGAAGGACGGAACGTATCAGCCGGGAGAATACCGGGTTTTCAAAGTATGGGAGCCGAAAGAAAGGATCATAATGGCTTTGCCCTTCTTCGATAGGGTAATACAACACATGATCGTAAATTTCATTGAACCTATATTTGAAAAGCGGTTCCTGTTTCGTTCATACGCCTGCAGGAAAGGAAAGGGCGTACACGAAGCAAGCAAAACACTTTCAAAATGGCTTTACGAACTGGAAGTGGTGCAGGGTAAAAAGATATATGCAATAAAAGGGGATATACACCACTATTTCCAGAGCGTTTCGCACGATATTTTAAAAGCGGAGATCCGGCGGTATATTTCCGACAAAGCATTATTGAAAATCCTTGACCGGATAATAGATCACAACGGGATTTTCCCGCCGGGTGTAGGAATACCGGTTGGGAACCTGACTTCACAATTATTTGCGAATGTCTATTTGAACAAATTAGATCAGTTTGTAAAACACGAACTGAAAGTGAAATACTACGTCCGATATATGGACGATTTTATTATTTTATCGGAAGATCCGGCAGAGTTGCGGCACCTTCTGGCAATTATTGAAGAATTTTTGCGCCGGGAATTGCGGTTGGAACTGAACCCGAAAACAACGATACTTGCAGCAAAGAACGGAATAAACTTCGTCGGGTATATCCATTATAAAGACCATAAGAAGATCAGAAAGGACGCAAGGCGGCGCCTTACAAAACTTCTGAAAGCCTTTGAAACCGGGGAAGTGGAACAGGAATATTTCGACCGATCAATAGAAAGTCGTTTCGGCCACATGGAACACGCAGACACTTATAATTACATAAGGGAAACAAAGAAAACCATAGAAGAATTGAAGGAAAGGAAGGCAGTCTGAAAACAGGTCAGAAATTGCCGGACTTTCCTTTTATTATGTTTTTGAAAGGTGGTGAGACTATGGAAAGGTTGATCGTTATCTATGCAGAAGCGGCAGGGAATACATTCTTGCAGTTGGTATTGATCACGGTTGTTTTAGACACTATTTTCGGAGTGTTAAGAGCAATCAAGGAAAGGAAGTTCAATTCTAATTTCGGAATTAACGGCGCGATCCGCAAAGTCGGAATGTTGGTTTGCCTTCTGGCCCTTGTGGTGGTGGATCATATTGTGGCGGTGAACCTGATCGGGTTTATCCCGGAAGCAGTAAGAACATATTTACCGTGTGACAGAGTGGAAACAATGGAGTTTTTCGCCCTTCTGTTTATTGCCTATGAAATTATCAGTATTTTCAAAAATATGTACCTTTGCGGCCTTCCGGTGAAGAAGATCTGGCAGACGGTGAAAGCATTTTTGACGAAGTACACAGACGAACTTCCGGCAGAACTGGAAGACGAAGAAGGGGAAGTGGAGAAATGACGGAAAAAGAATTTGTTTCCTATATCGGCCCACTTGCGGCGGCTGATATGAAAAAAACGGGGATCCTTGCTTCGGTGACGGCGGCGCAGGCCATTCTTGAAAGTGGCTATGGATCAACGGAACTTGCGGTGGCAGCAAATAACCTTTTCGGCATGAAGGCGACGCTTTCCGGGAACAACTGGCCGTCTGAATGGGACGGCCAGACCTACACAAAGGACACGAAAGAGCAGGACAAAGGCGGCAACGAATACACAGTTTCGGCCGCTTTTCGTAAATATGCCAGTCACGCAGCGAGCATTAAAGATCATTCCGACTATTTGGCAGGCGCAAAGAACGGATCCGCGCTTCGCTATGCGGGATTGATCGGAGAAACAGACTACAAGACGGCGGCCGCGCTGATAAAGGGCGGCGGCTATGCAACAGACATAAATTATGTGTCGAAACTCTGTAACATTATTGAAAAATGGAACCTTACAAAGTACGACGAAGCACCACAAAAAAGGAGTGAAGGAACATTGAATATTATTGAAAGCATTGTAACAAATTCAGATTGCTACAAAACAGGGCGAACGATCACGGTAAAAGGGCTTATGCTTCATTCGGTAGGCTGCCCGCAGCCGAAAGCAACGGTTTTCGTGAACAACTGGAACAAACCCGGCGCCGGGGCTTGCGTTCATGCGGTAATTGACGCAGAAGGGAGCGTTTATCAGTTATTACCGTGGAACCGACGCGGGTGGCATTGCGCAAGCGGACAGAAGGGTTCCGGGAATAATACGCATATAGGCGTAGAAATGACCGAACCGGCGACAATCCGTTATACAAGTGGTGCGAACTGGAAGGAAACTGGCGACGGAACAAACACACGCGCGCACGTAATGGCGACGTACAAAACGGCCGTCGAATTGTTCGCGTACCTTTGTAAAAAATACAGTCTAAACCCGACAGCAGACGGCGTTATTATTTCCCACCATGAAGGAAATGTCCGTGGGATTGCTTCAAACCATGGCGACGTAGAACATATTTGGAACAAATTCGGCCTGACAATGGATCAATTTAGAAGGGACGTAAAAGCGGCAATGAGTGGAACGGGTACCAGTCCCGCAACACAGACAAGAGAACTTTACAGAGTACGCAAGACGTGGGCCGACGCGAAAAGTCAGATCGGCGCCTTTTCCGTATTAGAGAACGCGAAGGCGGTCTGCAAAGAAGGTTACACCGTATTCAATAGCAAGGGCCAGGCGGTATTTTCAAACGAAGTGGAAGCACAGAAAAAACCGAACGTAAACCTTCCCTACAAAGTGAAAGTGGATATTTCCGATCTTCGGATCAGGAAAGGACCGGGAACAAATTATGGTTCCGCAGGGTACACAGGCGAAGGAGTATTCACGATCGTAAAAGAGAAAGACGGTCCGGGCGCTACAAAGTGGGGCTTGTTAAAGTCGTATGAGGGGCAGGAAAACGGGTGGATCTCTTTGGACTACGCGACGAAGATCGCATAAAGCAACTATTAACATACCGCCGGAAGGTCAACGGCAAAAACAGCAAGGAAAATATATCACGGAAACCCGGTCAATAAAAGGCCGGGTTTTATATTGCAAGTCTTTTCTGAATATTTCGGCTTCGTTGATTTTTGCGGGTAAATATGATATATTAAAATCTGGTATTTTATGCGAAGGGAAGAAGGAAACATGAAAGACAATGCAGAATTTGAAGCCATTTTGAAAACAATAGATATAAACGGACCGGCGCCGGAGAATGAGCCGTGGCGCCAGTATTACTTCATAAAGAAAGCCCGCCAGTATGTAAAGGCGAAGTCGGAAGAATTGGGACGCCCGCTTTTCGCGTGTGCGAGGACGTTTGGCTGCCAGATGAACGCCAGAGATTCCGAGAAACTTACCGGTATACTCGAGCAGATCGGATATGTGGAGGAAAGCGATGAGGAGAAGGCTGATTTTGTCATATACAACACCTGTACGGTCCGTGAAAATGCGAACCAGAGGGTATATGGCAGGCTTGGCCAGCTTAACCGTGTGAAAAAGCAGAATCCGCATATGATGATCGGCCTGTGCGGCTGCATGATGCAGGAACCGGAAGTGGTGGAAAAGCTAAAGAAGAGCTACCGTTTTGTGGACCTGATCTTCGGGACTCATAATATCTTTAAATTTGCAGAGCTGATCGTGACCCGTATGGAATCGAAGAGAATGGTCATCGATATCTGGAAGGATACCGATAAGATCGTGGAGGATCTTCCGAGTGAACGGAAATATTCCTTTAAATCCGGTGTTAATATTATGTTCGGATGCAATAATTTCTGCAGCTACTGCATCGTTCCTTATGTCAGGGGGAGAGAGCGCAGCAGAAATCCAGAGGATATCATCCGCGAGATCCAGAATCTGGTCAAGGACGGCGTGGTAGAAGTGATGCTGCTGGGGCAGAATGTAAACTCCTATGGGAAGACATTAGAAGAGCCGATGAGTTTTGCACAGCTTCTTAAAGAGATCGAGAAAATAGAAGGACTGAAGCGGATCCGTTTCATGACCTCCCACCCGAAGGATCTTTCCGATGAACTGATCGAGGTGATGAGTACCTCCCAAAAGATATGCAGGCATCTTCATCTGCCGGTCCAGTCAGGCAGCAGCCGGATACTGGATAAGATGAACCGCCGGTATACCAAGGAGCATTATTTGGAGCTGGTAGAGAAGATCCGCAGGGCAGTGCCGGATATTTCCCTGACAACGGACATTATCGTCGGATTTCCTGGAGAGACAGAAGAGGATTTCCAGGAGACCATGGATGTGGTGCGAAAGGTCCGCTATGACAGTGCATTTACCTTTATCTATTCCAAACGGACCGGAACCCCGGCTGCAGTGATGGAAGAACAGGTGCCTGAGGAGGTCGTAAAGGACAGATTCGACCGTCTTTTGAAGGAAGTACAGAGCATATCAGCCGAGACATGCAGTGTATATACGAACACGGTCCAGGAGGTGCTTGTGGAGACGGTCAATGATCACGACCCGAGCCTTATGACAGGCAGAATGAGCAATAACCTGCTTGTACATTTCCCGGGAGAGGAAAGCCTGATCGGCAGGATCGTTCCTGTAGAATTGAAGGAATGTAAAGGATTTTATTATATCGGAGAGAGAGTTCCCGCAGCTCATTAGATTTTGCAGGAATTTACAAAGAAATAAATTCCACCTATATTTCGAAAAAAAACGTCCAAACTATATATAAGGATATATAGGAGGACGTTTTTTCTGTGAAGAAGGTAAGCGAATATCTTGTGCTTTTTGCACTTGGAGGGACAATTTATTATTCATTTGAGATGATCTTTCGAGGGTTTTCCCATTGGTCCATGTTTGTGTTAGGCGGCCTGTGTTTTGTGTTCTTCGCACAGCAGGGGCTTTGGGTGAAATGGAAGGATTCTCTGTGGCTGCAGATGGTCCGGTGCATGATCTTTGTGACAGCAGGTGAATTTATTACCGGGATCATCGTAAACAAATGGCTCAAATGGAGTGTATGGGATTATTCGGACCAGCCGTTCCAGTTATTCGGACAGATCTGTGCACCATTTACCATCATCTTTTCCGGTCTGTGTGTGCTGGGCATTCTCCTTGCGGGCTACCTGATGCATTGGCTGTATGGTGAGGTGAAACCACATTTTCATGTACTTTAGCCTGAGTAAACTCCCGTATTTATAAGCATATGCTCCGATGCAAACACCTGAGGTGCTCTAAACAGGGCATCTCCCTACATGAGAAAAATTCTCTTTCACAACTTTTTAAAAAATGCTATACTGTGTAGGAAACAAACGCAGTAAATTTGGAAAGCGAAAGGAAGTAAAAAACGTGGCAGAATTAACTCCAATGATGCAGAAATATATGGAGACAAAGGCAGCATACCCTGACTGCATCTTATTTTATAGATTAGGCGATTTCTACGAGATGTTTTTCGAAGACGCCATTACCGCCTCGAGAGAGCTGGAAATCACACTGACCGGAAAAAGCTGCGGGCTGGAAGAGCGTGCCCCGATGTGCGGGATTCCTTACCATGCAGTAGACGGCTACTTGAATAAGCTGGTCGCCAAGGGATACAAGGTGGCGATCTGTGAACAGGTGGAGGACCCGAAGCTTGCCAAGGGGCTTGTAAAACGGGAAGTAACACGCATCGTCACACCGGGAACAAACCTGGCGCCCCAGGCTTTGGATGAGACAAAGAATAATTATCTAATGTGTATCGTATACATAGCCGACAGGTACGGGCTCTCCATCGCGGATATCACAACAGGAGACTATTTCGTAACAGAGCTGCCGGACAGTGCAAAGCTGATGGATGAGATCTACAAATTCATGCCCTCAGAGATTATCTGCAATGAGTCCTTTTATATGAGCGGTATTGATCTGGAGGATCTAAGAAGCAGACTTGGGATCACCATCTATTCCCTGGATTCCTGGTATTTCGATGATGCCATCTGCCGGAAGAAGCTGCTGGAGCATTTCCACGTCTCCTCCTTTGTGGGACTGGGACTGGAGGATTATGACTGCGGGATCATCAGTGCAGGGGCACTTCTGCAGTATCTTCTCGAGACCCAGAAGAATTCCCTGTCACAGCTGACACACATTACGCCTTATACGACGGCCAAATACATGATGCTGGACAGCTCCACCAGAAGAAATCTGGAATTGTGCGAGACCCTCCGGGAGAAGCAGAAGAGGGGCTCCCTTCTCTGGGTGCTGGATAAGACAAAGACAGCCATGGGAGCCAGGATGCTTAGAAAACATCTGGAACAGCCCTTGATCGAGAGAGATGAGATACAAAAAAGGCTGGATGCCGTAGAAGAGTTAAAGAGTATGGCGATCTCCCGGGAGGAGATCCGGGAATACTTAACTCCGGTCTATGACCTGGAACGCCTGATCACGAGGATCACATATGGTTCTGCCAATCCGAGGGATCTGACCGCGTTCAAGACCTCCCTGGAGATGCTTCCGTCTCTCCACTATATCCTGGAAGAGATGGAATCCTCACTGCTGTGCATGATCCGGGAGGATCTGGATACTCTGGAGGATCTCTGCAGCCTGATTCAGGATTCCATCATCGATGATCCGCCGCTTGCGATGAAGGAGGGCGGGATCATCCGTGACGGTTACCACGAGGAAGTGGATAAGCTCCGAAGCGCCAAATCAGACGGAAAAGACTGGCTTGCCAGACTAGAGGAGGAAGAACGGGAAAAAACAGGGATCAAGAACCTAAAAATTAAGTATAACAAGGTATTCGGCTACTATCTGGAAGTAACCAATTCCTACAAGGACCTGGTTCCTGACTACTATACAAGAAAGCAGACCCTTGCCAATGCAGAGCGCTATATCACACCTGAGCTCAAGGAGCTGGAGGATACCATCCTTGGTGCGGAGGACAAGCTGTATGCTCTCGAATACGAGCTTTACAGTGCTGTGCGCGATACCATAGCCGGTGAGGTTAAGAGAATCCAGAGGACCGCAAAGGCAGTTGCCTCACTGGATGTTTTTGCGTCTCTCGCCCTGGTTGCGGAGCGGAATAATTATGTCCGTCCGAAGATCAATGAAAAAGGGATCATCGATATCAAAGACGGCCGCCATCCGGTCGTGGAGAAGATGATCCCCAATGACATGTTCATTTCCAACGATACCTATCTGGATGATAAAAAGCAGCGGATCTCCATCATCACAGGCCCAAACATGGCCGGGAAATCCACTTACATGAGACAGGCCGCTTTGATCGTGCTGATGGCACAGCTTGGCTCCTTTGTGCCTGCATCCAGTGCCAACATCGGTCTGGTGGACCGGATCTTCACCAGGGTAGGAGCCTCCGACGACCTGGCTTCCGGCCAGAGCACCTTCATGGTGGAGATGACAGAGGTGGCCAATATCCTGCGCAATGCCACAAGCAAAAGCCTTCTGATCCTGGATGAGATCGGAAGAGGGACCAGTACCTTTGACGGTCTTTCCATTGCCTGGGCTGTGGTGGAATATATTTCCGATACGAAGCTTCTGGGCGCCAAGACACTGTTTGCTACACACTACCATGAGCTCACGGAGCTGGAAGGTAAGATCGAGAATGTCAATAATTACTGTATCGCCGTCAAAGAAAAGGGCGATGACATCGTCTTTTTGCGCAAGATCGTCAAAGGCGGGGCAGATAAAAGCTATGGAATCCAGGTTGCCAAGCTTGCGGGGGTACCGGACATCGTCATCGACCGTGCGAAGGAGATCGTGGAAGAGTTAAGTGACGAGGACATTACCACGAGAGTAAGTGAGATTGCCATTAAGGAGCATGATGCGAAAAAGAAACCGAAGGCAAAGAAATATGACGAGGTGGATATCGCCCAGATGTCCCTCTTTGACACGGTCAAAGACGGGGATGTACTGGAAGAATTAAAGAATATCGATGTGGGCAATCTGACCCCGATCGACGCATTGAATACGATTTACAGGCTGCAGAACAAACTAAAAAACCGCTGGTAAGCAAAGGGGTCTGACCCTTCTGAAAAAGTGGGTCCGCCCCCTGCTTTTGAAGGGCCAGGCCCTTGGGCGTAAAAGGATAAAGGAGAGGACTTATGCCGCATATTCAGGTATTAGATCAAATTACAATTGATAAAATTGCCGCCGGAGAAGTGATCGAACGTCCGGCTTCTATCGTAAAAGAATTGGTAGAAAATGCGATCGATGCAAAAGCGACCGCAGTAGTCGTGGAGATTCAGGAAGGCGGTATCTCATTCATCCGCATCACAGACAACGGAAGCGGAATCACAAGAGAAGACGTACCGAACGCATTCTTAAGGCATTCCACCAGCAAGATCCGCAGTGTAGAAGATCTGACACATGTGGCTTCCCTGGGATTCAGAGGGGAAGCCCTGTCCAGTATCGCGGCGGTCACAAAGGTGGAATTGATCACTAAAACAAGAGAAGAAACCTTCGGGACCCGCTATATCATTGAAGGCGGGCAGGAGCTGTCCCTGGAGGATACCGGGGCCCCGGACGGAACCACCTTTTTGATCCGGCAGCTTTTCTATAATGTGCCTGCCAGAAGGAAATTTCTAAAGACAGCCATGACTGAGGCCGGACACATCCAGGACCTGCTGATGCGCCTGGCGCTTTCTCACCCAGAGGTATCCATCCAGTTCATCAACAACGGACAGGAGAAGCTTCGGACCTCTGGAAACGGGAAGCTAAAGGATGTGATCTACAGCATCTATGGCCGGGAGGTTGCCGCCAGCCTCATCGATATGGATTATGACAAGGGAGGCCTGCACATGACAGGATTCCTGGGCAAGCCTTCTGTCAGCCGTGGAAACCGTAATTTTGAGAATTTTTTCGTAAATGGAAGATATGTAAAAAGCAGCATGATCTCCAAAGCAATCGAAGATGCATACCGGGATTTTGTCATGCAGCACAAATTTCCGTTTGTTGTACTTCACTTTCAGATCGACGGGGAAGACATCGATGTAAATGTTCATCCCACAAAGATGGAGCTTCGCTTCCAGAAACAACAGGAGGTTTACAATACGGTGTACGAGGGCGTGCACAGGACCCTGCTGGAGCCGGAACTGATCCCGGTGGTGGAGGTGCCGGAGCCGAAACGTCAAGAGCCCGCAGAAGAAGCGAGTCCCTTCCTGCTCAAGCCAAAGGCAAAAGCAGATACACGGCCTGCCCCTCAGTCGGCTGCAAAGCAAAGTACCGCTCCGGCCGGGTCGCCTTCAAAAGAGCCGGTGGAAAAAAATGAGGACTATTTCCTGCAAAAGATGAGGGAACGGGTGCTTTCCTACCATAATAAGACTTCCCAGATCATGAAAACGGCCGAAGAAAAGCCTTCTGAAACGAATATGATACAAGAAAGCGGCAACTATCATATAGAAGAAACCAAAAAGCTCCCTTCCAGCGAAGGCGATACTATGAAGAACTCTGCCGATACAGACAGTATCCGAGAGAGTGAGGCAGCCAGAAGTGCCGTGAAAGAGGAACTCCCTGTTGAGAAGACGGAAGCTATGAAGGTTTCCCCGGCTGTTTCCTCCCCACAGCGGCCGTCTGTACAGGAGGACGCCCCTTGCCCGGAACCTGCCGGCAAAGCGAAGCAGATGAACTTGTTTGATGAAAAGCTGCTCCGCCGTGAGACAAAGGCACAGTATACACTGATCGGCCAGGTCTTTGACACCTACTGGCTGGTCCAGTTCCAGGAGAACCTCTATATCATAGACCAGCATGCTGCCCATGAGAGGGTCTTGTATGAACGGACTCTGCGGGAAATGAAGAACCGGGAATTTACCTCCCAGTATCTAAGCCCGCCCATCATCCTGAGCCTGAGCATGCAGGAGGCAGAACTTTTAAAGACACATATGGACCGTTTTCAACGGATCGGTTTCGAGATCGAGCCCTTCGGCGGTGATGAGTATGCAGTGCGTGCCGTGCCGGACAATCTTTTCTCCATCGCAAAGAAGGAACTTCTGATGGAAATGCTGGACAGCCTGTCCGATGGCGTCTCCGGCAACATGACACCGGAGCTGATCGATGAGAAGGTAGCCTCCATGTCCTGTAAAGCAGCAGTAAAAGGAAACAGCAGGCTGTCTGCCATGGAAGTGGACACGCTGATCGGAGAGCTTCTGGAATTGGAGAATCCATACCACTGCCCCCACGGCAGACCCACGATCATAGCCATGACAAAGCGGGAGCTGGAAAAGAAATTTAAACGGATCGTATAAATAGATGAGGAAGAATGAAAATGAAGAAACCACTGATTATTCTGACCGGACCGACTGCAGTCGGAAAAACAAAGGCGTCCATCGGACTTGCCAGGGCCATCAACGGAGAGATCATTTCCGCCGATTCCATGCAGGTCTATAAATACATGGACATCGGTTCCGCAAAGATCCGTCCTGATGAGATGGAAGGAGTACCACATCATCTGGTGGATGTTTTGGAACCGGACGAGGAATTTCATGTCGTACGTTTTCAACAGATGGCCAGGGAGGCTATGAGAGGGATTTATGAGAGAGGCCGGATCCCTATTGTTGTGGGAGGTACCGGCTTTTACATCCAGGCCCTTCTTTATGATATAGATTTTACGGAGAATGACAGTGATACCTCTTACCGCCGTTCTCTGGAGGAAACTGCGAAAGAAAAAGGAGCTGCCTTCCTGCACAGTATGCTAAAAGCTGTGGATGAAAAAGCAGCACAGGATATCCATGAAAACAATGTAAAACGGGTGATACGCGCCCTGGAATTTTACCACCAGACCGGGAAACGAATCTCCGAGCACAACGAAGAAGAACGCCAGAAGGAATCTGCCTACCGCTCCGCCTATTTTGTTCTAAATGATGAGCGGGCTCATCTGTACGAACGGATCGACCGCCGTGTTGACCAGATGATAGAAGACGGGCTTGTAGAAGAGGTTCAGGCATTAAAGGAGCGGGGCTATACAAGAAACATGGTATCCATGCAGGGCCTGGGCTACAAGGAAATCCTATCTTATCTGGATCATGAGCGAAGTCTTGAGGAAGCAGTCTACATCATCAAACGGGATACCCGGCATTTTGCAAAGCGCCAGATCACATGGTTCAAGCGGGAGAAGGATGTGATCTGGCTGAATAAGCAGGATTTCAGATATGATGAAGAAAAAATACTAAAATACATGCAGCAGGAATTAAAAAGCAGGCAGATCATATAGACCGGCTGCCTAAATAAAACTTTATAAGAGATAATGAGGATAAAACGATGAATTTTGAAATGAACCAGATCTATGCAAAATTAGGAATCAGTGAGGAGGTCTTAAAGTTTGGCCGAAAGATTGAAAAAGAACTTATGCCGCGTTTCCAGAAATTCGATGAGACTGCGGAATACAACCAGCTAAAGGTCCTCCATGCGATGCAGGAAAACCGCGTCAGCGAGGGCTGTTTCCAGTATGCCAGCGGATACGGTTATAACGATATGGGCCGGGATACCTTAGAGGCAGTCTACGCAAGTGCATTCCACACTGAAGCAGCGCTTGTGCGCCCGCAGATCACATGCGGAACCCACGCCCTTGCCCTTGCCCTTTCCGCCAACTTAAGGCCGGGCGATGAACTTCTCTCACCGGTCGGAAAGCCCTATGATACCTTAGAGGAGGTCATCGGGATCCGCCAGTCCAAGGGCTCCCTTGCAGAGTACGGCATTACATACCGTCAGGTAGAATTAAAAGAGGATGGATATTTTGATTATCCTGCGATCAGGGAAGCGATCAATGAGAAGACAAAGCTGGTCACCATTCAGCGTTCTAAGGGTTACCAGACTCGCCCCAGCTATTCTGTAGAGAAGATCGGAGAGCTGATCCAATTTGTAAAAAGCGTCAAGCCGGACGTTATCTGCATGGTAGATAACTGTTATGGCGAATTTGTGGAGACTATAGAGCCAAGTGATGTGGGTGCAGATATGATCGTGGGCTCACTGATCAAGAATCCAGGCGGCGGTCTGGCACCGATCGGGGGCTATGTTGCGGGAAGAGAGGACCTGATCGAAAACTGTGCTTACCGTCTGACCTCACCGGGATTAGGAAAAGAGGTGGGCGCATCGCTGGGTGTAATGCAGGCCTTCTATCAAGGATTTTTCCTGGCCCCCACTGTGGTATGCAGCGCCGTTAAGGGTGCTGTTTTTGCGGCAAATATCTATGAAAAGCTGGGATTTGGAGTCATTCCAAACGGAACCGAGAGCCGTCACGATATCATCCAGGCAGTGGAACTGGGAACGCCGGAAGGTGTCATTGCTTTTTGCAGGGGAATCCAGTCCGCAGCTCCGGTAGACAGCTATGTCAGCCCTGAGCCATGGGCTATGCCAGGCTATGACAGCGACGTCATCATGGCGGCAGGGGCGTTTGTGCAGGGCTCCTCCATCGAACTGAGTGCGGATGGTCCGATCAAGCCTCCCTACGCCGTTTATTTCCAGGGAGGGCTGACCTGGCCGCATGCGAAACTCGGAATCCTGAAATCATTACAGAATCTAGTGGATGCCGGGCTTGTTTCAAAAGCAGCCCTTGAGTCTGCAGATTAAGAAAGGGGATAGTATTTATGACGAAAATAGCAGTGATCGGAGGCGGTGCATCCGGTCTGATGGCAGCGGTCACAGCAGCAGAAAACGGAGCACAGGTCCTGCTTCTGGAGCACAAGGACCGGGTGGGGAAAAAGATTTTGTCCACCGGGAACGGAAGGTGCAATTTCACAAATCTGGCTCAGGAGCCGGTCTGTTATCATTCCGAAAATCTGCTGTTTCCGTGGCAGATCATTGAAAAGTTCAATGCGCAAAAGACGATCGCTTTCTTTTTAAAACTTGGGATCTATTCCAAAAACCGGAATGGATATCTTTATCCCCATTCCGACCAGGCGTCCGCCGTCTTAGATGTACTGCGGATGGAGACAAAACGGCTTGGAGTGGAGGTAAAGACCCAGACACACTGCCGGGAGATCCTTCCCGGAAAAAAGGGCTTTAAGATCCGTACAGACCAAGGTGATTTCCAGGCCGATAAGGTCATCCTGGCGGCTGGTTCCAAGGCAGCTCCTGTGTCAGGATCAGACGGTTCCGGCTATACGCTGGCAAAAGATCTGGGACACCACCTGGTCCCGGTCCTTCCCTCTCTTGTACAGCTTCGCTGCAAGGAAAGCTTCTATAAAAGTATTGCAGGAATCCGGGTCAACGGCAGCGTCTCCATTTACACGGATGGAGTATGCCAGGCAGCGGACACCGGTGAGATCCAGCTGACCGCCTACGGAATCTCAGGCATTCCGGTCTTTCAGGTCAGCAGGTACGCCGCCATCGGTCTGTATGAAAAAAAGAGAGTGGAAGCAGTACTCAACTTTATGCCGGATTTTTCCGGAGAACAGTTTCTTACCTTCTTAAAAAACAGGATCGCTGCCAGACCTCAAAAGACGATGGAGGAATTCTTCATCGGCCTGTTTCACAAGAAGCTGTCTGATCTCTGGCTCAAGCTTGCAAAGGTGGATCGCTCCAAACGAGCCGGGGACTGTACAGAGGATGAGCTCAAAAGGCTGGCCGGCCTGATCCGGGGATTCAAAACAGAGATCACAGAAACAAATTCCTTTGATCAGGCACAGGTATGCAGGGGCGGCGTGGACACAGAAGAGGTCAACGAAAAAACACTGGAATCGCTGTATGTACCTGGGCTGTATTTTGCAGGGGAGATCCTGGACGTGGATGGAATCTGCGGCGGATATAACCTGCAGTGGGCATGGTCCAGCGGGTATGTCGCGGGAAAGGAGGCTTCCGGTGCTTAGAATTAATCAGATAAAATTACGCCCGGGACACAGTCCCGGAGAGCTGGAAGAGAAGCTCTGCCGATTTCTTCACATTCCGGCAGATGCGCTCTTAGATTACCGGATCTGGAAACAGTCCATTGATGCCAGGAAAAAACCGGACATCTTTTATTCCTATACGGTAGATGTAAAAGTAAAGCAGGAGAGCAGCATACTGCGGAAAATGAAGAATAAGGTCCAGAAGATCACCGCCTCGCCGTATCAGCTTCCCACCCCGGGAAGCAGGGCTTTATCCCGCAGGCCAGTGATCATCGGCAGCGGACCGGCAGGGCTGTTCTGCACCTATCTTCTTGCCCTGGCAGGCTTTTCCCCGCTTCTCTTAGAGAGAGGCGGCAGTGTGGATGAGCGCTTAGCGGATGTGGAGGCATTCTGGGAGGGTGCAGGCTTGAAGCTTAACTCCAATGTTCAGTTTGGGGAGGGCGGGGCCGGAACCTTCTCGGATGGCAAACTAAACACATTGGTCAAGGATGCCCGGGGGCGGAATCGTTTTGTCCTTGAGACATTCGTAAAATTCGGTGCACCCGACTCCATTTTATATGAGCAGAAGCCACATATCGGAACGGACATCCTGATCCATGTCGTGAAAAATATGCGCCGCCATATAGAGAAACTGGGCGGCGAGATCCGTTTCCACAGCCAGATGACAGATATCCTCTTACAGCAGGATGAAGAATCAGGACAGACTAAGGTCAGAGGAATCCAAATCAATGGCAGTGAAGAACTAAAGACAGATCTGCTGGTCCTGGCCATCGGACACAGTGCCAGGGATACCTTCCAGATGCTGTATGATAAACAGATCTCCATGCAGGCGAAATCTTTTGCGGTGGGGGTCCGCATCGAGCATCCCCAGACAATGATCAACGCTTGCCAGTATGGTGAGGAAAGGCCAAAGGAGCTGCCGGCTGCGGCCTATAAGCTGACTGCCCAGCTGGAAAATGGCCGCGGTGCATACACCTTCTGTATGTGTCCGGGCGGATATGTCGTCAACGCCTCTTCGGAAGAAGGGCATCTGGCGGTCAACGGCATGAGCTATCACGATCGCGACGGCGTGAATGCCAACAGTGCGGTCATCGTCACGGTCACACCGGAGGATTATGGGAGCAGCCATCCCCTCGCGGGAGTGGAATTCCAGAGGATGCTTGAAAAACGCGCCTATGAAGAGGGGCAGGGCAAGGTTCCGGTCCAGTGCTTCCGGGATTTCTGCGAAGGCCGTGTATCCGAAGGCTTCGGGGAGGTGCATCCGCAGATCAAAGGGGCTTATACATTTGGGAACGTGCGGTCCCTCTTTCCAGAAACATTAGGTGCATCATTGGAAGAGGGCATTCGTCTGATGGACCATAAGATCCAGGGATTCGCAAGAGAAGATGCGGTACTTTCCGGTGTCGAAAGCCGTACCTCTTCCCCTGTAAAGCTGGAAAGAAACGAAGAATTTGAAAGTAATCTGGGCGGGGTCTATCCCTGCGGCGAAGGCGCCGGATACGCAGGAGGAATCACCTCTGCAGCCATGGACGGCATGAAAACTGCAGAAGCTCTCATCCGAAAATATGCGCCCAAACACAGCTGCAGTTCAAGCGTGCGGCAGTAACCAAACACAAAGTCTTCACAAAAATTTAAGAATGCAGACCTATACATGAATTTTAATTTATGCTAAAATAAATCATTGTATTGTGACATCCGCAGTCAGGTATGAGGTATGAAAGAGAACAATACGATGAAAGAGATGGTGGAAGAAGAGAGGCCTTATGAGAAATGCATAAGGTTTGGGGCGAGTAATTTGACGGATATTGAATTACTGGCTGTTTTGCTGCGTACAGGCACCAGAGGCGAGAATTCCCTTGGACTTGCAGACAAACTGCTGCACCCCGCATTTTCCCATGAGGGGATCCTGAATATCCACCAATGGACGCTGGAACAGCTATTGCAGGTCAAAGGGATCGGCAGAGTGAAAGCGGTCCAGATTTTATGTCTGTCAGAACTCGCCAAGAGGCTGGCTAAGGCAAACGCACAGTCAGGTCTTAATTTTTCGACGCCGTCTTCCATAGCACAGTATTACATGGAAGATATGAGGCACAGCAGGCAGGAGTCTATGAAGCTCCTTCTGCTTGACACTAAATCAAGGCTGATCTCAGATGCCGATATTTCCAAGGGGACGATCAATTCTGCGGTTATTTCTCCCAGAGAACTGTTCGTTGAGGCGCTTAAGAAGAATGCCGTCTCTATCGTCCTGCTCCACAACCATCCAAGCGGTGATCCTAAGCCAAGTAAGGCAGATGTCCTGATCACCAGAAGAGTACATGAGGCAGGAATGCTGATCGGGATCGAGCTTCTGGATCATATCATCATCGGGGATAATTGTTATTTTAGTATGAGGGAAAAAGAGCTTTTATAAGAATAAGGGGAAGTGTAACACATGGCCAGAAATGTATATGGACTAGATCTGGGGACTTATGACATCAAGATCTTTGATAAAAAGAAGGATAAAATATGGAAAGCAAAGAACGTCATTGCCATGAAGGACAAGAAATATATCTTTTCTACCGGTGATGAGGCCTATGAGATGTACGAGAAGGCACCTGATAACATTCAGGTCGTCTTCCCAATGAAAAACGGGGTGATCGCGCATTTCGATGATATGCAGTATCTGCTGCAGAACCTGCTCAATACGGACAGACAGTTTTCAAGAGGGGCCGAATATGTGATCGCTGTCCCCACCGATGTAACAGAAGTGGAGAAAAAAGCCTTCTACGATCTGGTATTTCATTCCACAGCCAGGGCAAAATCCGTCAGGATCGTGGAACGGGGGATCGCAGAGGCGGTCGGCATGGGGATTGATATCTGGAATGCAAGGGGGATCTTTATTGCCAATTTCGGCGGTGAGACGACAGAGCTGTCTGTCTTAGCTTCAGGAGGCATGGTCTTAAACCGTCTGATTAAGACCGGAGGGGTGCATTTTGATAATGCCATTGCCAATCTGGTTAGGCATAACACAGATTTCCTGATCGGACGGCTGACGGCTGAGACGCTCCGCAGGGAGTTCGGCGTATTTACAGAGGCAGGAGATGCCTCCCTTTTAGTCGCAGGCCGGGATCTGCTCACCGGAGTCCCCAGGCAGGAGGCAGTCCCCATCGGGATCGTAAGGGCTGCCATGAAGGAGCCTTTGGATGAATGTGTGCGTTCTATCAAGTCACTTTTAGACCGCACGCCGCCGGATGTGCGCAGGGGGATCGATGAAAAAGGGATCTATCTGACCGGAGGGCTTGCAAACCTAAAAGGACTTTCTACATATCTTGAGGAAAGCACCGGTCTGAAGGTAACGACCATCCCGGAGCCTGAGCTGTGTGCCGTTTCAGGGTTAAAGAAGATGATATTGAATAAAGAGTATAAAAAGTTAACATATTCTATGTTAGATGAAGATTATAGGTGGCTGAGATAATATGAAAAAGAAAAATCAAACCTCTTCAAAAAGTAAATACTATCTGGCAGGACTGAGTCTGTTCTGTATCCTTTTGATGGTACTGTCCCTGTTCTATGAGAAGAGTGCCGGTCCATTTAAGGCGATCGCAAGTGCGACCATCATTCCGATGCAGAAAGGCATCAACCAGATCGGGACCTGGCTCGGTGATATCAGCGACAATTTCGATACCCTGCAGGAGGTGCGCAAGGAAAAGGAAGCCCTCCAGGCCAAGGTGGATGCGCTGATCACAGAGAATAACAATCTCCAGGAAGAAAAGTACGAGCTGGAGCGTCTTCAGGCGCTGTATAAGCTTGACCAGAATTATGCGGATTATGAAAAAACGGGTGCCCACGTGATCGGAAATGACACCGGGAACTGGTTCAGCACCTTTACGATCGATAAAGGAAGTAAGGACGGCATCAAAAAGGACATGAATGTCTTGGCAGGCAGCGGTCTGGTAGGCATCGTAATAAAGGTAGGTCCTACCTGGGCAACGGTCCGCTCCGTGATCGATGATTCCAGCAATGTCAGTGCAATGGTCCTGTCCACATCCGACAGATGTATGGTAAGAGGAGACCTTTCCCTGATCAATGACGGAAGGATCCGTTTTGAACAGATGGAGAACAATGATCATAAGGTGCAGGTGGGAGACCAGATCGTTACCTCACATATCAGCTCCAAGTATCTCCAGGGGATCCTGATCGGCTATATCAGTGAGATCACCGTAGACTCCAACAACCTGACCCGCTCAGGATATATCACTCCTGTCGTGGATTTTAAAAACCTGCAGGAGGTCCTGGTCATCACAAAGACCAAGGATGAGCTGACGGGAAAGGATAAAAAGTAATCATAGTACCGACAGGGAAAGGAGGAATCTGACCGATGAAAAAGATGAAGGCAAAAAGAATCGGCGTGACCATAGCGATCGTACTGATCTGTTACCTGCTCCAGTGTACGGTATTTCCGCATCTGGCGCTGGCATCTATCAAGCCGAATCTGATGATCATCATAACTGCGGCCTTTGGATTTATGAGAGGCCCGAAGGAAGGAATGCTGGTCGGTTTTTTCTCCGGCCTGATGATCGATATCCAATTTGGCAATATACTGGGTTTTTATGCCCTGATCTATTTACTGCTCGGCTTTATTAACAGCTTGTTTGAGCAGGTATATTATGATGAAGATATAAAGCTGCCGCTTGTTTTGATCGCGGCGAGTGAATTCCTGTACGGTCTGGTCATCTATCTATTGATGTTCATGCTGCGCAGTGAGTTTGATTTTCTTTATTATCTGAGCCACAATATTATTCCGGAGCTGATCTACACGATCGTGGTCGCTCTGGCACTATACCCGTTGATTTTATTTATAAACCATAAGCTGGAAGCAGAAGAAAAAAGGAGTGCAAGTAAATTTGTTTGAACGTTTAAAAGATACTGTATTTCGAATCGTTAAATCACGTCTGTTTGTGTTGATCCTTGCATTCTGTGTTCTGTTTGCGATCCTGATCAACCGTGTATTTTATCTGCAGATCGTGAAGGGGCAGTATTATATGGACAACTATAAGCTGCAGATTTTAAAGACTAGGGAGATCCCCGGAACAAGGGGAAGCATTTATGACCGCAATGGCAATCTCCTGGCATATAATGAAGTGGCCTATTCTGTCACTATCGAGGACAATATCACAGGGGAAGACCGCAATGAGATTCTCAACGGGATCCTTGAAAAGATCATCTCTATCGTCGAATCCAACGGGGATTCTGTGATCAGTGACTTTGGAGTCGTCTTGGATTCTGCCGGGAATTATGAATTTTCCCAAACGAATGAGACCATGAAGCTTCGTTTTATCGCCGATGTCTATGGTCTGAAAACCATCGATGAGCTGACAGAAAAGCAGAGAAATTCCTCCGCTGCAGATATTATAAAATATCTGTGTACAGATGAGGTCTATGGATATGACCTGGATATGAAGAAGATGGACAAGGCCTATCTATTAAAGATGGTCAACTTAAGATATGCCATCAATCTGAACAGCTTCCAGAAGTTCATCCCCACCACGCTGGCAACCGATGTCAGCGATGAGACCGTTGCCGCCATCATGGAGAACTTAGATGAGCTGGACGGTGTGGATATCGCAGAGGATTCCATGCGCCGTTATACAGACAGCAAGTATTTTGCCTCTATCATCGGCTATACAGGCAAGATCTCACAGGAAGAATACAATGCCCTGGATAAGGACCAGAAAAAGAAGTATTCCCAGACTGATATCGTCGGGAAGGCCGGACTGGAACAGACCATGGATGAGGTCCTGCAGGGAAAAAAAGGAAAGACCCAGTTCTATGTAGACAGTGTCGGAAAGGTGACCGACAAGGTCAGCAGTGAGGAAGCAGAGGCTGGAAATGATGTATATCTGACGATCGACAAGGACCTGCAGGAGCAGACTTATCAGCTCCTGGAGGAAAAGCTTGCCGGAATCGTACTGTCCAAGCTGCGCAATGTCATGAATTATGACCCCAGCCAGACCACCGATTCGAGCCAGATCATCATTCCTGTAGATGATGCTTACAATGCATTTATTGCCAACGAGATCATTGATGAGAGTCATTTTGGGGCAGACGATGCCAAACCAATAGAAAAGCAGGTATACCAGAAGTTCACAGAGAGGAAAAAAACTGCGATCACAGAAATCATCAACGAGATGAACAACAGTAAGGCCAAGGCATACAAGGACCTTTCCGATGAGATGAAGGCATATATGGACTTTATTTCTATCGATGTGCTCCAGACAGCCACAGGCATTCTGATGACAGATAAGATCGATACAAACGATGAGGTCTATAAACAGTGGACAAAGGATGAGACGATCAGCCTGCATAAGTATCTGAATTATGCAATTTCCAAGAACTGGATCGATACTTCTAAGCTGGCAGATTATATTTCAGATGAGAAATACTCCGATTCCGCCGAAATTTACCAGGGAATTTTAACATTTTTACAAAATTATTTGGATTCAGATGTTAATTTCGACAAACTTCTCTACAAATATCTTATAAAATCAGGTAGTATCAGTGGAGGAGAGATTTGTGCCATTGTGTACGAGCAGGGTGTCCTTAAGATGGACGAGGCAGCTTACAATGGGCTGGCAGACGGCAGTATGGATTCGTTTAGCTGGCTTTACCAGAAGATCCAGAGTCTTGAGATTACTCCCGGACAGCTGGCATTGGAGCCGTGTACCGGTTCCGCCGTAGTCAGCGATCCAAATACAGGGGAAGTGCTGGCGTGTGTATCCTATCCCGGATATGATAACAACCGTCTGGCGAATACGATGGATTCCAAGTATTACAACCAGCTTGTGACCGGACTCTCCAGGCCGTTCTATAATAATGCGACACAGGAGAGGACCGCACCGGGATCTACCTATAAGATGATCTCCGCTGTGGCAGGATTGACAGAAGGTGTGATCTCAGAAGGCAGCTATATTAACTGTGGCGGTGAATTCGAAAAAGTGACACCGAGTCCTAAGTGCTGGATCTATCCGGGAGGGCATGGGCCGTTGGAGGTCACAGGAGCCCTCATGCATTCCTGTAATGTCTTCTTCTATGAAGTAGGATATGACCTGGGACTGGATGCAGACGGGGACTATGACAGTGACCAGGGTGTCGAAAAGCTGGCAAAATATGCAAAGGAATTCGGCCTCGGTGAAAAATCCGGCATCGAGATCCCAGAGTCCGAGCCTAGGATCTCAGACGAATACGCCGTACAGAGTGCGATCGGGCAGGGTACGAATAACTTTACCGTCAGTCAGCTCAACAGATATGTTGCAACGGTCGCAAATAAGGGAACCGTATATAACCTCTCTCTGTTAAACAAGACGACAGATGTGAATGGCAAGATCATCAAAAAGTATGAGCCTGTCGCAGCCAATGAGATCACAGATGTCAGCAGCAAAACATGGGATCTGGTTCATCAGGGTATGATAGCCATGATACATGATACCCCAAGCTTTAACGGTCTGGAAATAGAGATGGCCGGTAAGACGGGTACTGCACAGCAGAGCGCGCTTCATCCGGACCATGGCTTGTTTGTCGGGTTTGCACCGGCAGACAAACCGGAGATTGCCATCGCAGTGCGTATTGCAAATGGTTACAGTTCATCCTACGCTGCAGAAATAGGCAGAGATATTGTAAGGGCAAACTTTAAGCTCGCAGATAAGAAGGAGCTGATCACAGGTTCTGCCGCACAGCTTGGTACAGCCATTGCAGGAGATTAATCCTGCATGTTTATATACTTAAAAAGGATGTGAATATACATGGACAGGCTGGTAACAATTAAAAGCAACCGATATGGGATCGAAGTTCACCTGAATCCGGAAGTATCCTTTGATACTTTGCTGGAAAGTGTCGCCTCCAAATTCAAAGATTCTGCAAAGTTCTTTGAGGGGGCGAAGATGGCAGTCACGTTTTTAGACCGCAGGCTGTCAGACCAGGAGGAACAGCTGATCCTGGACTTGATTGCTGAGATCACGGGGATCGACATCGTATGTGTCATTGACCGTGATGAAACCAATGAAATGACATACAAAAGCATTGTAGAAAACACGCTCACCAATATCCAGAAGAGAGAAGGGCAGTTCTACAGAGGTACGCTGAGCAAAAGGCAGGTACTTGAATCTGATTCTAGCATCATCATATTAGGGGATGTGGAGCTGGGGGCAAAGGTGATCGCAAAGGGAAATGTTGTCATTGTTGGTTCTCTGTCCGGCAGTGTCCATGCTGGGGCATCAGGGAACAGAGATGCATTTGTCGTCGCTCTTTCCATGCAGCCGAAGCAGCTTAGAATCGGTGATATTGAGGCGAAGCGCCAGGTGATCTATCAGGAAAGCTTAAGTATTAAGGGACCAAAAATCGCCGTGGTCGACGGACGCCGGATCTATGTGGATCCGCTTGTAGACTAATCTTGGGAATAAAAGCTGTAGGAGGAAGAAAAACATGGGAGAAGTTATTGTCATTACATCAGGAAAAGGCGGAGTCGGTAAGACGACTACGACAGCAAATATAGGAATCGGCTTGTCGCAGATGGATAAAAAGGTCATTGTCATCGATACGGACTTAGGCCTTCGTAATCTGGATGTGGTAATGGGACTTGAAAACCGGATCATCTATAATCTGGTTGATGTGATAGAAGGAAGCTGCCGGTTAAAGCAGGCCCTGATCAAGGACAAGCGTTTTCCGGAATTGTATCTGCTTCCGTCCGCGCAGACAAAGGATAAGACAGCCGTCTCTCCTGAACAGATGCGCAAACTGATCGCAGACTTAAAGGACGAATTCGATTACATACTTCTGGACTGTCCGGCCGGGATCGAGCAGGGCTTTGAGAATGCAGTAGCCGGGGCCAGCCGTGCCATCGTTGTGACAACGCCGGAAGTATCTGCCATCCGCGATGCAGACCGTATCATCGGCCTGCTGGAGACACACGGGATCAAGAAAAACGATCTCATCATCAACCGCCTCAGGGTTGACATGGTCAAGCGGGGGGATATGATGTCTGTGGAGGACGTCACGGAAATCCTGGCGATCAACCTATTGGGCGTCATTCCTGATGACGAGCAGGTCGTCATCGCGACCAACCAGGGCGAACCGATCGTGGGAGCCTCCTGTATGTCCGGCCAGGCATATTTAAATGTATGCAGAAGGATCCTTGGAGATGACATCCCGATCACGGATTTTAGTAAGCCGGAAGGATTTTTTGCAAAGGTTTCCAGCCTTTTTAAAAAGAACTAGGAGGGAAATCATATGAGTGTACCATCTGTTCACGTTGCAAAAGAAAGACTTCGGACTCTGCTCATGGCAGACAGGATGCAGTGTACACCCGAGACGGCGGAAAGATTTTCTTCAGATATGTACCACACAATATCAAAGTATCTGGAGGTAAAGCCGGAAGATTTTAACATTAAGATAACACGTTCAGATATACATATAAAGATTACAGGAGAAAACTATTGAAACTTCAATTGAAACCGCATTTACAGAAACTCAAACAAAGATATCATTTAAAAGATTACAAGTTCACCCTTGTTGCGCTTGTAACGGCAATCTCCATCATTGGGATTTTTGTAGTGGGAAGCGCGCAGGCAGCCGTACAGGGAAAGCAGATCGCCGGAGTCCTCATGGGGACCTTCGCGATGGCAGTCATTTCTCTGATCGACTACAAGTGGGTGCTGAACTGGTATTGGCCTCTCTATGGCCTGAATATCGTCCTGCTCCTGGCAGTGCGCTTCTTTGGTGAAAAAGTAAATGGTGCTACCAGGTGGCTGGATCTTGGTTTCGTCCAATTCCAGCCCTCTGACTTAACAAAGATCATACTGATCCTGTTCTTTGCAAGATTTTTTATGGACAGGGAGCAGGCAGTCAATTCGAAAAAAACGATCATACAGGCGATAGCCCTATTGCTGCCGTCATTGATCCTGATATATAAGCAGCCGAACCTTTCCAATACGATCTGTATCGCGGTCCTGTTCTGCATAATCTTATATCTGGCAGGACTGAGCTATAAGTTCATCGGAACGGTCCTGGCAATTGCCATACCGACAGCGGCTCTGTTTTTGAGCATTGTCGTACAGCCGAACCAGCCGTTCTTAAAGCAGTACCAGCAGAACCGTATCCTGGCATGGCTGGAACCGGAGAAGTATGCGACAGATGAAGCATACCAGCAGATCAACTCGGTCATGGCGATAGGCTCCGGCCAGCTCACGGGAAAAGGTTATAATAACAATACGACCACTTCCGTGAAAAACGGAAACTTCATCTCTGAACCGCAGACAGACTTTATTTTTGCAATTATTGGGGAAGAATTAGGATTTGTGGGTTGTTGTGCGGTCATAATTTTGTTATTATTAATTGTAATAGAATGTATTTTAATTGGGGTAAAGGCAAAAGACACTGCGGGGCGCCTAATATGCGGCGGAGTCGCCACACTGATCGGAGTTCAGACATTCATCAATATCAGTGTGGCTACACAGATCTTCCCGAATACCGGGATTTCCCTGCCATTTGTAAGTTCAGGAGTCACATCCATTATATGCTTCTACATGGGAATTGGTTTTGTGCTCAATGTCGGTTTGCAGCCTAATAAATATCAGTAGAGGAGACTTAAGATATGAACATCGGATTAGTGGCACACGATGCCAAAAAGAAATTAATGCAGAACTTCTGCATCGCTTACAGGGGGATTTTAAGCAAGCACCATTTATATGCGACAGAGACCACAGGTGTACTGGTAGAAAGCGTGACGAACCTGAATATTCACAAGTATCTTGCAGGCCATCTGGGAGGAAAGCAGCAGATCGGTTCACAGATCGAGCATAATGAGATGGATCTTCTGATCTTTTTCCGTGACCCGCTGACGCCGCGCTCTCACGAACCAGATGTCAATGACATCGTGAAGCTGTGTGATATCTATAATATTCCAATGGCTACCAATATTGCGACTGCAGAAGCATTGATCTTAGCATTGGACAGAGGAGACTTGGACTGGCGTGAGATGTATAAGTAGAAAGACAACAGCTTTGGTATGGATCAAAGGGGGATTTGACCGATGAGCAGACAGATGAACCATACGAAGCCCAGTCAGGGAAGAAGAAGGCACAGAAGACGCAGGAGAAGAAGCAGGGCACCTATTTATGCCGGAATACTGGCGGTAGTCTTGATCCTGGCCCTGGCCGTGTTTCTTTTATCCGGCTGGATATTGAAGCCTGCCTATGACCAGGCAGAAGTTTATGAGAAGACACATTATAAGGCAGGTGTCTATAAGGGCACCCTATTTGCCGAGAACCTGTGTGTAACAGATAAAGATAAGACAATGGATGGGTTTACAGATGATACTTCGCTCCATGCGGCGGGTCTGTTTGATCTGAATAAAAAAGAGGTTCTGTATGCATACCACCTCCATGACAGGCTGTTTCCTGCCAGTACGACCAAGGTCATGACCGCATATCTGACCTTAAAATACGGCAATCTGGATGATGTCGTTACGGTCAGTGCGAACGCCACGGATTTTGCATGGGATGAGCAGGTCTGCAACTTAAAGACAGGAGACCAGGTCACGCTCTATGACCTTTTATGCGGGCTGGTCCTTCATTCCGGCAACGACTGTGCTGTAGCGATCGCAGAGCATATCTCCGGCAGTGTGGAGGCATTTGCTGACCTGATGAACCAGGAAGCGAAAGCTTTAGGTGCGACGAACACGCATTTTGTGAACCCGCACGGGCTTCATCAGGAGGATCATTATACCACGGCATATGATCTCTATCTGATGTTCAATGCCTGTGTAGAGGACCAGCGGTTCCTCGATATCATAGCGATGGATTCCTATACTGGAACGCTGACAGAAGCCGACGGTACCGTGCGCACCGAACAATGGCTCCCCTCCAACTACTATTCACTGGGAGAGGCGGCAGCACCGCAGGGAGTGAATGTCTTTGGCGGCAAGACAGGTACAACAGATGAGGCGGGCTCCTGTGTAATACTGTATTCACAGGATATGGCTGATCAGCCATATATTTCGATCGTTATGGGTGCGGATGATAAGACGATCCTTTATGACGATATGACCGAGCTGCTCGCAGCAGGTATTACTGACAGCCAGTGACCAGGCCTGTCTGAATTTAGATGACGGATAGAAAAAACAGGAACTTACTGTAATCTTTTCAAGTAAGTTCCTGTTTTGTTATTCTGCCTGGCTAAAAGCAGGCTTGTGAAATGTTCTCTTACTCAGCATCATTTTTGATCCTGCCAAACAGGCTGATAAGATAGAGGCCGCAAAGACCGACTAACGTATAGATTATCCTGGAAAGCCAGCTTAAATTTCCAAAGAGAAAGGCTACTAAATCGAATCGAAAAATACCAACCAGAAGCCAGTTGACTGCTCCAATGATCACAAGTGTTAAAGCAGTGTTATCAAACCACTTCATTTTATTTCCTCCTTTTCAATATCAATGCTTTTATTATTGCCACAAAAACTGGAAATATACATTTAAAAATGGTATACTGATAAAGTTATAAATAAATCTATTTATTTTTTGCAGGAATAAAATACAGGAGGAGTATAGATTTGGCATCACGGAAGAATAATTCCATCAGTATCAACAAGTATAAAAGAAAGCGTGAAATGAACGTCGGTATTTTTATATTTGCGATCGTGTTCATCTATCTGATCGTAACGATCATCATGTATGCCTCGTCGAAAAAGATCTCTGTATATGAAGTACGTGAAGGAAGTATCCTGAAAGACAATTCCTATACAGGACTTGCCATACGCGAGGAGACAGTGATAGATGCTGAGAGGACGGGATATATCAATTATTTTCAAAATGAAAGAAGTAAGATAAAGGCAGGGATGAACATTTATGCCATCACATCGGGCAGGCTTTCCTATGACAGCGACACCCAGACAGAAGAAATTGCATTGAGTTCAAAGGAGATGAATTCTCTGGCGGTCAAGACGCAGAATTTTAACGAGAACTTTAATCCCCAGAAGTTTTCTTCAGTCTATGCATTAAAAAACGACATTTCCAATACACTGCTCGATGCCTCTAATCAGACAAAAACAGCACAGATGGATGCTGTGATCGCTCTAAACGGAGGAAAGGCGGATGTATACGCTTCCCAGAGAGACGGAATCATGGTCCTGGATTTCGACGGATATGAGTCTCTGGATGTAGATACCTTTCAAAAATCGGACTTTGACCAGAGTAAGTATAAACGGACAAGCCGTGAAGATAATGTACAGGTAAAAAAAGGAGATCCTGCATACAAGCTGGTCACCAGCGAGAACTGGTCAGTTATTGTACCGCTGGACAAGGAGATGGCCTCTAAGCTGTCTGATACAACTTATATCAAGACCCGGATCAATAAAGAAAGTGAGGCGATCTGGGCCAATTTATCTATCATAAAAAGAGAAGGCGAATTCTATGGGCAGCTGGATTATGATAATTCCATGATCCGTTATGCAGATGACAGATTCCTGAATGTGGAACTGATCATGGAGGATGAGAGCGGATTAAAGATTCCAAAAAGTGCAGTCATTGAGAAAGATTTTTATGTTGTCCCCCAGGAATACATTACGACCGGAGGAAACAGCTCCGGCACCGGTGTCATGATACAAGACGGGAGCGGGGAACCAGACTTTACCCCTGTGGACATCTATAAGACGACGAAAGACGGAGAAGTCTATCTGCGGGCAGAGGATCTCGATAAGGGAAGTATTCTTGTACGCACCGATTCCTCAGAGACGTTCCGGCTTTCAGAGACAAAGCCGTGTAAGGGCGTATACAATATCAATAAAGGGTATGCCGTTTTTAAGGCTGTCACGATCCTCTGTGAGAGTGATGAATATTATATCGTCCAGGAGGGTGAGACCTACGGTCTTTATAATTATGATCATATTGTGCAGGACGGCGGTTCCGTGGATGAGGAAGAGGTCGTATTCCAATAATCACCTATTTAACGAAATCATATATGAGCAAGGAGTGAAGCAGCATGTTAAAAGATCAGCTGAAAGAAGTAGAGGAAAGGATACAGGCAGCATGTGACAGGGCCGGACGCAGCCGCAGCGAGGTGACACTGATCGCGGTCAGCAAGACGAAGCCGGTACCGGTTTTACAGGAGGCTTATGACCTGGGTGTGAGGGTCTTCGGCGAAAATAAAGTACAGGAGCTTACCGAAAAGTACGAGGTTCTGCCAGATGATATCCGGTGGCATATGATCGGACATCTCCAGACAAACAAGGTAAAGTACATCATTGACAAAGTGGATCTGATCCACTCCGTTGATTCCATGAAGCTGGCTGAGACTATCGAAAAGGAGGCTGCAAAAAAGGATCTGACTGTGCGAATCCTCATAGAGGTCAATGTAGCGGAGGAGGAGAGTAAGTTTGGACTGAAAGTTGATGAAGTAATTCCTTTTATTGAAAAAATAGCCACATTTCCCCATCTGCGCGTGTGCGGGCTCATGACAATCGCACCTTTTGTTGAAAATCCCGAGGAAAACCGCCCAATTTTCGCAAATTTACATAAATTATCTGTTGACATTGAGAAGAAAAACATTGATAATGTTAATGTGAGTATACTTTCAATGGGGATGACCAATGATTACGAAGTCGCAATAGAAGAAGGCGCGACTATGGTCCGTGTTGGGACCGGAATCTTTGGTGCCAGGAATTATGCAGTTTAGAGCATGACGACTGGAACAGAAAGGGCTTTAAAAATAAATTATGCGCAAAAAGGCATAAGATAGGAGTGTAAACATGGGTGTGTTTGATAAATTTTTGGACATCATGAAATTGAATGACGATGAGTATGATGATGATTTCTACGATGATGAATTTGATGATGACGATTTTGATGAAAAGCCTCGCCGTTCTCTGTTCGGTAAGAAGAGCAAAGATGAATACGACGATTTTGATATCCAGGACGATGATAAGAAGTTAGCACCAAGCAGCAAGGTGACACCGATGCGCCAGCCGGCATCCAGAAGGAATGCGAATATGGAGGTCTGCGTCGTGAAGCCGACTTCTGTAGATGATTCCAGAGAGATCACCGAGACACTGCTGGCAGGACGTACCGTGATCCTGAATCTGGAGGGGATGGATCTGGAGATCGCACAGCGCATCATCGATTTTATTTCCGGTGCTACGTTTGCGATCAGCGGAAACCTGCAGAAGATCTCCAATTATATTTTCCTTGTGACACCGACGAACGTAGATATTTCCGGCGATCTCCAGGATCTGCTGGGAGGTTCCATGGAATCAGCGAACGTCAGAGGAAGATACTAGGCAGATACATAAAGGAAACGGTCCATTTTCATATGTTAAAAGAAGAACAGCTATTGGAAAAGCGGCTGAGTGAGCTGTCAAGAACAGCATATCACCGTGACATCATTACCTATTCAGATTTCCTGAATCTGAATGAATTGAATATTTTACATTCCCTGCCGAAAGAACAGCTGTATACGAGGTATGTTACTTTCGGCGGCTATGATTTAGCAGAGCGTCAGATGGCAGCCTTTCTACCTGATGCTCTTTATTTGCGTGGGACTTATGAGGACGTCTCTGACGCCGGGTTCTCTGTACAGGAATATGATTATCCTTTCCATGCGCTTTCCATCGAGCCGCTGCATGACAAATATGCAGAAGAACTGACTCACCGGGATTATCTTGGAGCAATCCTGAATCTTGGGATTGAACGCTCCAAACTGGGGGATATTATTGTGGAGGGCAAGCAGGCCGTTACTTTTGTCCATTCTTCTCTTGGCAACTTCCTGATGAAGGAGCTGACCCGTGTGCGGCATACCAGTGTCCTTTTAAGGGAGATCAGCCTTGAGGATTACCATTACGCCCCGCGTTATGAGGAGATCAAAGGTACCGTGGCATCTGTCCGGCTGGACAGCCTGTTGTCACTTGCATTCTCTTCTTCCCGGACAAAGCTCACCGGGCTGATCGAGGGGGCTAAGGTATTCGTCAACGGGCGGCTGATGACCACCAACAGTTATCAGGTAAAGGAAGGAGACGTCATCTCTGTCAGGGGGATGGGCAAATTCCGCTTTCATGGGACCTTATCCCGAACAAAAAAGAACCGTATATTTGTGGTGATCCATAAATATGTGTAATCTGTATCTACTAATCTGTAAAAAGGGACAAACTATGGACAATAAAAAGACAAAATCAATTCAAAGCTATCTGTCAGCTGCAGGTTTGTGTATCCTGCTTGTGATACTGGACCAGCTGACCAAATGGCTTGCCGTGACACATTTAAAGGATCAGGCTGCTTTTGTAATCTTTAAGGGGGTATTTAAACTGGAATACCTGGAGAACAGAGGAGCCGCATTTGGGATCATGCAGAATAAGCAGATCCTGTTTGCTGTGGGCGCTGTTGTGATCGTTGCCCTGATCGGTTACGCTTATGGACGGATGCCGCATACCCGCAGATACTATCTGCTTCGGATCTGTGCTGTATTAGTCTGCGCCGGAGCATTCGGGAACCTGATAGACAGAATACGTTTAAACTATGTGGTAGACTTTTTCTACTTTGAGCTCATTGACTTCCCGATCTTTAATGTTGCTGACTGTTATGTGGTGGTTGCATGTATCTTGTTTGCTTTCTCCATCCTTTTCTATTACAAGGAAGAGGAGCTGAAGTGTTTTTCAGTAAGGAAAGGATCCGATTAAGATGGAAGAATTGTATTTTACCGCGGAAACATCCGGTGTGCGGATCGATAAGTTCTTATCCGATGCCATGCCGGATGTTTCCCGCTCTTATATCCAAAAGCTGATAAGGGACCAGCACATCGCGGTCAACAAAGGTCAGGTCAAGTCCAATTATAAACTGTCTGCCGGAGACGAGATCGAGGTGTCGCTTCCCGAGCTTAAAGCGCCTGATATAAAGCCCGAAGAGATCCCTCTCGACATCCTGTACGAAGATGACGATATCCTGATCGTGAATAAGCCAAAGGGGATGGTCGTACATCCGGCACCAGGGCATTACAGCGGTACTCTTGTGAATGCTGTCATGTTCCACTGCAGGGATAACCTGTCCGGCATCAACGGCGTATCCAGGCCTGGTATCGTGCACCGCATCGATATGGATACCACGGGCTCCCTGATCATCTGTAAAAATGACCGCGCCCATCAGGCACTGGCGGATCAATTGAAGGATCATCATATCACGCGCAGATATCACGCCATTGTACACGGAAATATCAAAGAGAATTTAGGGACCGTGAATGCACCGATCGGCCGGCACCCCGTAGACCGGAAAAAAATGAGCACCCATGCCCCCCATGGCCGGAATGCCGTAACTCATTTCCGGGTGCTGGAACGTTTTGGAAATTACACGTATATTGAATGTGAGCTGGAGACCGGGCGCACCCACCAGATCCGTGTCCACATGGCAAGTATCGGGCATCCGATCCTGGGAGATCTGGTCTATGGACCTGCCAAGTGCCCCTTCAAGCTCCAGGGCCAGACGCTTCATGCAAAAATACTGGGGATCACGCATCCAGCTACCGGAGAATATATGGAATTCGACGCTCCGCTGCCGGAATATTTCATAGATCTGTTAGAAAAACTAAGAAACCAATAGATAATATTAACACCTTCCCCCTATGTGCTTCTTAACCCTGCCGGGAGCAGAATCACATAGGGGGTTCTGTATAAATTGCACAAAAAATATAATTATTATTGTAAATATGTACTTCATCTTGTATAATACACATATAAGTTATCCAAAAAGGGTAATTATGCCTGGTTTGACGTAAAGGAGAGTGACTGAAATGAAAACAAACACAATAATAACAATCGGCAGACAATTCGGCAGCGCAGGACGTGAAATTGGACGTAAGGTGGCAGAAGACTTTGGGATCAAGCTTTATGACAAAGAGATGCTTGCAAGGGCTGCAAAGGAAAGCGGTATTTGTGAAGAGATTTTTGAGACACACGATGAGAAGCCAACGAATAGTTTTCTGTATTCACTGGTAATGGATACTTATTCTATGGGATATCCGGGTAATACATATTCTGATATGCCGATCAATCATAAAGTATTCCTGGCACAATTTGATGCGATCAAGAAGATCGCAGATGAGGGGCCATGTATTCTGGTCGGACGCTGTGCAGACTATGCACTGGAAACTTATGAGAATGTTGTCAGCATCTTTATCCATGCAGATCTCAATACCCGTATCCGCCGTATTACACGGATCTATGACCTTACAGATGCCAAGGCAAAAGATATGATCATTAAGACAGATAAGAAGCGCGCAAGCTATTACAACTATTATACCAACAAGAAATGGTCTGATTCAGAGAGCTATGAGCTGTGCCTGAACAGTTCCGAACTTGGGGTAGAAGGTACCGCTAAGGCGATCGAACAGTATATCGAATTGAAAGAGGGAATCGGCACAGGCCGCAAGAAGCTGTAGACTTGGCGGAGCTCTCATATATTGACCAATAAAGAGTACTGCACGAAAGAGACAGGGCTGCAGATGAAGGATTATATTTCATCTGCAGCCCTGTCTCTTTGCCTGTCCTTATCTTAGCTTATCCGGCTCTTCGCCATTAACGCACATGTGGGATCCTTTCAGGCCATCCTTTGATATTTCCATTTAAGATTGCATGGAACATTCTTTCCCTGACTCCTGGATGCTCCTCATTCAGCTGCTTTACAAGCTCTTTTGCATACTGCCTCTTTGTGTAGCCGTCCACAGGGCATTTGCTCTTAACAACCGGAAGCTCGTATTTATTTTTAAAACCGATCACGTCCATCTCATCCACAAACATGATCGGACGGATCACGGTCAGATCCATACGGTCCAGATAGGTCTTCGGCGAGAAGGAGTGGAAACGTCCCTCAAATATTAAAGAAAGCAGCATGGTCTCTATGATATCATCCTTGTGGTGCGCATACGCCACCTTGTTACATCCCATTTCTTTGACAGCCTCATTCAGGGCACCTTTTCTCATCTTTGCACAAAGTGAGCAGGGGTTAGACTCCTTGCGTACATCAAAGAGGATGTGATAGATGTCAGACTTTACGATACGGTACGGGATCTCAAGCTCTTTACACAGAGCCTGGATGGGGCTTAAGTCAAAGTCTTCAAATCCTAAGTCCACTGTCACTGCGCTGAGCTCAAAAGGCTTCGGGTAAAACCTTTTCAGGCCGTGCAGCGCATGAAGCAGGGTCAGGCTGTCCTTTCCGCCGGATATGCCGACTGCGATGTGGTCCCCCTCTTGGATCATATCGTATTCATCAACGGCTTTTCTTGTATAGCTAAGTAATCTCTGTAACTGCATCTTTCGTATCCTTTCATAGATATTTAAGTCCGCAGACCAGATATTGCGGACGTCTCTATTATAAATTCCCGGGCAGTGAAATACAATACCTATTTTGCGCTGGCAATCACTTCTTTGATTTGATACAATAGACTCAATATTACCGCTAAGCGTAAAAGAAGATTGAGGTAACCAGATGGAAGATCACAGCAAATGCAGTACACAACTATTTACTCCACCGACAGCCGCGTGGTTTCAGAAGTCCTTCGGCAGTCCCACTCAGGTCCAAAAGGAGGCCTGGCCTGCCATAGCATCAGGACATCCTTCTCTGATTAGTGCACCGACGGGAACAGGAAAGACATTATCCGCATTCCTTGTCTTTATCGACCGTATGCAGAAGCTTGCTTCAAAAGGAGAACTGAAAGAGGAGCTGTATCTGATCTACGTGTCCCCTTTAAAATCATTGGCAGGAGATATTCGTGAGAATCTAAATAAGCCGCTGGAGGGGATCGCGCATACAAAGGGCGGGGAAGACGCCGCTCAGATCCAGGTAGGGATACGGACCGGCGATACGCCCCAGAAGGACAGGCAGCGCATGGTCAAGCATCCGCCCCATATTCTGATCATTACACCTGAATCACTGTTTCTTATGCTGACCAGCAAAAGTGGACGATCGGTCCTAAAGACAGCAAAAGCGCTGATCATCGATGAGCTTCACGCACTGATCGATACCAAACGGGGCGCCCATTTAATGCTGTCCGCCGCCAGACTGGACCACCTCTGCAAAAATCCTCTGCAGAGAATTGGTCTGTCTGCGACCATTGAGCCCCTGCAAAGAGCAGCAGAATATTTGTCTCCGGAAAAGGCCAGGATCATTGCCCCATCCATGAACAAAGAGGTCCTAATCGAGGTGGATGGGCTGACACCATCTGTGGGAAGGAAAAAGGATCCGGTCTGGGAGGAGCTGGCGAAAAAGGTGTATGAACGCGCTCTTTCCTGCCGAAGTGTGATCGCCTTCTCGGAAGGACGCAGATATGCGGAAAAGCTGGCTTACTATGTCAATCAGCTGGCGGGGGAGGATTTCGCACGGGTCCACCATGGCAGCATGTCAAAAGAGCAGCGCGAGGAAGCGGAGGATGCCCTTAGAAGCGGCTCGCTGCGCCTTTTATGCGCCACCTCCTCCATGGAACTGGGGATCGATGTGGGCGACATTGACCAAGTCCTTCAGGTAGGCTGCCCACGGACCATCTCCAGCACGATGCAGCGCCTCGGAAGGGCGGGACACAGTCCGGGACGGGTCAGTGTGATGTATATGTACCCGCGCACCTCCCCTGAGACGCTGTACTGCGGCATGACGGCACAGATTGCTAGAGAGGGTAAAGTAGAGCAGGCGAGGCCTCCAAGGCTCTGTCTGGATGTGCTTGCCCAGCATCTTGTCTCCATGGCCGCTGTCTCTGACACTGCGCCTGCAGCCGGAAGATCAAAGAAATCTGCACAGGCTGTGGCGGATACCCCTGCAGCGCAGAACCATACACCGCAGAAGAAAACAGAGGATGCCCGGGGTGTGGCCTATACGGTAGATGAGGTGATGGAGATTTTATCCCGCACCTATACCTTCCGCGAGGTGACCAGGCAGGATGTGACCGCTGTTTTGAAAATGCTGGCAGGCGATTACGAGCATAAACGGGAGATCCCGGTACGCCCGAGAATCCTGTATGACCGGCTGCATGACCGTGTCTTTGCCGATTCCTACAGCCGGATGCTCGCCGTAGCCGCCGGAGGAACGATTCCTGATAAGGGGCTGTACACGGCGAAAACAGAAGAGGGCGTAAAGGTGGGAGAGCTGGATGAGGAGTTTGTCTATGAATCTCAGCGTGGAGACCGTTTTATTCTGGGTGCCTTTGCCTGGAAGATCGTAAGCCAGGACAAGGATACGGTCGTGGTAACACAGACCAATGCAGACGGCGCAAGGCTGCCCTTCTGGAAAGGGGAGCTCAAAGGAAGGGACTTAAAGACCAGTATGGCCTTCGGCCGTATCATGCGGAAGCTGTCCGAGGCAGAAAAGCGCGGCATGCTCAGGGAAGAGTTAAAAGAACTGGGGCTGGATGAAGCCGCACAGGAAAATACTGCAGATTTTCTGTACCGCCAGAAAAAAGCCGCAGGACTTCTGCCTGATGACCGGACCATCGTGATCGAGCACTTTAAAGATTCCACAGGCAATCACCAGGCCATGGTCCATGCACTGTTCGGGAGACGGATCAACGCACCCCTTTCCCTTTTGATGCAGGATGCCGTCCGCAGGAAGCTGAACTTAAATGTCGGCTGCGTGGATGAGGAAGACGGAATCCTTCTGTATCCTTACGGGGATGAGACTGTACCGGAAAAGATCCTTTTTTCCATTGATCCGGATACTGTCAGAGATACATTAAGCGCTCTGCTCCCAGTCACCCCGGTATTCAGTATGACCTTCCGCTATAATGCGGCCAGAGCGCTCATGATGGGGATGAAGCAGAATGGGAGACAGCCTTTATGGATGCAGCGTCTTCGCAGTACAGAAATGCTGGAAACGCTGATACAGGAGCCGGACCACCCCCTGATACGGGAAACAACGAGAGAATGCCTGGAGGATCAGTGGGATATCGACGGACTTCTTACGATCCTGAACGGGATCTTAAGCGGGCAGATCGCGGTCCGGGAGGTTTACCTGGATCTTCCTTCCCCCATGTCTCTTCCGATGCAGTGGCGCGTGGAGGCCGCAGAAATGTACGAATATACGCCGACCACACCGGGCATCCGTCAGGCCGTCTATGACGAGCTCCATGAGATGGAAAAGTTAAAGCCCTCGGCCCGGGAGTTAAAGAAAGTGCATGAGAGGAAAAAAGTTCCCGGGAATGCAGAAGAGCTCCACACATTTTTAATGATCGAGGGCGATGTCTCGGCGCAGGAATTAGCTGAAATCTTTAACATTTCTCCTCAGCCGTCCACTTCTGTGCCAGACGATGGGAGCGTATCCGGGTGGCTGGAAGAGCTGGCCGGGCGGGGACTGGCAGAATATATTGAACCGGGACTCTGGATCGCCTCTGAGCAGAGCCGGGAATATGCAGATGCGCTGTCCGGACAGGATCCCAAAGCGGCAATGCATATCATACGGAGACTGCTGTATTACCGTGGCCCATTCTGCGCCGAAGAGATCGAAAGCCGTTACCTTCCGGGCGAAACAGCATGCATAAAGGACTGGCTTAAGGTTATGTGTACTCAGGGGGAGATCGTGGAGGCAGAAGGGTTTTATTATCATGCAAAACTGTATGACCGGGCCAGAAAAGCAACCATCCGTATCCTGCGTATGGAAGCCGTGACACAGCCTCCTGAGCATTATGCCGCACTGATGGCCGATAAAGTCAGGATCAATGCCTCCTCCATGGATCAGTTAAAACAGACTGCATCCCTGTTCTGCGGACAATTTTTAAATGTGGCTTATTGGGAGAATATCGTTTTTCCGAGAAGAGTCCATGAATATCGGGAAGGACTGTTAGACAAACTTCTTACAGAGGGAGATTTTTTCTGGAAAATGTCTCCGGACAAGACGCTTTCTTTTTTCCGGTACGAGGATATCGACTGGGATCACGTCAGCCGGGATCCTGCCGGCGGAGATCATTCAGAGACACAGGAGAGCGGACATGCAGCGCTTACCAAGGAAGAAAGTATTGTCTACCAAGAGTTAACACGTCGCGGTGCAAGCTTTTTAAAGGCCCTTTCCAAGATTCCCGTGACCGGGGATCTCCGCGATCTGCTCGTTCAGCTGGCAGAAAAGGGGATGGTATGTGCAGACAGTTTTGTCCCGGTGAGACAGTGGCTGAACAAGGACAAGCTGAAAAAGGCAACGGCAAGACAGCGGGTGAACGCGAGAGTTGCCGCACTTTCAGCCGGTAGATGGGACCGGATCCATCCGTTGAAAGAGAAAAGCTTAGAAGAACTGCTGGAAGAATTTTTCCGGGAGAATATGATACTCTGCCGAGAGACCTTCCGCCGTTCACTTGCCTTAAGAGAAAATACAGATCCAAGAGGTCCTTATGGGTCTGCTGACTGGAGCCAGGCCTTAGAACTGCTTCGGATCTGGGAGATCACCGGCCGTGTCCGCAGAGGGTATTTTGTGAAGGGACTTTCCGGTGCACAGTTTATCAAAAAAGAAGAATATGAAGGCACCATGAAAGCACTTTCAATTCCTGAGGATGAGATCATCTGGCTCAATGCCGCCGATCCGTCTCAGATCTGGGGGAAGGTGCTGGAGCACAGGGAAAACAGCTCTTTTTTAAATGTCCCCGGAACCTGCGTGGCCTTACGCCGGGGGATTCCGGTCATGGTGCTGGAACGTCAGGGAAAGATCTTAAGGGTATTTGACGATGCAGATGCAGAACATGTTTTGAAAGAATTTGTCTATGCCTTCCGGAAGAAAGCAGTCTTTCCTGAGAAGAACCGGATCACGGTCCAGGAGTATCCAGGGGAAATGAAAGACGTATTAACGAATGCGGGATTTGGCAGGGAGATTATGAACTATGTCCTTTACAGATAGGCGTCCTGGAGCTTTTTTGCCTTTTCACCGGATATCTGCTATACTAAAGCAGTATCTTGCAGAGTAGCAGGGAAAGAAAGAGGTATCAGGATGTCTGATCATAAACTCCGATTGGGAATTGGATTCGCAACCGGCCGGAAAGCATTTCGTAAAGTTATGAATTCCTATATTTACAGTTGGAAGGAATTTTGTAAGAAAAACAGCCTGGATCAACAGGTGCAGCTCAGTCTCTTTGTCGCATACGATTTATCCTATGCTAATACGCAGTCTACCGATTATACGAATTTAAGCCAGGATATCGTCGACTCCTTTGAGGAGATTATATTTTTAGACGAAAAGACTACAAAGCGGGAGGTCTTAAGGCTCGTGGCCGAGAGAGGGATTACGGATGCAGATGCCAGAATGATATTTGCATCCGGATATGCCGGCAAACGTAATGCAATCCTGTATGCTGCAATACAGCGGCATCAGGATTGTTTATTATTTCTGGATGATGACGAATATCCCGTTGCAGTCACACACAATTCGGGCACCTGTCTTTGGAGCGGACAATATGTGATCCCGATGCATATCAAAGAAATTGTGAATGCGGATATCACCAATGGATATCACTGCGGATACATCTCACCAATCCCGCGGATACGGTATAATGACATCCTGACAGAGGATCTGTTCCGGCGTTTTATTACTGCAATCAGTAATGACGTGATAAACTGGGATTCCATCCAGTCGATCATGAATAACGGCGGTGTTACATACGCCAGTGCCCCGGTACTGGCATATAAGAGAACAGAAGAGGTACCAGAGGAGCATCATTGTAAGTTCATTACCGGCGCCAATCTCTGTATCAATCTGTCAAAACCGGAGCGTGTGTTTCCCTTCTATAATCCTCCGGGGGCACGGGGAGAAGATACCTTTCTGAGTACGCTGCTCACTGACAGTAAAGTACTTAGAATTCCCTGTTATGCCTTCCACGATGGATTTTCTGCGTACAGACATCTTCTGGACGGGGTTCTCCCAACAGAGCTTGATTCCATCTCTTCTGAATCCGGAAAAATAGTCTTAAGATTCTACAATGCATGTATCGGCTGGGTGCGCTATAAGCCTCTGCTTCTTTATATCACAGACCAGAAAGAATATGAGGATAAGATCCGTTTTATCCAGAACGAGCTGGAAGAGATAGTGCCCCGGATCAGCGAATATTTTGGCTGTGAAGACTTTCAAAAGCTTATCACGGAATTTCATAAATATAGTAAAAATGCAAAAAAACACTTCCAGAATTTTAAAGCAACCCAAAAATCCTGGAAGAAGATCATGGAGCTTTTTTCAACTCCTTCTTAAGGCTCCCTAAGCTTAACAGCTCCTGCCGCCTGCCTGCGCCGGTTCTCATCAATTGCAGCGTAGTGCTTTTTCGTTGTATTTACGTCCTTATGGCCCAAAACATCTGCCACAAGGTAAATATCCCCCGTTTCCTTGTACAAAGCCGTACCATAGGTGCTGCGCAGCTTATGGGGGGTGATCTTCTTATTCGGCGTGATCTGGCGCGCATACTTCTTCACCATATTCTCAACCGCCTGAACACCGATCCTGCGCCGCTGGGTGGACAAGAAGAGGGCATTTTCATGGCCGGAGAGGGGAGTAACCGTCTTCCTGGTGGTATAGAGATACATCTTTAAGGCATTCTCAACCTCTTCACCAAAGTATACAACCATCTCATTGCCGCCTTTCCTGGTGACCTTAACACCATTATTCTTAAAGTCCACATCTTGGATATCAAGTCCCACACATTCAGAAACCCGAATACCCGTTCCCAATAATAAAGTAATAATTGCCAGATCCCGGTTCTTCGTCTTTTCATAATATACTTTACGCTGACCGGTCAGGTCATCGCCGCCATGTTCAATATAATCCAGCAGAGAGGCCACCTCATCCGTATCCAAACGTATGATCGCCTTATCATGGAGCTTCGGCATATCCACAAGTAAGGTCGGATTCTTTTCAATTACCTGGCGCTTGAAAAAGTAGGCGTAGAAGCTTCTAAGAGCCGACATCTTGCGTGCAAGGCCTTTTTCCGTGTTCGTGATCTGTTTGTCCTCAGGCCCCTTATAGACCTTAAGATATTCCTGATATTCTTCAATATCAACAGGTTCGATCCGTTCCAAGTCCTTCACAGTAAACTGATCCATGGTATAATTCTTATAGACCGGATTATTCTCCATTAAGAAATGAAAGAAAACGCGGATATCATAGGCATAAGAAATCCGGGTCTTAGCAGACGTCTTAGGTTCCATCGCCCTGAAATAATCCCTGGCAAAGGGAGGCATCGTCCTAAGGATCTCCCTGAGCCTTAATGTATAATCTATATATTTCTGTTCGTGATATGTCTTAGAATCTTGTCCTGACATCTTAAAAATTCCTCCTTATTAAGCCTTCAAAGCCTTGCAGTTGAGCTGATTATAGCATTTCCTGCCTTTTTTGTCCATATCTTTTGGAAAAATTAGTATTTGTCGTATAGATCTGTTTGAATAATAAGGTGGAGCCAGTTTTTGGGATCACTCCCTCCAACTGACTCCTGGGTGAGTTTATATATCAATACATAGGGATGTATATTGATACCTGAATCTATAAACAATGAATCAACTAATAATCTGAATCTCAAAACACGTCCTGCTGTATGCTGCAGCTGGGCTCAACTGCAAGGCCGCAGCTGTATCACATTACTTTTTGAACTCTGTGTCATTATATGCGACGATCAGGTTCTGTCCGGCTTGAATATCATCTGTATCAAGGGAATTGATCTCCTTTAAAGCCTGTACATATTCTGGTACGGATTCATAATCCTCAGTAATATATGCCTTGGCAATATCCCATAATGTATCTCCTGGCTGGATCTCAATACTTGTATAATACTTAAAATTAGCAGGGCTCTCTGCATTCCCTGCATGTGCAGAACTTAAAATGTTCCCAAATAAAGCACATGCACCAAAGACAAGAAAAACAGTAAGTATGCACAAAATAAGCAGTCTTATAACATGATCTGTACTGTTGTCTCTGCGGCTTCTTCTCATTGCTGCAGTCCTGACAGCAGCTGTTCTGATGTGATTCCCCTGGCTATTCATATTGCAGTTCCCCCCTGATTCATCTGTTGTACTCGTGATCCCTTTGCTTCGAACATGTGTTCCTTACACTTGATATTATATGACACGAACACATGTTTGTCAATAGGTTTTCTAAAAAATCCGAACATATTTTCGTAACAAGTGTTTGCTTTTTATTGTTACCTATGGTACTATACTTATAGACTAATCTGGAAACAGGATATAGATAATACAGCATACTGTATGTCAAAAAGGAATGTTGGTTTAAATCCATATAATATGGATTTAAACAGAATGAGGAGGTTCATTATATGTCACAGGGAAAGATCAGTAAGAAGCAGCTTGAGATATTAGAATACATAAAGTCACAGATACTGGAGCGGGGATTTCCTCCTGCTGTGCGTGAGATCTGTGAGGCTGTGAATCTTAAGTCCACGTCTTCTGTTCACTCTCATCTTGAGACACTGGAGAAGAACGGATATATCAGACGTGACCCTACCAAGCCCAGGGCGATTGAGATTTTGGACGATACGTTTAATTTAACGAGACGTGAGGTGGTGAATGTTCCCCTCATCGGCCGCGTTGCCGCAGGCGAGCCGCTCCTTGCGCAGGAGAACATAGAGAACTATTTCCCGATCCCGATGGAGTTCATGCCGAATAAGCAGACCTTTATGCTGGCTGTCAAGGGAGAAAGTATGATCAATGCAGGGATCCTGGACGGGGATATGGTACTCGTAGAGCAGGCGCAGACCGCTTCTAACGGCGATATGGTAGTCGCTCTCATTGAGGACGGGGCCACTGTTAAGAGATTTTATAAAGAGGAAGGTGTATACCGCCTCCAGCCGGAGAACGATTACATGGATCCAATCATCGTAAAAGAAGTTACCATCCTTGGCAAGGTGATCGGCGTGTTCCGCTTCTTTTAGTGAACGCTTCTGATAGTTATGTTAGTTAGTATAGGATATTGAGATTCCTATGTCTCTATATCAGAAATACGGCGTATCAGTTACAGGGTCTTATCCCCTTCTCTGATACGCCGTATTTTCTACTCTTCGCTGTCATCTTGATCTTCTGTATCTGATTCCGTATCCATCGTTGTTTTCCTATAGAGCCTGCGGATATGCTCCGCCGTAATCTCGTTGATCTGGGGCGGGACCACATCCGGCCGTGCCAGATAATACCCCTGCAGGTAATCCGCACCCAATTCGATCACCTTATTTAACTCTTGTTCCGTCTCGATTCCCTCGGCAATCACCTTGATATCTCTCTCCCTGGCATAGGAAATCGTATTTTCCACAATCTTCTGCTTATCAATATTTTGATGGATCCCAAGGATAATCTCCCTGTCGATCTTAATATATTTGGGAGCCAGTTCAATCAGGACCCGTTCTCCATTGTAACCGCTGCCGTAATCATCCAGGGCAAAATCCGAATTCCATCTGTTTACGATCACTCGTTTGACGTCCATGGCCTCCTTATTGGCCTGTGAATCCTCCGTGATCTCAACGACAAATCGGTCCAGATAGCCCTTGCACTCTGTTTCTATGAGTTCCAGGGTCTGATTACTCAAACGATAATCTGCAAGTGAATTGATAAACACCTTGCATTTTGGCGGAATGATTTGGTTTAAGACATGCTGTTTAAAGGCCCTGGTGGCAAGTTTCCATGTCAGCTCTTCTATCTTGTCCAGTTTATGCTCTTCCCGTGCAAGTGAGAGGATATCTGCAGGACTACGCAGGGTCGGCATCGTTCCCCGCATCAAAGCCTCATATGCAAAAATCATTCCTGTATGCGCATCCACGATAGGCTGGAAGAAATATTCCACCTCCTCCCGCTCTATCAGCTCTGTCAACTCACGGCGGTTCTGCGAGATATATTCCTCACTGTGGTACGCACCGATGTCAAAGCTGCCGATCTCTCCTTTTGTAGAATGTTTGATCTGGTACATCGCAAAATCTGAGTACTGAAGCAGCTGCTCATAGTGCCTGGAGTCCCGCGGATACCATGAGATTCCCCCTGACATCTTGAGATTCAGGCGCTGCATCGGAGGCAGGATGATATATTCTCTGGCAATTCCTTCCCGGAACGTTTCGAGCAGCCTGCTAATCTCCCGCTCCGACTCGTACCCATAGAAAAACAGATAGAATTCATCTCCTGAAATACGGGCAATGACGGTCTCCTGGGGAGTGTACTTTCGGAAACTTTCCGCCGCTGCCTGAATATATTTGTCACCGTAATCATGTCCATACTTGTCATTGATCTGCTTTAGATTATCCAGATCGATCATGATAAGGGCCGCCTTTTTCAGATGCTCCTCACCCTTTGCAAAAAGCTGGTGCATCATACGCTGGAATGCCCTCCGGTTCTTTAACCCGGTCAGCAGATCATGGTCTCGTTCATGTTCCAAAAGCTGCTTCTCCTGAATGGTTTTTGTAATATCCTCCGCTACGCCGACGATCCGCTGCTCATCCAGTTCAGAGTAGCTCAGGCGAATATATGTATCCCTGTCTTCATAGGGGACTTTAAAAAGTGCATATCCATCCCCTTCTTCTTCCTTATAAACATCAAAGAGCTTCATTTCTTCCTGAAACGAATGGATATCTAAAGTCTTTGTTGAGATGGAAGCGTCCCCGAAAATATTGAAAAAACCATCCGTTAAGAACAGAGCTTCATGCTTGAAATCTAACTCAAAACCAGCGATCCGTACACTGGCCTTATTCAGGATCTGCGCAAATTTTGTTGCAGAATCGATCACATCACTGCTCAATCTTTCAATGGAACGCTCCAATTGGTCAAATTCGACGATATTAGTTCTGGGCAGATGGATCTTCTTCTGTGTATTCATCCTCTGCATACTCTTTGAGACGGCATAGATCGGCCTGGAGACCATAAAGCTTACAAGGATACTTCCGCCGGTCCCGATGATGATCGTAAGCAGGATCGCCACTGCCAGGTAGTGCAGGATCTTCCGCGAAAATCCCGTAATATCTCTTTCCCTGACAACTCCTGCAAGCTCCCACCGGTCCGATTCAAAAGGTCCGTTAGAGTCATATAGCTGCAGGTGCTTTGTGTCAATATACTGGTTTCCGTTTTTTGTCTCAATATACCGGTATCCTTCCTTGGATGTCTGGATGTGAAGCTCCCTGCCTTGGGGAACAGATTCCTGGTCTGATGAAAAGATCGTCTGATAAGTTCCATCCTTTTCATTTTTTACTAACAGAAGGTACGCAGCATTCTTCCCGTTCATTAATTCCTCGCTTGGAAGCATCGCTGCAAGGTAATCCAGAGTAATCTCCATTCCCAGTACTCCATAGACTTTTCCCGTAGAAGTAACCAGAGGGACAGAATACGAGATCAGCTTCTTATCATCGTCTGCCATCACATGGGGCTTCCCCCAATATCCCACCTCGGTCAAAGAGTCTGCCTTCGGGTTTAATAATCCCTGCTTGTATGGATTTAAGAACAGATTCCTCGCCTCTATATTATCCTTTGGGAACTCAAACTGGGGTTTCCATGCACTGTCCGTGGCAATATCCAGACTATGTACAAGTTCTACGGATCCTCTTTCGATCAACAGGTCACTGTTGCGGAGAGACGGGCTGGTAGATGGATCTAGATCCCGGAAATAAAGCCCGGGCTTTGAAAAGGTTTCTTGATCCCTAAGCAGATCAGGATCGCTGGTGTTAAAAATAACAAAAGTGCCTGTCACTTTATTAGAACGGAGCATTTCAATCAAATATCCTGAAATTTCAGATACGAGAGGATAACACTCCTCTGAACTGCTTCCGATCTTTTCAAGGTCAAGCACCCCTTTTTCTTCCAGCTCTTCTGCCTCTGCATTGATCAATGCAGCGGTATAAGAAACATTAGACCAGCTGTTTAACATCTCATTCTCTAAATAGCTGCTTCTGTTCTCGACCTTGCCCTGGACGATACCGCGTGCGTTTTGATTCAATTCCTTTATCGTTCCCCCGTAAATGAAGGTTCCGGATAACAGGATTACTTCCACTAAAGTAAGGAGGATCATGGGAATCAGTATTCTTTTTAAGATAGGCTGTGCCTTTCTGGTCTTCATACGCATTCTCATCTCCTCCTTTCCATTTCACTATATTCAAATTGTTTTGATCACCCTTCAACCAGAGCTTTGAGTGATGTGTAGGTTTCCTGATACCACGTCTCGAAGTTTTCATCTGTATCGAATCGGCCTGCAGCCTCCTCTCTGGAGACTCCGCTTTCTATCAGCTCCACAACTGCAGCCCTGTCAGCAGCAGCCTTATCTGAGAGGGAATATTCCAGGATGTTGCGGGCATCTGTGCCGTTTTTAAAGGCCCGGGTCGTATACAGGGTATTATCCTCTATCTGCTTTAAGGATGCATCCAGGACCGGAATGACGCTGTCATTGGATCCTTTCATCTCCCGGTTGATCATCTCCTTTTTATTCGCTTCCTTTTTCACCGGGAGATACCCGGAAGAAACTGCAAACTGGATATTCCTGTCTGCTTCGGTAAACCATTTCAAAAATTCGACAGAAGCTTCTATTTCTGCTTTGTTCTCCTTCTTCATAACGACCATGCCGGCACCCTGCTGGACCGCATAATCTCCGCCGTCTTTAAATTTGGGGCATTCAAACGCCTGCATCTCGATGGGATAAGTGTGTTCATCATCCAGAGTCACCTGTTTCGGAAAAAATGTCGCACCGGCTGAGGATCCTACAAAAGCCAGGATATTGCCGGTCTTGATATCATCGCTTCTGAATTTTCCGGAAGATGCAAAATATCCGTTCACATAAGGCACATAATAATTATCCCAGAGTTTCCTTATGACTTCTTTGTCAAAATTCAGCTGTGGTCTGCCGTCCTTCACAGAGAAAATTTCGGCTCCCAGTTCACGTGCACCAATGATAAAGTAATTTGCCACAGCATCCCTTCCGAAAAATGCCTTTCCATCCTCAGGAGTATCTGTCAGACTGTCAGTCCATTCGTAGTATCTGCGGGACGTGTCGGTAATCCCTTCTATTGTGAAAATGTCATCTAATGTAACACCGCAGGCCTTCGAAAACTTCTCCCAGTCCGTCTTGTTCAGCATAAAGATCTCCGTTGCCTTTGCAACAGGAAAGATCTTCAGACTGTCCTCTGATGAGAACCTTCCCTCGTCAATATAGCTGTCCATATACTCGCCGATCTCATCGTCAGTCATGTATCCTTTCAGATCCACAGCCATCCCCTTCTCGTCCACAGCAAATGCTGTATCTGCATAGGCAGCGAAAATATTGGGCACTTCCTTGGCTCCGACTTTTCCGTCGATCGAGGCCAGAACGTTCTCCTCCAAATCCGCAACATTTCCCAGACCAGAAGCCTTCACCTTGATTCCAAGCTCTGTTCCCTCACCTTTATTAAACTCAGAAACAAGCTGGTTAAAGGCATCCTGCTGTGCACCGTTATAATAGTGCCATACTTCGATCGTCACTGGCTCCTTCGGATCCAGAAGGCTTTTCTTTCCCTTGGATGAATCACTCTTTTCCTGAGAAGAACAGCCTGCCGTAACCAAAAGTGCTGCGGCTGCCAACAGACTTACGCCTGTCTTTATCATGCGGTTCATAAACACATCCCCTGTCCGTATTTTATAGTGTTGCTATATCAACATCCTTACCGTCCCGCCATATTCTCTCCAGATCGTAAAAAAGCCTGTTCTCTTTATCAAAAATATGCACGATGATATCACCGAAATCAAGAAGCACCCAGCTCCCTGTTCCCTGTCCCTCACGCTGTTTCAGCTGAAAACCTGCCTGATGCAGAGATTCCTCCACATGATCGACTAATGCATTCACCTGGCTGTCACTGTTTCCGTTAGCAATGATAAAGTAATCTGCCAGAACGGAAACTCCTGAGATATCAATGATCTTGATATCCTCACCCTTCTTTTCATCCAGCGCCTTAAACGCAATTCTGGCCATCTCCTTCGCCTGTTCCATAAATGCTCTCCTTTCTTTTTATTTCTTACTCTTATAATATTTATATGTCTCAACTGTCATAGGATCGATCTCTCTGCCGGCATTCTCAAGGTAGGCGATCGTTGAGGCCGCACTTAAAACGACTGCCCCGTCAAGATCTGTAAATGCTGTTCTGCGTACCTGTGCCAGCCCCGGGATCTCCTGCCGTCCCGGCTCGATATAATCTGCAATATAAATAATCTTCTCCAGCAGTGTCATGTCCGGCCGTCCGGTCGTATGATAAGTCACCGCATCCAGGACCATCCTGTCACTTATATGATATTCATGCTCCGCCAGATATGCACCCAGACGGGCATGGATCAGTGCAGGCATCAAAAGCTCCGAATCCTTAAGCGGGATCTGATATTCCCTGCACAGCCGGATCTGTTCCCTTCCAGAACAGAATTTCCCGCAGTCATGGAGCAGACCTGCAAGCACTGCCTTTTGAATATCCCCGCCATGGCACATGGCCAGCGAGGAAGCAGTATACATAACTCCAAGCGTATGCTCATAACGCTCACTTTTCAGCTTCTTCTCCAATTTTTTGCGAATTCCCGTTATATCTGTCATAGCGATCCTTCCTTACCTGTATAAATGATGTTCTTTGATATAATCTGCCACCGCATCCGGCACCATATAGTGTACTGTCAGCCCTTTGGCCGCTCTTTTGCGGATCGTAGTGGAAGAAATCTCCAAAAGAGGAGCGCGCAGAAGCTCAATATCAGCACCATATTTTTCACGAAGGTATTGGATCTGTTTCTGCATGTCTCCGATATCCTTATCGTCACGCATGGCTGCCAATATCGTACAGGTCGGGAAGATCTCCTTGAAATATCTCCACTTTTCGATAGAAAACAATGAGTCTGCCCCCAGGATAAAATAAAATTCATCTCCCGGATACAGTTCATGAAATTCCAGCATGGTCTTATACGTGTAAGAATGAACCCCTTCCTTCGCCTCGTGCAGGGAAATCTTAAAGTGCGCTGCTCCCCGTATCGCTGCCTCCACCATCGCGACCCGGTGTTCCAGACAGGTGTCCATCTCATCCGTGTCCTTATGCGGCGGGTTTCCGTTGGGCAGAAACCAGATCTCATCCAGATTAAATTGTTCGAAGGCAAATTCACCCAAAAGCAGATGTCCGATGTGGATCGGATCGAACGTGCCTCCCATGATACCTATTTTCATAATATCCCCCTATGGAAGGACAATTTTTTTCTTATCGTCCTTTCCTTCTTTATATAATACGATCTTCTTGCCGATCACCTGTACGACCTGGGAGCGTGTCCTCTCGGCCACCATCTCAGCCAGCTCTCTCGGATCATCCGCACAGTTCTGGAGGACGCTGACCTTGACCAGCTCCCTTGCATCTAATGCTTCTGCGATCGCCTGTGTCAATCCTGGTGTCATACTGGATTTACCGATCTGGAAGATCGGATCCATTGTCATTGCAAGACTCTTTAAATATGCTCTCTGTTTTGTCGTCATTTTTCATTTATCTCCTATTTATAATAATCAAACTGTAATCCATACATCTTGACGGTATCGCCCTCTTCGATACCAGCCTGCTCTAATTCCTCCAGGATTCCGGTATCCTTCAAGAACTTCTGGAAGAAGGCAAAGCCCTTCTCGGAATCCAGATTAGTGTACCCGAGCATTTTCTCGATCTTCGGCCCTTCTACCACATACAGGTCTCCCTCTTTCTCTACAGTATAAGGCAGATCTTCGTAGATCAGCTCATCCTCCGGGAAATATTCCTGCTCGAAAACGATCGGCTCGGAATCTAAGTGCTCAAGCTGTTCGCTGACATAATAAAGCAGCTCGTTGATCCCCTGTCCCGAAACGCCGGAGATGGAGAATACCTTGATCCCCTTCGGCTCGAATTCTGCCTTAAGACGTTCCACCGGATCTTCGTCCTGGCTGTAGATCAGATCTGTCTTATTGGCAGCGATCACCTGCGGACGTTTGGCGATCTCGGGATTATACGCCTCCAGCTCTGCATTGATCTTGTAGATATCCTCCACCGGATCACGGCCCTCTGAGCCGGCCGCATCAACCACATGGATCATCATCTTGGTACGCTCAATGTGGCGCAGGAATTCATGTCCCAGCCCCACTCCCTCGGAGGCGCCCTCAATCAGACCGGGGATATCTGCCATAACGAAGCCCTTCGCACCCTCCAGGTCTACGACCCCAAGGTTCGGGTTCAGTGTGGTAAAATGGTAATTGGCGATCTTCGGGTCCGCATTGGTCACCCGGGAGAGCAGGGTAGACTTTCCAACATTGGGGAAACCGATCAGCCCTACATCTGCGATCACCTTCAGCTCCAATGTGACCTCAAGCTCCATAGCCGGCTGTCCCGGCTGGGCATACTTTGGCACCTGCATCGTTGAAGTTGCAAAATGCTGGTTCCCAAGGCCGCCCTTGCCGCCTTTTAATACGACCTGGCGTTGATTATCGCCGGACATATCCGCGATGACCTTTCCCGTCTTCGCTTCTTTAACAACGGTACCTTCCGGGACTCTTAAGACCAGGTCACTGCCGTCCTTCCCGTGGCAGCGGCGCTTACCGCCCTCTTCCCCGTCTGTTGCCGCATATTTTCTTTTGTGTCTGTAATCCACCAGCGTATTCAGGCCCTTATCTACCTCAAATATAAGGTCTCCGCCCCTCCCGCCGTCTCCGCCGTCCGGGCCGCCGTTCGGTACATACAGCTCTCTGCGGAAGCTGCAGTGGCCGTCTCCGCCCTTGCCGGATCTTATCATAATCTTAGCTCTGTCTGCAAACATAATATCTATATCCTCTTCTTAATCTTACTTTATTTTCCAGTTTTCAGAATCTTTTTTATTATATCATAACATGTCCATTTTTACTATGAATAATTCTAGTACAAGGAAGTTTCCTTCATCAAAAAAGTTACTGTTCACGCGCACCATTTTCAGGCAATAAAATTGTAACTTATAAAATAAGCCCCAGACTGTTAGGTCTGAGGCTGTATGTGCTTATACGCTTATTCAGCTACCGGATAGATAGAAACCTGCTTCTTATCTCTTCCTTTTCTCTCGTATCTAACAACACCGTCTACTAAAGCAAACAGTGTATCATCTCCGCCGCGTCCTACGTTCACGCCTGGATGAATTCTTGTTCCACGCTGTCTGTAAAGGATGTTACCAGCTTTTACAAACTGTCCGTCAGCTCTCTTAGCGCCTAATCTTTTAGACTCAGAGTCACGTCCGTTCTTAGTAGAACCAACACCTTTTTTATGAGCGAAATACTGAAGGTTCAATTTCATCATGGTTATTACACCTCCTTGAAGATTATATCAATATATGGTTCGTAGTCGCCGTCGTCTTCTATCTCCTCTAAACCAAGGATCATAGTCTTCAACAGCAGTTCGGCATCATGTGTAGGTTGATTGACAAACCGAAACTGAATCAATCCCTGTGCATCTTCCGTATCATCCGTCACAACGCTTGTCTCATCGTCCGTAAAACGTTCGATGGCATTGATCGTATTGATGATCAGTGCGGAGGCTGCTGCACAAACTATATCCATACCTGCATCTGCATACTCGGCATGTCCCTGTGCATCAAAACCTACATACTCATGCTTCTCGGTTTTATAAATGGTTACCTTGATCATCTTGTCACCGGATTAAGCATTGATCTTGTCAATCTTAACTGCAGTATACTGCTGTCTGTGACCATTCTTCTTATGGTATCCAGTTTTTCTCTTATACTTGTAAACGACAACTTTTTTTCCTTTGCCGTCGCCAATTACAGAAGCTGTAACTGTTGCACCTTCTACTGTCGGGTTCCCAACAACAAGTTTGTCGTTGTTCACTGCAAGTACCTGGTCAAATGTATAAGTCTCTCCAGCTTCTACCCCAAGTTTTTCTACTTTAATGATATCGCCTTCGGCTACTTTGTACTGTTTACCACCTGTTGCTATAATTGCGTACATATGGCACCTCCTATTATCATTACTCGCCAATTACGGTGTCTGCCTGATGGCAGAACTTCAAAACCTCATTGTGCGGCATACCGTTGTAGTATAGCATATGGATTTTTATAAAGTCAATAGTTTTCTTGCATTTTCGTCAAGAATTTTGTTCTGTTCCTCCTCACTGAATGGAAGGCCTCTAAAATGCTCTAAAGACTCTCTCTGTCCGGACCAGGGGGAATCTGTTGCAAACAGGATCTTATCGATTCCATGCTCCCTGCTGATCCGAACAAACTGGTCATCATCGATCTTCCCAAATACAACTGCCGTATCCAGATAGACATCCCTGCCGGTCAGGTAATGTTCCACATCATCCCAGCACAGATAGCCTCCCATATGTGCAAGGACCAGTTTTTCCGGCTTCACTTCATCGATCACCTCTGCCGACATCCGGGGAGTGGCATAAACACAGTCCGGATATCCCGGATCAAACCCGCCGTGGACCGATATAATCAGCCCAAGCTCAGATGCATAGGAGATGATCCGCTTATACCGGATGTCGTTGAACATCGTCTCCTGATAAGCCGGATGTAACTTGATCCCCCGAAATCCCATGGACTTTAGTTCTCTTAGATCCGCCTTATAATCTCCGCCCGCCGGATGGATCCCGCCAAAGGAGAGGATCTCTCCTTCCAGAAATTGTGCCGCAAAGCGGTTGATGCTTTCAAATTGTGCAGGATTGGTCACCACCGGAAGTGCAATGGACAGATCAAATCCGGCCTGTCTTCCAGACTCCTTCAATCCTTCTGCTGTCCCACCGGTGAATGGAACCGTTTTGCATCTGGAACTTAAAAATTCCAATGTTTTTCCCGCGATCTTGTCCGGGAAAATATGTGTATGAAAATCGATCATGTCCTACCTCTTTTTACTTGTCACAGTCATTCAGCTTATCATAGCAGTATTCAATGATACTGCGGCGTGTGATGATCCCGATGAATTTATTCTGGTCATCCACTACCGGAACAAAGTTCTGATTCATTGCCTTTTTTACAAGGTCTTCCATATCTGCATCTGCTGCAACTACATCAAATTTTGCTTTGCGTGGGAAGTCACGGATAAAAATATTCTCTGCTCCCTTAATATTCAGGTCCTTGTAGTCTTTGATCCCCCAGAGGAGATCTCCTTCTGTGATAGTCCCGACAAACTCGCCCTCTCTGTTCAGCATCGGGATCGATGCATATTTATGGTATTCCATGGTCTCTAAGACCTGGCGCAGTGTGCAGTCATCATATATGTAAGCTACTTCAATCTTCGGTTTTAAAAAGAACAAAATGTTCATAATTAGTTAAATACCTTCCTTTAAATTTGTGTCAATACAAAAATCTCGTATAATGCGCGGATAGCATTTTTAAAATCATCGTGTCTGACGCCGACAATGATATTCAGCTCACTGGAGCCCTGGTCGATCATCTTGACGTTAATGTGGGCATGGGCCAATGCTGAAAAGATCCTTCCGGCTGTTCCGCGTGTGGCCCTCATCCCGCGTCCCACAATCGCGATCAGTGCCAGATCAGACTCCAGCTCGATGTGGTCCGGGTCAACTGCTTTGTGGATTCCGGCAAGTACCTGCTGTTCCTTTTCCTCGAATTCATCCTTATGAACAAAGATCGTCATCGTATCGATACCAGACGGCATGTGCTCGATGGAAACCTCATTCTCCTCGAATACCTGGAGTACCTTGCGGCAGAATCCGATCTCTGAGTTCATCATAGCCTTTTCTACTGTAATAGAAGCAAAACCATCTGTACCTGCAATTCCCGTGATCGTATACTTCGGCTGCCTGCAGGTGCCCTCCACGATCAGGGTCCCCTTGTCCTGAGGTGCATTCGTGTTGCGGATATTGATCGGGATTCCGGCTTTTCTGACCGGGAAGATCGCATCCTCATGGAGGACGCTGGCTCCCATATAAGAGAGCTCCCGCAGCTCTTTATATGTGATGGTTTCAATGGACTTTGGATTCTTTACGATTCTTGGATCCGCGATCAAAAAGCCGGATACGTCTGTCCAGTTCTCATACAGGTCAGCCGATACTGCCAGTGCCACAAGAGAACCTGTCACATCTGATCCGCCTCTTGAAAATGTTACAACACTGCCATTCTCCTTCGCGCCGTAGAACCCGGGAATGACTGCATGTTCCTCCTTTTCAAGGCGTTCGGCAAGAAGGGCATTCGTTTTCTTCCCGTTGAAAGAGCCGTCCTCATTGAAACGGATCACCTCTGCTGCATCAATAAACGTAAAACCAAGGTAGGCCGCCATGATCTTACCATTTAAATACTCTCCTCGCGATGCGGCATAATCTCTTCCGGCTTTCTTGCCGAAATTCTCCCGGATCACTTCAAAATCTTTGTCCAGGGAAAGAGTCAGGTTTAATCCCTCGATGATTTCTTTATATCTGTCGTGGATTTCAGAAAGCAGATCTGTAAAATTCTTTTCTTTCATGGCTGCGCCGTAACAGCTGTAAAGCATGTCTGTTACCTTCGTATCATTGGAAAACCGTTTGCCAGGCGCGGACGGTACCACATATCTTCTGGCTGCGTCGGAGCGTATGATATCTCCTACTTTTTTAAACTGTTCAGCACTTGCCAAAGAACTACCACCAAATTTTACTACTTTTTTCATTCCTCTTTCCTCCAATATTCCTATAAAGGGGAATCCCTTTTTTGTTTTTTGCGTTCTCGGTACATTATTATACCTCACCGGCAACTGCTTGTAAATCTCTTATTCTTGATTTTTTTGCACTTTTCGACAAGGAATCCTGCATTTTTATGCAAAAATCGCCTTCTCATAAGTTCATTATGCAAATTGTGTAACCCAATTCTGCATACTAACACATATAGCATGGGAAGCATGGCAGCCTTATCCAAAAATAACATCTGCATACTCTGCGCCAGAGGCTCTTTTCAGGTCATCTGGCGCCAGTTTTAACTGCATTCCAAGCCTTCCGCCGCTTACATACATGTATACAAGCTCCTCCGCCGTCTTATCTATGATCGTTGGAAATGCTTTTTTCATGCCGATCGCAGTGCATCCGCCCCTGACGTATCCTGTCACTGCTGTAATTTCTTTCACCGGCAGCATTTCCAGAGACTTCTCCCCCACTGCTTTTGCAGCCTTCTTTAGGTCCAGCTCCGCTTCGATCGGGATCACAAACACATAATGACCTTTGCTTTTCCCGGTTGTTACCAGTGTCTTATATACCTGTTCATGAGGAAGTCCAGCCTGATCTGCAACGGTAATTCCATCGATAAACTGCTCACACTCATAAGTCTGATATTCATAAGGTATTTTCAGTCTGTCAAGTATACGCATGGCATTCGTCTTTAATTCTTTCTTACTCATATTTTCCTCTCCCTTGAGTGATCCTATCTTTTTACCGGTTCATCCTTATAGGTCAAACAGGCTGAGCTGTTCCATCTTATAAGGGCGCTTATAGCTGGAAATGATATCCTTCATATGATAAAGGAGCCCTGCTTTCTGGCACTCTTCTGAAAAAATCTTCCATAATTGTCTGGCTCTTGGGCTTCTGCATTCGTACATATTCCCAAAACGCTTCTGGTATTTTTCCACAAGTCCTTCTCCCGGAAAGATCTGATCCAGCTTCTCATAATACCATTCCCTCTGATTTTCGCGTAAGGTGACACCAAAGGCAGGATAAATAAACCTGGCTCCCGCCTCCTTGGCCTGACGGACGATCCCGATCAGATTTTCATCAGTATCTTCAATAAAAGGAAGCACCGGCATCAAAAGTATTCCTGTATAAATCCCTTTCTCGGAGAGTTTTCGGATCAGCTCAAAACGTTCCGTTGACGTGTTCACGCCCGGCTCCAGCTTTTTCGCCAGGGAATCATCACAGGTAGTGATCGTGACCTTGCACAAAACAGGTGAATGCTCCTTGATGTCACACAGCACATCTATATCCCTTGCCAGAAGTGTGCTCTTTGTTGCGATCGCAACGCCAAATTCAAACGCATTGCATAGCTCCAAAGCATGACGTGTCAATTTCAGCTCCTTTTCAAACGGATTATAGGGATCGCTCATTGCCCCTGTCGCCACCACTCCACGTTTTGATTTTCTGCGCAGCTCATCCCGGATGATCTCTAAGGCATTTTCTTTTGCCCTCACTGTATCAAACGACTCTACGCCATAACAGCTCGAACGGCTGTCACAATAAATACATCCGTGACAGCACCCTTTATAGATGTTCATATTATACTCTGTTCCAAACCAATATTCCGGCTTTTTAGAACGCGTGATAATTGTCTTTGCAGGAATATATTCCATTACACCATCCATTCCTTTCAATTTTTCTTTTACTTAGTTTCAGATATATAAAATACGGCATTTAAACTATATTGTATACAATTATGCAATTTCAAATCGTAGTATCGCAGGGTTTAGCACAACTTCAAAAATGTCATTTCTATATTGTATACATCCATACAATATTTTTCCACCTTAAGAGATTTATAATTTTCAGTTATCTTTTTATGTCAAAACATTGTATTATTGTATACAACCCAGAAACAGATAAAAAATATAAGCCAGTCGCAGAGTAACATATTTACTCTGCAAGGCTTTCATGTAAAGGTCTGCGGACCTTTTTTCGCGTCAGCTCCACCAGCTGCAGCTCCGTTACATCCACCAGGGTAGCCTGGATCGGATCCTTGGCAAGGTATTGCCGCAGTGCTTTCAATAATTCTTTTTCCGCTTCTTCATCATCCAGATTGATAAAATCCACAATTACGATCCCGGAAAGATTTCGAAGGCGCATCTGCTTTGCCACTTCTTTTGCAGCCTCCAGATTGATCTTTAAATAGGTCTCTGTCGGGTTTTTCTTAGCAATACATTTACCGGAATTCACATCAATGACGGTCAGTGCCTCAGTATACTGGATCACAAGATATGCACCATTTTTCAGCCATACTCTCTCTCCCAATGCGCGGTCCAGCACAGTCTGGGTATTGTACAGCTTTGCCAGGGAAAGGCCGGTACCTGTATACAGCCTGAGTTTATCCAGATCCTCCGGCTGCTCCTTTTCGTAATATTCCTTAACCTGGCTGTAGAGCTTCTCACCTTCTATGATGATCTCAGAGAGTCCTTCCGTATACACATTCTTCAGATCCGTGATATACGCAGGAGGGGCCTGCTTGAGACAGGAGAAGCAGGTTTTTGTCCCGGCAGTCTCCCGCAGCCTGTAATAGCTCTCTTCCAATTCCTTGATCTCTTTCTGGATGGCAGCAAAATCCGCATCCTTCGCATTCGTACGGATGATCAGCCCGTATTCTTCATTTTTCAGCGGCTTTAAGCGCTCTTTCAGTTCCTCACGGACGGACTTTGGCAGCTTTCCCGAAGTCCCGATCCTGGTATTCCCCGTTGTCAGAATGGCATATCTGCCTGTAAAGCTTAGGTTACTGCTTACGGTAGGCGCTTTTGTCTTCACCGCCTCCTTGCTGATCTGGACGACCAGCTCGTCCCCGATACAGAGCGGTTTTTTCCCGATCTTATGGGTAAACACAGCATTGGACGCCTGGCTCATATCATAATAGCATTCCACGCCGCTCTCGATTTCAATGAAAGCGGCCCCGATATTTGCTACAATATTCTTCACTTTTCCTACATAAATATTCCCAAGGACGTGTCTGACGGACTGCCCGGCATCGGCAGGTTCACAATGGATCTCAACGATCTCATCATCTTCTATGAGAAACATCCAGATCTTTTTGTCCTCTTCCATCATCAGGATCTTCCGAGAAATCATGCTGGTTCCATCTCCGTTTCTTTTCCCGGCATCCGGGCAGGCATGATACTCTCCTTAGGTATCTCTGTCCCCAGATCCTCCAGGCTTACTAATTGACGTGTTTCCCCGCTGCTTATATCTGCATACATCTCCAGCCTGTGGCAGGCAAAGGCAGTTTCCTTAGGATCGATTCCCAGAAATGTACAGAAGGCTTCCATGACAAGTCCGGGCTTTAGGTTCTCGACGCTTCCTGAGGCTACCTGCATATAAAAGGAACACTCTCCTTTTTCATCGCTTGTCTGAAACTGGTAGATCATCGGTTTGATGTCCACTTCCTTCTCACTGCGCTTCGTCTGCTTCATGATCCGTATCTCAGGCTGTGAGATAAATTCCTGTACCTTCTCTCTTAAGTCGGCCGGAAAGCTTCCTTTCACAAGAGTTGTCTTATAATCTGCAGCAGCAACGATCGCCATCCCTGTCATCTTCTTCTCATCCGGGATCTGGCGGAAGCTGACCACCTCAATTCCCTCAACCATCGCCTCGTTTAACTGTCTCACAGCATCTTCACTGGCGATTGGTTCTTTTAATTCAATATCAAAATATTCCCCGTCACTTGTAAGTCCGATTCCTAAGGGACTGGCAAAAGACATGATCATATGCGGGCTGTATCCCCCTGTGAAAGCGATCGGGATCTCTGCCCGTCTCATCGCCTTCTGGAAAAAGCGCATCACATCAAGATGTCCGATAAACTTCAATGCGCCATATTTTCTGAACTTAATTCTTGCCTTCATAGCAGACACCTCCTCCAAATTGTGCGGCACCGCAGCCGGAACACTGCACCCTGCAGTTCGGCGTCACAGTCCCTTCCATTGCTCTTTCCCACTCTTTTTTCAGGAAATTCTTGCTCACACCGATATCAATAAAATCCCATGGGAGCAGCTCATCAAGCTCTCTTTTGCGGGTGGTATAGAACTCAATATCTACCCCTGTATTTGCAAATGCCTCCATCCACGGTTCATTGTGAAATGTCTCTGTCCATGCATCATACAGGCATCCCAGCCGGTAGGCCTCTTCGATCACCTTTCCGACTCTTCTGTCTCCCCGTGCAAAGACTCCCTCTAATACAGTGACATCCGCTTCATGCCAGTTGTACTTGAGGCTCTTCCTGTTCAGCTGTTCCTGGAACTCATGCTTCACAATGCAGGCACGGCGGATATATTCCTCGCATGTATGCATGGATGCCCACTGGAACGGAGTGAAAGGCTTTGGTACAAAGAAGGAGGAGCTGGCCGTGATCTGGCATTTCCCGTGCCGTTCTTCCTTGGGAATCTCATAATATCTCCGTGCGATCTTGTCGGCAAGCCTTGCGATATCCTTCATATCCTCCTCCGTCTCCGTAGGGAGTCCCAGCATAAAGTACAGCTTCACCTTGGACCATCCGCCCTCGAAAGCCTGTCCTGCACCTTCCAGGATGATCTCCTCAGTCAGTCCTTTGTTGATGACATCCCGAAGCCTTTGTGAACCTGCTTCCGGGGCAAATGTCAGGCTGCTCTTTCTGATATCCTGCACCTGGCTCATCACATCCAGAGAAAAGGCATCGATACGCAGGGACGGCAGGGAGATATTGATTCCCTCCCCCTTAAATTCTTTGATCAAAAAGTCTACCAGCTCCTTCAATTCTGAGTAGTCGCTGGAGCTCAAAGAACTTAAGGAAATCTCCTCGTGCCCTGTATTTTTCAGCATGACCTTCGCATATTCTTTCAAAGTCTCAACGTCTCTCTCTCTGGTCGGGCGGTACAGCATTCCTGCCTGACAGAACCTGCATCCACGGATACAGCCTCTTTGGATCTCCAAGACCACGCGGTCCTGTGTCGCCTTAATAAACGGAACCACCATAGCCTCCGGATATGTGGCAGAGGTCATATCTCTTACCAGCTGCTTCTTTATGACAGAAGGCACCCCTTCTCTGACCGGCCCAAAAGCCTTTAACGTGCCGTCCTCATGATATACTGCCTCATAGAACATAGGTACATAAAGCCCTTCAATTTGGGCTGCCTTGAAAAGAAATTCTTCCCGGCTCTCCCCGTTCTTCCTGCTGGCTTTATACAGGTCAAGAAGCTCATCATACACAGTCTCCCCTTCTCCTATATAGAAAATATCAAAAAATTCAGCCAGCGGTTCCGGATTATAAGTACATGGTCCCCCGCCGATCACGATCGGATCTTCCCAGGTCCTGTCTTTGGCATACATAGGAATGTGTGACAGGTCTAAAAGCTGAAGGATATTTGTATAACACATCTCGTACTGGATGGTGATCCCCAGGAAATCAAACTCTCTGACCGGATCCTGTGATTCCAGGGCAAACAGCGGGATCTTACGCTCCCTCATCACCTGATCTAAGTCGACCCATGGAGAGTATACTCTTTCACACCATACATCTTCCCTGCGGTTGAACATATCATACAGGATCTGGATTCCCAGATGTGACATGCCGATCTCATAGACATCCGGAAATGCCATGGCAAACCGGATCTCCACCTGGTTTTTATCCTTCATCACAGAGTTTACCTCATTGCCGATATAGCGGGCCGGCTTTTCAACACTCAACAATATTTCATCACTTAACGCTAGTTTTCTCATAGTTTCCTCACATTTTTATAAAATTGGATTACCTGAACATGCAGGCATCAGATGCCATACTTATTCGTATTCCCTTACTACTATACCATCAAATTCAATCAGGCTCAACGACAAACTCTACTTTTTACTTGACAGTTGGTCAGAGAAAATATAGAATGAAAGTAATCACTTGCACGGAGGAAATCAAATTGGACGATACAAGTCAAAAAATCATTGATGCGGCTATGACATTGATCCGCGATAAAGGCTATGTAGCAACTACAACCAAAGACATCGCACATCTGGCAGGAGTCAATGAATGTACCCTGTTTCGGAAGTTTAAGGGCAAGAAGGATATCATACTCAATGGCATGGAGCAGGAAAAATGGAGAGCCAATGTAACTCCGGCAGCCTTTCAAAATGTAACCTGGGATTTACAGACAGATCTTGAGATGTATATGAATGCCTATATGGACAGGATCACTCCAGATTTTGTAAACCTTTCGATCGGGCTGCGTGCACCACAGCTGTATGAGGAAACTCAAGATCTGATCATGAAGGTTCCTGAAACATTTTTAGATTCACTGACAGCATATTTTTATGAAATGGACCGCCGAGGAAAGATCAGACACACAGATTATGAAAGCCTGGCTTTGCAGATCTTCTCAGCCACCTTCGGCTATACTTTTTTAAGTGCATCATTTGACCAGAGGCTGACAAAGGTAAGCCGGTCTGATTTTATTAGAAACAGCGTGGAGATTTTTATAAAAGGTCTGTCTAACGGTACTGTTTAAGCAGTGCCTTTTCTTATAGATCGGATGCAAGTATTTACTTGCGCCAAAATGAATATCATTACAGGGAAGACTGGTTCAGGCATGACCGTGCAGGTATCTGCGGGAAGGCAGATCCGGCTTTAAAACAGAAAACAAAAAAGGAGAATATGAGAATGATTACAGGTGCCCAGCTTTTTGTAAAAGCTCTGAAGGAAGAAAACGTTGATATCTTATTCGCTTATCCCGGAGGGCAGGCGATCGATCTTTTTGACGCGCTATATGACGAAAATGAGATTCAGATTGTGATGCCCCGGCATGAACAAGGATTGGTCCACGCTGCCGACGGCTATGCACGCTCCACAGGAAAGCCAGGTGTCTGCCTTGTCACCAGCGGGCCTGGAGCCACAAACCTGGTCACGGGAATAGCCACCGCCAACTATGACAGTGTACCTCTGGTCTGCTTTACAGGTCAGGTACCGACGAGTCTGATCGGAAAGGATGCCTTTCAGGAGGTAGATATCGTGAGGATTACCGATAGTATTTGTAAGTATGCTGTAACGGTCCAAAACCGGGAAGATTTAGGGATGATCATAAAAAAAGCCTTTCATATTGCCACATCTGGAAAACCAGGCGTTGTCGTAGTCGATCTGCCGAAAGATATTCAGAAGTCCTATGGAAGTAGTGTATACCCCGTTGATTCCTGCATAAAAGCTCCACTCTCCTCCCCCTCCTTTCCTTTTAAACAGCTTAAAAAGGCCGCTGATCTCCTGAACCATGCAAAAAGGCCTGTTTTTCTTGTGGGAGGCGGCGTTCATATCAGCCATGCACAGGATGAGATGCTTGCTCTTGTAGAAAAGACTAAGGTTCCCGTGATCACCACTATCATGGGAAAAGGCGCAGTTCCCAGTACCCACGAGCTTTACGTCGGAAATATCGGAATACACGGGAGCTATGCTGCAAATACAGCAGTCAGCCGGTGCGATGTTCTTTTTTCTATCGGCACACGTTTTAACGACCGCATCACTGGGAAAACAGAAGAGTTTGCCTCCCGGGCTGCCGTCATCCATATAGATATTGATCCGGCCTCTGTCTCCAGAAATATACCTGCGGACATCCCTATTATCGCAGATGCAAAAAGAGCGATCCGTGCTCTCATCGATCAGGCTGTCCCTTCAGATATCAGCAGCTGGACCGGGGAGATCAAACAATGGAAGGAACAGTATCCCCTTTCTATGAAAAAGGAAGGGCTGACTCCTGAAAAAATCATGGAACAGATCAACACCCTTTACGACCATGTCATAATAGCCGCAGATGTGGGACAGAATCAGCTGTGGGCAACCCAATTCCTTGACTTGAACTCAAACCACCGTCTCTTGACCTCGGGCGGTCTGGGAACCATGGGATACGGCCTTCCTGCAGCCATAGGTGCAAAGCTGGGAAATCCACAGACAGATGTACTCGTGATCTCCGGGGATGGCGGTATGCAGATGAATATTCAGGAAATCGCAGCCGCTGTCGTCTACGAACTTCCCATTACGATCTGCGTCTTAAACAATGGTTATCTGGGAAATGTACGTCAGTGGCAGGAAATGTTTTTTAACCGGCGGTACGCCAATACCTGCATGCGTTTCCGAAAAAGCTGCTCCCTCCGCTGTGCAGGGCCAAATGAGTGCTGCCCTGAGTATACTCCTAACTTTATCCGCCTGGCCGAAAGTTATGGTGCAAAAGGAATCCGGGTGACTGATGCATCGCAGATCGCACCGGCTCTGCTGGCTGCGAAAAGCACGCCCAAAGTCCCAACTGTTATCGAATTTATCATCGACAGAGAAGCCAATGTGCTGCCCATCGTCCCTCCGGGAAATGCGATCGAAGATATGATTCTTGGAGAAGGGAATTGAAAAGGAGACATCCCTCTATGAATGCATTCTCATAGAGGGATGTCTCTCTTTAGGGATATATCCAGAGTTTTTGCCTTGTACAAAAATCCACGGCAGAACCGCTTCTTTCTGTTTAGGCTTACCAAAAAATCTAGTCAAAGAAAATAGTTTTTCCTGTTTCTGCTGACTCATATATAGCTTCGATCACCCGCGTAACTGTAGCTGCCTGTTCCGGGAGCACTGCCGGATCTGTGTCATTCTTAATTGCATCGATCCAGTGATTGATATCATATGCATTCATATCAACCGGCTTCTCAATATTCTGGATATCTGTTTTCAGTTCTCCATCTACCATCTTTGTGGTACGGACAGAGCATTCAAAGGTAGGTCCTGCCATGTCAACACCAGCTTTTGTTCCTGCAATGGATGCAATGACGCCGGGAGCTTCCTGCTGCATATTGGTGATCCATGCAGTTTCCATATAAATCATCATTCCATTTTTCATCGTGATCATTGCCATAGCAGTATCTTCTACGTTGAACTTTTCCGGATCCCATGGACCAAGTGAATTTCCTTCCGGATAATCCTTCATCTTATCGAAGGTGACTCCTCGTACACTGGCCACATCATAATTGTCCGTCAGCCACATCGGCAGGTCGATAGAATGAGGACCTCCGTCCATCAGTACTCCGCCGCCATTTTGCTCTTTATCTATGTATACACCATATGCCGGCAGTCTTCTGGGACGAAGCTGGGAAGAGCGGATATAGTAGACCTCACCAAGTTCTCCATTTTTATACATTTCCTTCATTTTTAAAGGTGCCGCATTGTATCTCCACTGTAAACCGGAAGTCAGTTTCAACTTCTTGGCTTTTGCAGTTTCAACCATTTCACAGGCATCTTTATAAGTGCATGCGATCGGCTTTTCACAATGTACATGCTTTCCATGATTCAATGCTGACATGGTCATATCATGATGAAGCGGGTTCGGAGTACATACATGTACAATATCTAATTCCGGATCCTGGCATAACTCTTCATAATTCTTGTATACCTTTGCATTTAATCCGAACTCGCTGTTCGCCTTCTCACATTTGCTGATATCTGTATCACACAAAGCTGTAATCTCTACATCCTCTCTTTTCAAAAGATTTGGGATATGCTTCGTTGTTGCAATGACTCCAATTCCGATCACTCCGACTTTAAATTTACCCATATTCATTTTCCTCTCTTTCACATGTTACTTTCTATAAATTTCCTGCATGCTGTTACACTGGTTTCTTTATCTGCTGTCGGCAGATATTCGATCCCAAAATATCCGGAGTACCCACTCTCTTTCACCGCTTTCAGGATATAAGCATAGTCAAGCTCTCCTGTCGTAATCTCATTTCGTCCCGGCACTGATGCTGCATGGATATGCCCGATCCAATCAATGTTCTCCTTTAAGGTCTGAACAATATTGCCTTCCATAAGCTGATAATGGAAAATATCATATAATAATTTTACGTTTTTACTCCCCACTTCTTTCAAAACTTCAAATGCTTCTTTTGAATCTACAAAATAGGAGGATCCTGAAATAGGTTCCAGTACAAGTGTTACCCCTGCGGCTTCTGCAAGCGGAGCCATTTTTTTCAGTCCTTCCACGATATTCTTATGCGCGGTATCACGGTCAATTGCAGGATTCGGATCTGCTGTGATGATGATATTGGGGCATTCGAACTGCTTCGCAGCTTCAATGCTATCCTCAAGCCCCTTAAGCGCTGAATCGAAAGTCTGCGGATCCGTTAAGGTTCCCCGGTCTTTTGCACAAATTGCACTGACATTCAGCCCCAATTCCTGTTTCTTCTCCAGAAGCCTTTTATAATCTCTGGTAGCCCAATCCCAAAATTCCACCGTCTTATAACCGGTTTTTTTAGCCAGCTCCATTCCGGCGAGCAGTTTTTCTGTATCAGAAAAAATCGGACCATTCTTGCCAAATTCCAGATACAGCAGATCAATACATAAGCTATAATCTTTCATTGTGTTTCCTCCTTCATTTTTATGTTAGATTTATGATACTATTTATTGATATTTGCTGCGTACTGCTTTCGGTTCGATTTTCCGTTTCCCGTACAATAAGTTCAGAAAAAGGGAGTCTGGTTTCAAATTTGAAACCAGACTCCCTTTTCTTCGAATCCTTATCCTTTATTCGTATACTTCATCAATATACTTCATACGATATACCTCACTGAGCATATAGAAAAACATATCAAAAATCATCACTCCTTCCACCACATTTCTGTGCTTACCTTCGATGATATTCTGATCGATATACCCGGCATACTTAGATTTTTCTGATGCGATCCCCAGAATAGTCGCCCCTTTCTGCTTGATCTGCCAAAACATATCCCGCAGATCCATTGTCTCTGCGTGTTCAATCGTATTAATAAAAACAATACTCTTTTCCGTTAATTGCTGACTGTCCTTAAGAATCTCCGGCAGGAGACAATAGTAGGCTGTCTCAACACCACTCATTGCCAGATTCTGCTGGAGGGAATAGATAGAGCTGCTTTGAAAGGGAGAATAAAACCGCACCTTATCAGCTTCATACAGCTGTTCTGACAAACGTTCCACCATATCAGGCTCCAGATTATTTTCCATGAATTCATGCGCATTTCTCATTTGTTCTAATAATGCTTTCTTTACATGATTAATATCTGTACATTCTTCTGCGGGAAGAATCCGGTTGTAATATGTATAATTCTTCACTGCCCGTTTCAATTCGTGATGAAAATCAGTGAATGACTCATATCCTAATTTCTGTATCATCCTCCAGATTGTCGTTCTGGAGGAGTTTGTCAATTCTGCCAAATCATATATGGTACCTGCTGCCGCCTCGTCCAAATGCTCCAGGATTCCCCTGCATACATTCCGATATGTACTGTCTGGTGCAAGCTGATTATAAAATGCCGTTAAATTCTGCAAAACATTCATTCTATGGCCCCTCTTTCGTTCCATCAATTTCATACACTATTATATTCTTTTGTATAGATTTTTGCAATCAGGAACTCTGGTGTCCGGGAACGCAGCCGTATCATGCGGCCTCTATACAGAAAAGGAAAACCGGCATTTTGGGCAGTCACGCTTTTTCTTATTCTTCTGTCTCCGCTGTTTCAATCGTATGCTTCTTCTTATCCCGTTCTGTCAGCCTTGCTCTTACTTCATCCATATATCCCGGCTTATCCAGCTTATACATAAGAAGCGGAATGATTCCGATAAAGAATACTATTCCCGGAAGCAGATTGGCAGCAATGTTGATACCATTCTGGACATGAGGCGTGATCTCTCCACCGCCTACATAGCCATAGGCTCCCATCACGACCAGGAACAATGAATTTGCAATTGCAGTTGCGATCTTAATTCCCGTTCCATTAAAAGAAAATGCCATCCCATCATTACGATATCCATACTTATCATCGAAATCATCAATCGCATCTACGATCATACCTGATCCGGCAGGGCCTGCGATATATCCAAGTCCGTAAATAAACAGCATGACAAAGTCAAACACCAGATTTTCATACGGACCAAAGAACATGATGATCAGCGCACCGCCCTGAATGATCATGGAAACGATGGCTACATTTCTTTTCCCATACTTTCCTACTGCTTTCGGTGCAAATGGCATGACCAGCGTCCCGACGATCATCTGCATCATCATAAAAATAGTGATGTAAGTGAAATTCTGTACACAGTACATATAAAAATATACTGCTACTGAAATACGTCCGAGTATTCCAAACATATTGAAAAAGCTGTACATGATCGCACACATAAGATTTTTATTTCTAAACACAAGCTTTAAGCCATCGATGACTTTTCCCTGATCCTCTTTCTTTACAGTAATTCTCTCTTTCGACAGAATTGCAACAGCCCAGAACATCGGCAGGGCGATTAACGCAAGAAGGATCGCAGTTGAATGATATCCTGCTGCCTGATCTCCTTTTCCAAACCATAAGACCAGCTTTAAGACGGTCAGATTCAGGACAATCTGCCCGATCGTCATTCCCATCATCTGAGCAGCATTCAATTTATTGATTTCCTTGGGATCACGGGTCATAGCTACAGGAAGTGCTGTATACGGTACATTCGTCACTGTATAGGACATCCCCAGGCCAATGTATGTAACATAAGCATACACCAGTTTCGCAGGTTCACTGAATCTTGGCACCGAAAATGTCAATACCGTAAATATTACAAGAAAGATCGCTCCCACAAAAATATAGGGCCTGAATCTTCCATATTTTGTATGGGTACGCTCCATCAAGGTTCCCATCATCGGATTATTGAGCCCGTCCCAGACCTTGGCGATCAGCATCAGCAGCGCTACTGCCCCTGTTCCGAGGCCAAATACATCTGTATAGAAAATAGACAAATATGTGCTTACCATCGTCCAAGACAGCTGCGATGCGAAGTTTCCCAATCCATACACAAGATAATGTTTTGTTGTCAGCGGCGTCATGCCATAAGCATTTAATTTTTGTTCTTTCATAGTCTCCTCCAAACCTTCACTCTCATTTTACTTGTTTGATTCCCTTTCCAAAAGAAATCTTTCATACTTTCTTATACTTCCTCCTTGCTGTTTTTGATGGTCTTAGTTTACCTGTATTGTTGTTTTTATGCTTTCTTCTGATATTCCTATATCACATAAAGTTCTTGTTGTTGTTTTTTTAACAAAAGGAAAAAGGACAAGAAATATAGCATCTTTCTTGTCCTTCCCCCGTTTTCTAAAAACAAAATACGGTATACCTTATGGTATACCGTAGCACATGCCCTGCGGGCGGTTTACAGCTCCTCTTGGCAGCATATCGGAGCAGCATTTATATCGTATAGAGATATTGGATCTCCACCAGACGGATCTCCTGATTCTGTAAGCCTATATCCAGTTTTAATTTTCCATCCGTAACCTCCGTTGTTTTGATTTCCATCCTTGGAATCGCAGCGCTCTTTAAGTAATTCATCTCATCTTTCAGAAGATCTTTTCCATATCTAAGACGCTTCCATATATCCTGCACACTGCCGCTTTCCTGATTCACGAAATGGCTTTTTATCGTATACTGCCCAATTTTTACATTTTTCAGGGAAATTGTGAGCTGCAGAGCTTCTGTATCCTCCACATAATGATCCAATTCTTCGATCTGTATTTCGCTCTCTTCCCAAAATACATACTGTGATGACAATTTCTTAAAATTATGGCAGGCAATCGCATAATTGTCCCGTCCATCTCCGGTCACGATAAAGTGCCGGTCTTTTTTCAGCACATTGGGGAGCAGGCGGTTTAGAAATACATAAGCATAGAACGCTGGCTTTCGAATTCCGTCACTGGAGATCATTCCGGAATCCCCATGCAGGATCTGATTCACATCGTAATAATCTGAATACATATCCAGTGCATGCCAATAAGCCATAAAATCCACACTGCCTTCCATATCAATACAGTTTTTTAAGACATACGCTCCTTGTTCACAGCTGTCATTTAATACATTACGGTTAGAAATAGTAAAATTCCATTCACTGATATGCAGCTTTGGCACCTGGAAATCATTTGCACTTAGGTACTCTTTTAATATCTCCATCTGATTTTTCATATAATCACTATCGATGGATTTGCGGCCATACCACTGACCGTCCTCCATAATCGCAATATACTGATAGGAATAAAAAGAAAGAAAATCCGGCAGTATTTTGCGCTTCTTCCAAACCGGGAAAATTGTATGATATTCCAGAGTCTCATATCCCAATATAAAACCCGCGCCTCCGACCTTGATTTTTTCGGACACTGATTTTAATGTACGATATAATGTTTCGAAATAATCATAGTATATCCCTTCTTTGATTGAAATCCTGGGATGGTGCCAGCATTCAAAATACCATGTTTCAATCTCCTCCACCCCATATCGGTTCAACAGATGTGCGATCAGGGTCTTTACAATTTTTTCATACCCTTCTACATAAAAAATATCTTCCTTTATACTCTCCTTTAAAACCTTATCCGGAGAGTACATGAATACTGTCTGCTTGACCCCCATCTCCAGATATGGTTTCATGTGATTCTCCAAAAGGAAATCCAGAACCCGGTCTATTCTCTGAAAATTCCAGCCTCTTCCCTCCTCAAAATTCATATCTTTTGAGAACAAATTCCATATCCTTGCATACTTGATCCCGGTCTCACGCTGCAGCTCCTGTAACTGCTTCTGTACCTCAGACTGCAGGATCAGACTGGCCTCACCTATACAGACCGCTTTAAAGGCATCTGACAGTATATGGTCCACCTCCTGTACATCAACCTCCAGCGCTTCTGTATATTGTGGCTGTTTTTCCTCCTTTGCTTCCCGCAGATGGAGATATTTCTGAATCCGTTCCTCCTCATCTTCTGTCAGATCCAGCCAGCTTTTTCCCGGACTTATCTTTTCCTTCACCCGTTTCCGATATTCACTGGGGGACTCATGATACATATTCCGAAATGCTTTTGTAAAAGCCGCAGATGTGGGGAATCCATTATCCAACGCTACCCGCGTAATATTCTTGTCTGAATATAATAATTCGTCCACTGCATGAAACAGACGTACATTATTCAGATACTCCATAAAAGTTAATCCAAAATGCTTCTTTACATATTTGGATAAATACGCATTAGAAAGATACAGCCGGTCTGCCAGATCATTTAAGCTGATCTCACTCTGATAATTGGTCTGTATATAGTTCTGTATCTGCTGAATCCTCATCCGCTCCGGTGAATCCTCCAGGTGCAGCCTGGCATCATCCGCTTTTACAAGAAAATTACTTGTTAAAATATGTAATGCCTCATAGTATAACGAGTTTAAATGTAAAGCACCCAGACTATCCTTCTCAAAATAGCGTGACAGGATCTGATCCAGTACTTTACGAAGCTGTGCATACGCAGTATTCTTATCCGCAATTGTATTGCACCAGAACAGAAGGTGCATAGATCCCATCAATTCAGCCAGCTGGTGGAAATCAATCTCGAATCTTGCTCCCAGAACATCCTCGTTTCCTTCCATCATATGCCTTTTATTTGCATTGACCAGAATGATATCTCCTTTTTTCATCTCGTATTCTACATCATCAATCGTAACCCTTAACACACCATTTAATGTATAAAACAGTTCCAGGTTCTGATGATAATGCGTCGAGATTCCCCCTTCTGTCAGGAAAAAAAACTGCATTAGTTTTCGCTTCTCACTCATGATACTCCTCTTTTTAGCCTATTGTATGCTGTTACCTATATTCAGTAATACAGTAAAACATTTCTCTAAAAATGTAAAGTAATCTATTTGATAATTTTATAATAATCTGCCTTTCTTTCGATCGCACTTGGGAATCCGTTGGCCGGATAGCCAAGAATACAAGAACCTACACCGATATACTCGTCCTCATATCCTGCTTCTTTCAGCAGTTCTTTCCCTAGTTCTGTCTCGAAAGTCTCCCGGATACGATTGATCCAGCGTGAACCCAGTCCCAGTGCATATGCAGCATTGAACATGTTGCCGAGGCAGAGGCTTGCATCCTCTACCGCTGTAGGAGCATCTTTTCGCGCAAGAACAAGTATGATAGTTGGAGCCCCGTAGAATACATCGAATCCTTCCGGTGCTCCGGCAATCTCTGCATTCAGCCTGCAAAGCTTTTTGATCCACTTTTGATTCTGCACTGCAATAAATATAGGAGACTGCTTATTTCCACCAGAAGGGGCGTTCATACCAGCTTCCAATACAGTAAGTAACTCCTCCTCTGTAATCTGTTCCGGTTTATACTCTTTACAGCTTCTGCGATTTTTGATATCTGTGATTGTCTCTAACATGTGACTTCTCCTTTTCTTATCTTATTTTTAAGTTTTATAATCATTATATCCGGCCTTACGAATGAATACTTTTCTATAATTATCCAATACGGCTCATAAAATTAGGCGTAAATTTTCCGTATAGCCGGCACAGGACAAAAAATATACTCTTATTTTTGTCCTGCCGCAAAAAGAGACGGCCTTCTACGAATGAATATTCATAAAAAACCGTCCCTTCTTTACTTAAGAACCTCAATTTTACATAGATACCTCTTCTTCTCTTTGTCATAGCTGATCCCCACTGCCAGGATCCTGCCCGTATACTTCGACTTTTCCCCTAATTTTCCCTGAAAACGGAGAGCATAATTTTTTCCCCGGATCTGATGTATTGCCTCTTCCGGAGTATGACCGACCTTAAGCTCTAAGATAATGCAGTCTGCACTCCTGTCCACTACCGGATAAAAAATGAAATCTACAAATCCCTTCCCAGCCTTGTCCTCACGTTCCACACGATACATGTCACGGGCCGCCAGGTAAACGAGATTTACCACCGCCGTCAATTCTGTTTCATTATTATAGTTTAACAATGGGGCTTCTGTATCATGGGCCAGCTCCAGAATCTCCGTCATGGTCTGAGTATCTCCATTCAGAGTAGCCGTTAACATCCGGCCAGACTCCTTTGCCAGCTGGTACACATATCCCAATGATTTTTCCTTTTGCAGCATATCCGCAAACCTATCCATCAACTCCTTATTAGGGATAGATACTCGGCCATTCTCATAGCTTAAGAAGCCATATACAACCATAGCTGAAAAGATTTCTTCTCTTGTCGATAGATTCTGGGATGTGGCTGCATATTCCCGGATCTTGACAGGTACCTCCCTGCCGGAAACCATAACTGCCAGATCATCACGTACTGCATCAATATTATTCTCAATATAGTAGTAGATCTCATCATACGGTCCGGAGGAGGTCCAGTAATTTCCAAGATTATTATTCCATAAGGACATTACTACAGATCGTGGATTATACAACCGGCCGCCTGAAAACGTATGATAACCGTCATACCAATATTTCAACGCCTCCCTCGTTACTTCCTGAGATAAATGGTTTTTCTTCTGATAACGTTCAAACAGGTCATCTACCTCTTTTTCGGTAAAACCAAAATAATCCGAAAATCGTTCTTCAGCAGCCATTGTAAACTCTGCGAACATATTCAGTTCAGATCCACTGGAATACTTGGCGATCGGCAGGATCCCGGTCATATAAGCAAGGAGCACATAGGGACGGTCCTTTAGAAGGCTTCTTAAGAACGTAAGATATTCCTTTTTGTCCGCTTCTGTGACAAAATCCTGATGGAAAATATAGTCCCATTCATCTAATATGAAAATAAAACGTGCGGTATCGTCTTCCGCATATATCTGCATCAGGACATCCACTGCAAATTCCTCATCTTCCAGTTCGATTTCAGGATATGCTTTCATCAAATCCCTGACCAGGCGCTTTTCGATCCGCCTGATATATTGCTCATAGGTAATGTTAGACCCAGCCGTATCATTAAAAGAAATATGAATCACCGGGTATTGATTCAAGAAATCAGAATACCCCTCTTCCTGCGAGATCTTAAGCGGTTCAAACAATGTACCTGCATCACATGCTCTGGTGAAGAATGACGCAATCATATTTGCCATCACCGTTTTTCCAAACCGGCGGGGGCGTGTGATACAGATATAGTTTCCCCCTTCTTTTACCAGTGGAAACAGTTCCTTTAATAACAGTGATTTATCTACAAAGTAAGGCTTATTCACTTCATCATTATATAATGTATAAGCAGTTTTACTGTCTAAGTAGATCCCCATGGAATGTGACCTCCTTCTATATCTAGCATTTCATTTACAATATATTATACCAGAAACAGAAATCAAATCATACCATCTATTTAAAAAGTCCTGAACAACTCACTGTTCAGGACTCTATAACCTTTATCATAATTATCGGTTACCAATACTTCATCACCTAAGAAAGACCTATTTCTCGTAAGTTCCCTTACGCAGCAGCTCTTTGCCGCTCATCATCACATTTCCTTTTGCAATCACAGTATCGATATCCATCTCTTTATTGATCAGGAGCATATCTGCATCCGCCCCCTCCGTAATACATCCTTTCTGAGGATAGAGATTCATTCCCTTCGATACATTGGTGGTCAGATATGGAAGGACCTCATCCAGGCCCATTCCCAGTTCCTGCACCATGCGTTTGATTTCTTTGTAAATACTTGCGACCCCGGAGACTCCGATTTCCAGAAGTGATCCGTCAGGCGCGTAATTTGACCAGCTTCCATGTCCGTCTGAACTGAATGTAATATGGTCAAGCGGCAGGCCGCGTTTCTTTGCCTCCACCACACAGTCCCCCGGATTCGGCTGTCCCTTTGTTCCACAGGTCAGATCGATATATCCGCCCTTTTGAATGAGCTCGTAACCCTCTTCCAGAAGTTCCGGATTTCGGTTCACATGTGTCGGACGGAAGATCTTGATCGGGATCGCCGTCTCTTCTACTGCCTGAAAGACCGGCTTAAGCCTGCTTTTTGCATCACCCATATGAAGAACGATAACACCTGGTTTTCCGCTCAGCATCCCTGCTACACGTGTCTTGCTTGCAATCCGGATCAGCTCATCCAGTGAAACATTCGGCGCACGGTGATCTGAGATCGCCAGCTTTAAGCCCAGCACTTCATCGATAAAGACGATATCCCGGTCTGCTTCTCCGGTGATCGTAGGCCCCGGATGCCCGTAAGCTCCGGTAAACATATAAGCGGTGATCCCTTCCTCATTCAGTGCTTTTGTCTTGGCATAAAGGTTCTCCGCACTTCTGGTCATCCCGTCTGTACCGATCAGTCCCATGACCGTGGTGATCCCATTTTCCAAAAGCTCGGAAAGCTGGATCTCCGGTGTTCTCGTGAAGAAGCTCCCTTCTCCCCCACCTCCGGTCACATGAACATGATTATCGATCAGACCGGGGATAAGGGTCAGCCCCTCCCCGTCGATCACCCGGCAACGGTCAGGCAGCTCGGGGATTGAATCCGCGATCCATTCGATCTTGTCATCACAGACCAGAACATCTTTCTTCCCTTCGTGTGCCGGGGAATAAACATCAACATTTCTGATTATCAACATATCTTAAGACTCCTCTTCTCCTGGTTTGATCTTAGCGATCCCAAATCCGGTGACCGCAAGAATGATCGCCATAACGATTCCTGTGTAGTTCATGATCGCCCATGGAAGATACTTCACGGTATCGACTCCGAGAGTAACTGCCATATAAGCTCCGGCCGCGGACCACGGTACAAGCGGTACAAGCACGGTTCCTGAATCCTCCAGTGTTCTGGAAAGGTTCTTGGCTGCCAGTCCACGTTTCTTAAAAGCATCCTTGAACAACTCTCCCGGAACCAGGATGGTCAGATAGGAGCTTCCTGTTGTCAGGGCTACGGTAAAGCATGCTGCAATCGTAGAACCGATCAGGCCTACTGTAGATTTTACCTTCTTTAACAGCAGTTCCAGCACCTTGTCCAGCATACCGGATACACTGATGATTCCGGCAAATCCCATGGCACAGAAGATCAGGACTGTGGTTCCTGTAACCGAAGTGACACCGCCCCGGTTGATCAGCTTGATGACCTCTGCAGATGCCTCCCCTGTGAAGCCTGTCATGCTCAGGTCAAATCCTGAGATCAGGGCTGTAGTTCCATTTACCAGTGAAAATCCCTGTACTGTGATACCAAGGATGATACATAAAAAGCTGGAGCCTACCATCGTAGGAATCGTCGGCCATTTCAGGAATGATCCTGCGATGACCAGTACAAACGGCAGCAGGATGATCGGATTGAACACGAACATTTCATCTAACTGGTCCATCATAAGCTGAACACTCTCCGGTGTAACTAATGAACCTGTAGTCTTTAAACCAACCACAAAATACACTGCCAGAGAAACTATTGTGGCAGGAATGGTTGTATACAGCATATGCGCGATATGCTCATACAATTCACTTCCTGCAGCCATCGGCGCCAGGTTTGTCGTATCAGACAGCGGGGAGAGCTTATCTCCGAAAAATGCTCCGGATACAACTGCTCCTGCAGTCGCCGGAAGGGAAACTCCCAAGCCACCTGCAATTCCCATCATAGCCACACCGATCGTTCCGGCCGCACCCCAGGAAGTCCCTGTTACGACAGATAGGATCGCAGATGCAAAAAATGCGGTTACAAGCATGAATTTCGGATTTACGATCTGTACACCATAATAAATAATCATAGGCACAGCTCCGCAGAACATCAGACCGCCGATCAGCAGACCCACAGACCACAGGATCAATGTTGCGGGCAGTGCGCTTGCGATCTTCTCAATGATGGCATCCAGCATCTCTTTCCAGTCAAATCCCAGATAATATGCCATAACTCCTGCCACAAGTCCTGCCAGAATCATCAGGAATTCTGTCTTTAACCCTAGATAGCCATATCCCACTGCCAGGATTACGAACATGAAAATAATGGGGAACAGCGCCTGGGCCGTCGTAGGTTTTTTCTTTACTCTCTCCTTCTTCTCCTTTGTCTTACTCATTTCAATTCCTCCTCATTTTTTATATAATTAGATTATAAATAAAAATAAAGAGCTATAAAATATCTTTAACTTGTCCAAAACTCTGTTTATCCAGAATTCTGAAACTATAAGTAAAATATCAGAATTCTGCTTGGCCTTCCTGTTTCCGCCTGATTTCTCATACCGGAGATACAGGCATATCCGCTGCTCATCAGTTTTTCTATGACGCGGTCCACATTCCTGACTGAAACTCCGCAGTATTCAGCCAGCTCCTTCGATGTAAATGTATTCTTCTTGTACTTTTCCATCATTCCCTTGATCTTTAACAGATACTTCATGCTGACTCCGCTGTCAATGGAGATCTGCTCCAGCTTCTCCTCCGCAAGCAGAGTCTTTGCCGCCTTGCTCTCATTCGGCTCGATGGGCCCCGCGATCCGTCCCTCCCCGTGCGCAATAAAGATGACGCTGTGGTCATACTGGATCGAATACTCCAGAGCTGAAAGTGCATTCTTTTTTGCCTCAAACATGGTCGCGCCATATCCGATGCCGACTGCGATCCGGCAGAAGATCTTATTCTTTAACTGTTCCAAAAACATCAGGTTCGTGTAATGCTTTGTCACCTCCACGAGTACCTTCTTGGTCGTAAAGAGATACACATTACGGTTGCTGCCCTCCACCACTGCGGCCTCGATCTGCTGGGCAAAGAGGTAGATCTGCTCCATCACCTTCATGCGGTCCACAAGATATTGGTATTCGTAGTTCGCAAGATTCCCCAGAGAGACCTCCGCTGGCATATGCAGGCATAAAACAGCGATATCCTTCGGTGTATTGTGTGCGTCCATATAGCGCTGTTCCAGACGGCGGATCGCAGACCTGACCGTTTCGCAGGTACGTTCGCTCTTCACACAGGGAATATTGTCACCAAGAAGAAGCCTTGCCACCTCATTATGTGTTGTGACGCAGATATCCACGCGTTTCTCTTCATAAGCTTTTTTATGGAAATGATAGATCATCTGGTTGCTCTGGTAATCGTCATACGCTTCCTTCATCCCTACGATCTCGTCCAGGTTTTTAAAGATCCCGACCTCACTGAGCGCCTCCTGAATGATCTTCCTGGGATATGTGTCAAAGCTCACCCGCTGGATATCATACCCCATTAAGCTGATTTTTAACAGGACAGACATCATTTCCCCCTCATAACGGGGCAGAATCTCATACAGTGTGCTGCTGTCCAGGTAATCCTTGGCTATATAATAGGAGATCAGCCCCGAGAATAGAAGCCCGTCGTAGTTCTTCTGCCTGCTTCGTACGATTTCGGCAACGTCCTCATATTTTTCATATAGCAGGAAATCAAAATGAATGCTGTCAAACTCCGGGATCAAATGCTCCATTTTGGGCACAAATGTCTTTGGGCAAATGATTGCTGTTTTCATTGGTAGTTACCCCTTTCCTCTTTTCCTAAAGGTTCTTTTAAAGGTTCTTCCAAACCTCCTTGATATCTTTCAGATCCGTCTGTTTCTCAATCTGGTTCACGATTTTCTCACTGCTTACATCTGCTACGGTGATCTTCCCATAATCCACCCAGACATAGCAGATAAAGCAGAGGATCCCCAAAGACAGCCTGAAGAAAAAACTGCCTCTGGGCTGCTGGTTCGTTCCGTCATCATAAAGATCATGGTAGATATTCCCGTATCTGGGATGGACTGCAGGAATGAAGCCGTCCTCGTTATATAATTTCCTTGTCTGGCGCAGAAGTTCACGGCGCCGTGCTTCTGAATCGTTCATATACGGTACCCCCTTTGGTTTTGAAAAAGGCATATGATACGTTTACCATATCATATGCCTTTCGTGTCCGTGCTAGAACTATCGGTCCGCCAGCTCGTTCGTAATATCCTCCCAGGTGATCCCGCGCTCTACCATCAGGACCATGGCGTGATATAAAAAGTCTGACATCTCATATTTGATCTCCTCAGGATTGGGGTTCTTCGCAGCGATGACGATCTCTGTCGCCTCTTCCCCGACCTTTTTAAGGATCTTGTCAATTCCTTTATCGAACAGATAATTGGTATAAGAGCCTTCCTTTGGATTCTGCTTCCGGTCCATGATCGTGGCATATACGGACTCGAAGACCTGGAGCGGGTTCTTAGCATCATAATCACTGCCCACGATAGGCTGGAAGAAACAGGTATGGCTGCCCGTGTGGCAGGCCGCCCCGACCTGTTCTACTTTTGCAAGAAGAGTATCCTTATCGCAGTCGATGGTCAGAGTCTTCACATACTGATAGTGCCCGGAAGTCTCGCCCTTCACCCACTGCTCTTTCCTGCTCCTGCTGTAATAAGTCATCCTTCCTGATTTTACGGTGTGCTCAAAGGCCTCCTCGTTCATATAGGCCATCATCAGCACCTCATTTGTTTTATAATCCTGTACGATGACCGGCAGCAGCCCGTCTGAATTCAGCTTAAACTCAGAGAAATCCATCATGCTCTCAAAGGAGGTCATCTTGATCCCTTCTTCAGTGCAGATATCCTTGAAATAATTGAAATCCATCTCCTTCTGGCTGATGAACATGCCGGATACGCCCTTCACACCGTCACATTTAAGGATCTTTAAGATCTCTTCCTGCTCCATCGTATCTGTCACGACAACACACGGGATCTGTGTTACATTCATGACAGAGTTTAAGTCCAGTCTGTGCATGAAAATAATCTCTGTACTGTATTCCTCGATCAAATGCTGCTGCTTGAACAGAGCATCAAAATCATTCAGGGATACGGCGATCCTCTCTTTTCCGAAGCGTTTAGAAACCTCTTCGATCAGTTCGATGGATAAGTGCTTGGAAAAGTTCAGCATAGCGCGCTTTGCCCCTGCATACAGGATCTTTTTGACATCCTCCTGCCTGCGGATATTGCCGCCTGCCACCATGGGGATACTGATGACCCGGTTGATTTTCTTCATCAGGTCGATCGCCTCTTCATGCTCTTCATCTGAGTTGGACAGATCAAAAATAATCAGCTCATCCGCACCCATCTCACCATACTGCTTCGCGAGGGAAACCACGTCCTCCGCGATCACTTCTTTATCGTCAAACCATTTTACAGCTTTCCCTCCATCGATCAGGATGCAGGGGGTCAATCTCTTATAGCTCATTTATCATCTCTCCTTTAAAGGCTGCCCTTCGTGGACCACACCTCTTTCATTCTCGGCTCCTCCATGGTCGCCATATCCAGTGCTTTTCCGAATGCTTTAAACAATGCCTCTGCCATATGGTGGTTATTGCCCTCTTCCATGATCTTTAGATGGAGATTCATTGCCGCACTGTAAGACACGGCATAAAAGAATTCCCTGATCATCTCCGTATCCAGGCCGCCCAAGTGCTCTGCTGTAAAAGGTGCACTGTATTTCAGATAGGGGCGCCCGGAAAGGTCCACAGCGCAAAGTGCCAGCGTCTCGTCCATGGGAAGAAGGAAGCTGCCGTATCTCTTGATCCCGGCCTTATCTCCCAATGCATTCGCGATGGCCTGACCCAGGACGATGCCTGTATCCTCGACTGTATGATGGCAGTCCACATCCAGGTCACCTTTCACCTCTACCTCCAGATCAAACAGCCCATGTCTGGCAAAGCCATCCAGCATATGATCGAAAAAGGCGATTCCTGTGTCGATCTGGTTGTTTCCTCTCCCATCCAGACAAATGGTCAGAGTGATCTCTGTTTCTTTCGTCTTACGCATACAACTGCCGGTCCTGTCCATCATACATACCTCCTGTCTTTTGTAACCGCCCGTTCTGTTATTTTTCTTCAAACCGTACCTTGATAGAATTTGCATGGGCAGTCAGCTGCTCTGCCTCGGCAAATTTCTCAATATCCAGGTGAACCGCTTCCAATGCCTCTTTAGAATATGCGATAATACTGGATTTCTTGATGAAATCATCTACAGACAATGGGGAGAAAAACTTGGCTGTTCCATTCGTCGGAAGGACATGGTTCGGTCCTGCGAAGTAATCCCCCAAAGGCTCGCTTGAGTATTCTCCTAAGAATATGGCTCCCGCATTGCGGATCTTCATCATGACCTGATAAGGATCCTTCGTTACGATCTCCAAATGCTCTGATGCGATCTCATTGGCCGCCTCAATGGCCGCCTCCATGGTCTCTGCCACCAGAATATGACCATAATTATCCAGGGATTTCTGAATGATCTCCCCTCTGGAAAGCTCTTTCACAAATGCCTCGACCTGTGCAGAAACCTTCTCTGCCAGCTCCTCGCTCGTGGTGACCAGGATCGCGGATGCCAGCTCATCATGCTCTGCCTGAGAGAGCAGATCAGCCGCCACATATCTCGGGTTCGCAGTCTCATCTGCAAGCACCAGGATCTCACTCGGCCCTGCGATGGAATCGATGCTGACATGGCCATAAACAGCCTTTTTAGCGAGTGCAACATAAATATTGCCGGGTCCTACGATCTTATCCACCTTTGGAATGCTCTCTGTACCATAAGCCAGAGCCGCGATCGCCTGAGCACCACCCACTTTATAGACTGCCGTCGCACCGGCTTCCTTCGCTGCCACCAGCGTAGTCGGGTTCACCTTCCCGTCTTTTCCCGGAGGGGTAGTCATGATGATCTCGTCCACTCCTGCCACCTTAGCAGGCATGATATTCATCAGCACGGAGGACGGATAAACAGCCTTTCCACCCGGCACATAGACTCCCACCCGCTGGAGTGCCGTCACCTTCTGTCCAAGGAGTGTCCCGTCGGGCTTGCTGTCAAACCAGCTGTACTGCATCTGTTTTGCATGGTACGCTTCAATATTCTTCAAAGACTTTCGGATGATCTCAAGCAGGGAGTCCTCTACCTGGGCATACGCCTCTTTGATCTCCTCCTCTGTCACAAGGATCGTAGAGGCATCCACCTTAGCCTTGTCAAACTTCTCTGTATAAGCAAATACGGCTTCATCGCCCTTTTCCTTCACCTCATCCAGAATCCCGCGGACGCTGGCCTCATACTGTCCGTAGTTATTGGGACTGCGCTTTAATAAGTCATCCAGCAGGTTCTTTTTTGTGCTTTCATCTAATTTCTCGATCCGCATTATCCTTCCTCCTGTAGTAATTTTCTCAGATTCATGATCAACTCCCTGATCCTGTCATTCTCCATCCTCATGCTGACTGGATTGACGATCATGCGCGCAGAAAGCGGACATACCTCCTCCAGTACGACCAGTCCGTTTTCCTTCAGGGTGGACCCTGTCTCCACGATATCTACGATCACCTCAGAAAGTCCCACGATCGGTGCCAGCTCGATAGAGCCGTTCATCTTGATGATCTCCACGGTCTGGTGCTTCTTATTATAGAAATAGTCCTTTGCAATATTCGGATATTTGGTCGCAACACGGATCAGCTCATGGTGCTTTAACAGCTCTGCCGCATCCTCATGCCCGCACACACACATCCTGCACTTTCCAAAACCGAGGTCCAAGACCTCATGTACCTTGCGTCCTTCCTCAACGATCGTGTCCTTCCCGACCACTCCGATGTCTGCTGCGCCGTATTCCACGTAAGTCGGCACATCCGGGCCTTTTGCCAGGAAAAACTTGAGCTTTAATTCCTCATTAACAAAAATCAGTTTCCGGGAACTCTTATCCTTCATTTCCTCACAGGTAATTCCCAGTTTCTCCAACATATCCAATGTCTTACTAGCCAGCCGCCCCTTTGTCAGGGCAAATGTTAAATATCTCATATTCTGCTTCCTCTATTTTCTTTTTCCCGCATTGATCTGCTTTTCTTCTCCGGTCCTTAGGTTGACCATCTCAATTGTCAGATCATCCTTTAAATACAGCATGCTCACCGCCTGGGTGCGTTTTCCGTATTCCAAATAGGCTTCCTTTTCCTTGCCGTCACCACGTTTATGCATCTCCACATATTTTCCCTTTCCACGGAAATTTTTTGCCAGAGAAACTGCCCATTTCTGCGTTGCCTCAGTGTAGACGATCAGGTGGGTATGGCTGACCTCCACTGCAATCTTCTGACGGCTCAGAGCACTCATCAGCTCATCCACGATGATCGCAAATCCGATGGAAGGGGTATTCTTACCAAACTTCTCAAGAAGCTGGTCATAGCGGCCGCCCCTCACGATGGCATCTCCGGTTCCATATGTATAGGCACGGAAAATGATCCCCGTATAGTATCCATAGCTTCCGCTCATGCTCAAATCAAAGCTGATGTGATCCTGTACCCCGTAAAGCGTCAGCAGCTCATACATCTCCTTTAAATGGGTGATCGCCAGCTTAGCGCTGATCGTTGGAGCGGCCTTTAAAGCCTGCTCCAGGACCTCCACACCGCCCATCAGCTCCGGCAGCACCTGAAATGCCTCCTTGATATGTCCTTCCACCTCCTGATTGTCCAGGACCTCCTCAACCCCAAAATAGTTCCTGTTCGTAATCAGATGGTGGACCTCCGCCTTGCTTTCATCATCCAGACCGGCTGCATCCATCAGACTCTGAATGAAATCCACATGTCCGATATTGACCTGGAATTCCTCCAGCCCGACTTTTTTCAGGCCGTCCACGACCATAGCCAGCATCTCTGCATCCGCCTCCAGTGAGTCTGCTCCGATCAGCTCGGCACCCATCTGTGTATTCTCCTTGAGCCGTCCCTGATAGCTGGAGTGGTTGATGAAGGTACTTCCCTCATAGCATAACCGGATGGGGAAATCTTCCCCTTCAAACAATGTAGCGGCTGCCCTTGCTATGGAAGGCGTAATATCCGGGCGTAATGCCAGTGTATTCCCTTCTCTGTCAAAGAACTTATATAATTCCCTGGAAGAGATCGTTCCGATCTCTTTACGGAATACATCAAAATATTCAAAAGTAGGTGTCTGGATATCCTGGTATCCGTAGCTGTGCAGAACATCCAGCAGCTTCTCCTGGGTTGCGAGCTTCTTCTTGCATTCTGTATTGTAAATATCCCTGACTCCCTCAGGTGTATGTAATTTCTGTTCCATTTTTCACTGCCCTTTCACTTTATCGTGCTAATACGTTAAATTCCCTTGTAAATTATACGCAGTTTCTCCTATATTGTCAATCCCTGGCGTCCAAATCCTTCTGGATATAATCCAGATACGGGACAAAACAATTATTTTTCAGCTTCATAAAATAATCCGGGTTAAGCTCTTCATACCGAAAACTCTTGCGTCCGCCCTCCCGGGCCCGGTCCCAGAATCTCTTAATCTCTTCAAAACGCATGTAGTACAGCTCATTGTTGCTGCTGTAATAGATGATCAGGAAGGAGATCCCCCCCTGCTTTTCAAATTTTTCCATAAAAACCATCTGGTGCTCATGTACGTTCTGCAGCGGAAATGTATCCACACTGCATTCCTTTGCATCGAAACAGACAGGAATTCCCTGTACCGCACCGATGTAATCGACTGTACTGATCTTATCAAAATACGCCAGAGTAATGTGACGGCGCTCCTTATCGATACGGACCGGAGTAATGGGGGTCGGGATCTTCTGGATCAATGCAAGCCCCATCTCCTCATACCGCTCATTCGTGCGGTTGATCAAGTCCTCCAAGGTAGAGCCGCGAAGCCCTCTGGAATTCCATGTTCCCATATTACAAAACTCCCTTATCCCGTGCTATTATCTTAAACTGGGTAGGAAGAGCGGCAGTAAATTCCCTGCCTGAGAGGTCAAAAAGCGCCCCCTCAAGTGAAGGAAATACCAGGCGGTAAGCATGTAAAAGCTGATGCTTTAACCCATATGCATCCCGGTATCTGTCATTTAGCTTCCTGTCCCCATATTTGTAGTCCCCTATGATCGGATGCCCCACCGAAGCCAGATGCGCACGGATCTGGTGTGTCTTCCCCGTGATCAGATGGACCTCCAAAAGCGTAACACCGCCCCCGGTCTTTAAGGGTCTGTATTCCGTCTCGATCAGGGCGCTGTCCTTCTCCTCATGACGCAGGATCTGAACCTGGTTTGTCTTTGCATCCTTTTTTAAGTAGCCCCGGATACAAGAAGACTCTTCTACCTGCCCCCTGACCAGGCAAAGATAGTACTTCCTAAGCGTTCTGTCTTTAAAAAGGCGGCTTAACTCCTGCAGTCCTGCCAGGCTCTTTCCTGCCGCGATCATACCACTGGTATTCCGGTCCAGCCTGTTGCAGACGGATGGCTTAAAGGTACGCAGCTGCGCCTCGTCAAGCTGCCCTGATGACAGCAGATAGGCGATCAAGTGTTCCACCACCGATACATCTGAATCCACCGCTTTCTGTGACAGCATGCCGGCAGGCTTATTGATCAATAAGATGTTGTCATCCTCATATATGATATCCAGTTTTACAGCCGGAGCTTTGACAGGCGCCTTAACAGGGCTGCCTGAAAACTTCCCGATCGTCTCATCGGATAGAAAAAGCTTCACTTCGTCTCCGGTATTCAATTTCTCATTTCCAGATGCTTTTTTTCCGTTGAGTGTGATATTTTTCTTGCGGAGCATCTTATAGAGAAAGCTCTTAGGTGCCTCGCTTAAATACTTTGCAAGCAGTTTGTCTAACCGCTGTCCCGCTTCGTTCGCATTGATGATGATCTGCTGCATGGATCGTTCCTTTCCTTTGCTGCTTTTAAGTAAGATTTCAGTAGGATCAGACCTACATAGATATATTCAGGATGATATTCGCCATCTTCTCTTCTAATTCCTTTGTATCACTTTTCTCCACGTAAGCGATGGAATCCAGTCCTTCTGCCCTGGCCAGAAAAGCGGTATAATTATTCAATATTTTCACAGAAGCCTCCGGAAACTGATTCTGGTTCAGGATTCCTCTGATATGAGTCGCCGCATACTTTAGATCCACCTTCTCGCTGTCCGTATAGCCGAAAATCGTATTGCCGGACAACACGATGCAGCTCATAGGCATGACCTTCTCCCGGCTGGTGATGATCATGTCATAGATCACAGTGATATGTCTGGTCTTACTCCGGATCTCCTCTGCCCGTATTGCCGCAATGGAGGGGTATGGAAACCGGGTGATCACTCCTACAAGGGCTTTTGAAGCCGGAAGGCACCCGACAACAGCCACGATCGTCAGCAGATTCTTCTTCGTATGGGTCTGGCTGTATCCCAGGAAAAAGATCGCCGCTACGATAGCAAAATAAATGACTGTGCGGATAAGCTCCACTTTCTTCTTATACTCCAGATATCCCGGATTCCCCTTCATTACCTTTTTCATGTTGTAATTCTCCTCATTTTATCTATAATTCTCTTAGTGCTTATGAAAAATAAAATTGATGACTGCCCTGTGCGGCAGAAGCTTGGCGCCCAGTCTTGCCGCCTTCATCGCAGGTCCGTATACGGAGACCTCCTTTTTCTTCCTTGTATCTATGAGGGCTCTTCTGACTACCTTTTTCGGGTTCGCCATCATGGCATCCTTCCACATGTTCGGGAGACGGCCTGAGACATCAAAGAACTCCGTATCCACCGGTCCGGGACAGACCGCTGTCACATAAATCCTCTGGCTTTTCAGCTCCGCACCAAGCGCTCTCGAAAAACTAAGCACATAGGACTTGGTGGCTGCATAGACCGCAAAGGACGGCTGCGGACAGAAGGCCGCGGCAGACGCAAGATTAACGATACGCCCGCCGAATCTGATGTAAGGCAGGCAGAGCAGCGTCATCCTGGTCAAAGCCCGGCAGTTTAAGTCGATCATCTCTGCCTGAGAATCCGGTTCCCTGTACGAAATTTCCTTAACTGAGCCCATTTTACCGAATCCTGCAGCATTCACCAGCATACGGATATCCGGTTTCTCCTCCTCAAGAGCCTGGGCCAGGTCCTGATAGATCTCCTCTTTTTGCAGATCTCCTTGAAAGATCCGGTAAGGCATCTCTTTACTCTCACTCAGCGAGGCCAGTCTGTCACGTCTGCGCGCGATCACCCATATCTCATCTAAGCTTTTGTAGAAATGAGGGATCTGGAGAGCAAACTCCCTGCCCATCCCCGCAGAAGCACCTGTCACAATTGCAATCTTCATACCTGACACCTCTTTCTTTACTAAGACCGTCCTGTCTTCTTTTTCTGAAGACTGCGGATCGTCTTTTTCTGTCCCTTTTTCTGACTCTTTGTCTGTTTCCCGTCTGCCTGTCTGTTTCCCTGACTGCCCGGACGGCTTTTTCCCTTTTTGGGGACACTGCCCTTCTTAAGCTCACTTGCAAAGCGTCTCGGACGGATCAGACACTTTTCTCCAAATCCGACCAGATCCATACGTCCCGCCTTTTTCAGCGCCTCCATCACCAGATCGTAATTGTCCGGATTCCGGTACTGGATCAACGCTCTCTGCAGTGCTTTCTCATGAGGATTTCTCGGCACATAGACCTTCTCCATCGTGCGGGGATCAAGTCCTGTATAGTACATACAGGTGGAGATCGTAGACGGTGTCGGATAAAAGTCCTGCACCTGCTCCGGCATATAACCCAGGTCACGGCAGTACTCCGCCAGCTTGACCGCAGCTTTCATGTCAGAGCCAGGATGGGAAGACATCAGGTAGGGCACCAAATACTGCTTTCTGCCCAGCTTTTCGTTCATCTGCGTGAACTGTCTTGTAAACTCCTCATAGACCCTGTTTTCCGGCTTCCCCATCTTCGCAAGCACCTCATCCGCCACATGCTCCGGTGCGACCTTTAGCTGGCCGCTGATATGGTACTCACAAAGCTCTCTTAAAAAGGTCTGTTTCCTGTCCTCAAGCAGATAGTCAAAACGGATTCCCGAACGGATGAAGACCTTTTTCACTTTCGGGATCTTTCTCAGCTTTTGAAGCAGCTCTACATAATCTCTGTGGTCCGCATCCAGATTCCTGCAGGGACGCGGGAACAGACACTGTTTCTCCTTACACACCCCATGCTCCAGCTGTTTTTTGCAGGAGGGATGGCGGAAGTTCGCCGTCGGCCCGCCCACATCGTGGATATAACCTTTAAAATCCGGCTCCTTCGTCAACAGCTCTGCCTCTGCAAGCAGCGATCCATGACTGCGTGTCTGGATGATCCGGCCCTGATGGAAGGTCAATGCACAGAAATTACAGCCTCCGAAACAGCCCCGGCAGCTGATGAGGCTGAACTTGATCTCTGCAATCGCCGGAACGCCGCCCGCTGCTTCATAAGAAGGGTGACAGGCTCTCCTGTAAGGCAGTGCATAGATATCGTCCATTTCCGTCTGATCAAGCGGCTTGGAGGGAGGGTTCTGCACCACATACAGATGTTCCCCATAAGGCTCCACCAGTCTTTTGCCTGTAAAAGGATCCGTGTTCTGGTATTGGGTATAAAAACTTTCTGCATAGACCTTTCTGTCCCTGGCAAGCTTCTCATAGGACGGAAGGACCACCGCATCATAGACGCAGTCCAGGCTCTTTGTCTTCACCACCGTGCCGTCCAGATAAGTCAGATCTTCTACCGCGATCCCGGAGTCCAAAGCCTCCGCGATCTCCACGATCGAGCGCTCTCCCATGCCATAGGAGATGATATCCGCCCCGGAATCCAGAAGGATCGAGCGCTTCAGCTTATCAGACCAGTAATCATAATGTGCGAGTCTGCGCAGACTCGCCTCGATCCCGCCTAAAATGACCGGCGTATTCTTGTAGGTCTGACGGATCAGGTTGCCGTAGACCACCGCTGCATAATCAGGTCTTTTTCCCATCTCTCCGCCCGGTGTGTATGCATCCTGGCGGCGTCTTTTCTTCGACACAGAGTAATGGTTCACCATGGAATCCATATTCCCTGCCGAGACAAGGAATCCAAGCCTCGGCTCTCCATATTCGGTCACGCTTTCCTTCCTGCGCCAGTCGGGCTGTGAAATGATTCCCACGCGAAAGCCATGAGCCTCAAGCACCCGGCTGATAATGGCATGTCCGAAGGATGGATGGTCCACATAAGCATCTCCGATCACATAGACAAAGTCCACCTGATCCCATCCCCGGTCGATCATATCCTGTTTACATAATGGTAAAAAAGCGTTGTTCATTGTCTCTCCTTATTGAGCGGTCTCTGCCGCTTTTTTTCCCACACAAAATGAACTGCCGCTGTACACTCTGCCGTGTCCTGTGCAGACTTCATAGGTGTGATTCTGAATATCATGATAATCACGGATAAAATAATCCGCGGCTCTCTTCTTCTTGGCCTCATCCGGTCTGGAAAACTCATCATCCACGGCGCAAACGCTCATTCCCGCATTCTTACCCGCCAGGATACCGTTAACCACATCCTCAAAAACAAGGCAGTCCTTCGGTCTCACCTTGAGGTCCTCTGCCACCTTTAAATACACATCCGGTGCAGGCTTTCCTGCTGCCACCTCGCATGAGGTGCGCACAGAAGAAAAATATTCCTTGATATGCAGTGCCTTTAGAACGGCATCCACCAATTCTCTTGCGTTGCTGGTTGCGATTCCTAACAGCACACCTTGGGCACGCATCTTATCTAGAAATTCTTTGGCCCCGGCTTTTAAAGGCACCTTTGTGGTGTACAGTTCCATCGTCATCTCCATCCACTCTCTGCGCACATCATCCAAGGTACAGTCCAGAGTCGGAAATGTATCTAAAAAATACTGTGCCGTCTCCGTATAACTCATTCCCTCGATATCCTTGTGGAAGCTCTCCGGCGGGGTCAGTCGGTATTTCTTCATATATTCCACATCCACAGCCGGCCAGATCCACATGGAATCAACCAGGGAACCATCCAGATCAAATATCACTGCTTTTTTATTCTCTAACATAGCTTTTCAATCTCTTCCTTCGTCAATTCTCTGTATTCCCCCGTCTTTAGGCTCTCATCCAGAGTAAGGCTTCCCATCCGAAGCCGCTTTAAATAAAGGACCTCCTTTTCAACCGCCTGAAACATCCTCTTTACCTGATGGAACTTCCCTTCCCGGATGGTCAGTTCGATCTCGGAGAGCTCCTCAGATCTCAAGATCTTAAGCTTAGCCGGAAGGGTCTTTCTCTCTTCTCCGATATCCAGTCCTTCTGCAAATACCCTTACATCCTCATCCGTCACTTTCCCTGCGATTTTTGCATAATAGACCTTATCTACATGCTTCTTCGGGGACAGCAGGCGGTGTGCAAGCGCTCCGTCATTGGTGATCAGAAGAAGCCCTTCCGTATCCTTGTCCAGCCTTCCGACCGGAAAAAGATCCCTGCGCTTCTTACTGTGGATCAGATCGATCACAGTCCGTTCCTTTTGATCCTCAGTTGCCGAAACAACGCCCGCCGGCTTGTTCAGCATATAATATTCATACTCAGCATAGCAGACAGACTGCCCTTGATATGATACTCTGTCCGTCTGTGTATCGATCTTTGCCTCCGGCTTTTTCAAGATCACATCATTGACGCCGACCTGTCCCTTTGCGATTGCCCTTTTCACTTCACTGCGGGTTCCAAGCCCCATATCAGCCAGATATTTGTCCAGTCTTAACTTCATCTTTTCACTCCATCTATAGAAGGCTTAATAAGCCCCCTGTCCCATCCAGCGCCATCCCGGAAGATATTTATTCTTTAATGTCTGGTTGGACAGCTTCCCGAAGCCCAGAGGATAACCGTCCACGCAGACTAAATACCATCCCTTTGCCTTTCTGTCCGCTAAGTCCTCCACATCCAGAGTATCCCCCTTTAGATACTTCACGACACGTTCATCAGCAAGCGGCAGATTCAGGATCTTTTTGTATTCTTCCCTTCTCAGACACATCGCAAGTGCCTGGCTCGGTTCAAAGCGGTTCTTCTTAAGTTCCCCCAGAAGAAGTCCGGAGCGCAGGAAACGCACCCCTTTCAGGTCCGGAAGTCCCTCCGGCATATAGTAAACACGTTCGCCATGGATATCCAGACGGGATGCATCCAGTTCCCAGTCCACATCCCTGAAAAATGCCTCCAGCTCCTCCGGCAGTTTTTTCTTTCTCGGATTTCCCTTTAATTCTCTGGCAGACACCTGCTTTTCTTCTGCTTTTCCTTTTCTAAGCAGGGCCAGATAATGTCCCTCCCCCTGCATCTTATGGGGGAAGATCCTTACAGTCTTCTTAAGGTCAGGATCCTTAGTGCCGGAAACCTCCGGCATTCCATCCGCAAAACCTTCATAGTCCTCCATCCGGCAGATCTCAAACTCAGGATACTCTGACAGCAGATATTCGATGGTCTGCTCATTCTCTGACGGATCAAAGGTACAGGTAGAATACAACAGCATCCCGCCCGGCTTTAACATCTCTGCCGCCTGGGTAATGATGCTTCTCTGGAGTTTGGAAAAAAACTCCGGCCCATGTTCTTCCCATGCCCTGACCATCTTCTTATCCTTGCGGAACATCCCTTCGCCGGAACACGGCGCATCGATCAGGATCTTATCAAAATACTCATGGAAATAGTCCGTCAGCTTCCCTGGTTCTTCACTTAAGACCATCATATTCCCAATCCCAAATAATTCCAGGTTCTTTAAAAGCCCTTTTGCCCGGGAACTGCTGATATCATTGGCGATCAGTACTCCTTCCCCTTTAAGCCTTGCCCCCAGCTCGGTCGCCTTGCCTCCCGGGGCCGCACAGACATCCAGCACCTTATCTCCCGGCTCTATGGGCAGGCGGTCCGCCGGTGTCATGGCACTTGGCTCCTGCAGATAATACAGCCCGGCAAAATAATAGGGGTGCTTTGCCGGCTGCGCCGTCTCCCCGTCATAGTAAAACCCATTGTGTATCCACGGGATCGGCTCAAGCGGCCACGGAGCGATCTTTAAAAACTCCTCCACCGTGATCTTGTTCGTATTCACACGAAGCCCGTAATGCCGCGCTTCATCAAAACATTTTATATAATCTTCATACTCATCCTTTAACAGGTTCTTCATTTTTTCTTCGAATGCTTTTGGTAAGTTCATATCATTTCCTCCACATGGAAATGATTATATCATACCTTGTTCGGCAGTACAAGCGAACCTGTATAGACACATTTTATCTTTCGCCTCTCTATAAAACGAAGCACCCAGTAAGGGTCCACGCTGATCTCTTCCTCCCCGTGGATCAGGTAGATCCCCAGGTGAAGATGTACCGGAAAATTTCCCGTAGTCCCCTCCTTTTTACTATACCCGGTGTCCCCCATATATCCGAGAAGATCTCCGGCGCGGATGGTATCCCCCTCCTCAATATCTGCATAGGAATCCAGATGTGCATAGTAGAAATAAGCTCCACCGGGCGCTGCGATCCCCAGCCGCCAGCCGCCCTGCTCCAGCCATCCCTTATGACGAACCACCCCGTCGGTCATGCTTACGACCGGATACAGCCCGCGTACGTTTTCATCTGCCATGATATCCGTCCCTTCATGCCCCCGCTTTCCTCCATAACTGCGTTCAAACATCCAGGAATCCACATACGAAATCCCGGGTCCGCTGCCCTTAGAAGATTCCGGGATCGGAAAGTACTGTACATCATTCCAGATCGCGCGGCACTGCCTAAGATAGCTGTCCCAGCCGTCCCGGCCCGCCCACCTGCTCTCCAGCTCAGAAAAAAGTTTCTTCCCGGGCTTCGCTCCAAGCGGCTCTGTCCCAAAATCCGTCTCCAATAAATAAAGACCCAGGTCCTTGCCCGGGTCTTTTGTACTCTGTATGTAACTCAACACTTCCTCGTTCAATGCCTGCTGCCGGAATCCATCCTTAGTCACCGTATCTTCATTCAGCCTTGCAAATCCTCCCAAAAGAAGGATCTTATGTATGCCTATAGCAAGAAACAGCGCCAGGATGAAGTTCCATAGCAGCAGCTTGTGCAGTCCTCTTTTCCTCATAGCCGGAACGCCCCTTCAAAGTCTCATCATTCCAGTATATGAGCGGGGGTCTGTCCTACTTGCATTCTTTGAGGATTTCCTTCATCAGATTCCACATTCTTCCCGTGGAAGCGATGTCCAGACGTTCATTCACTGAATGGATATCAAACATCTTCGGTCCGATGGATACGCAGTCTAACTCCGGTTTCTTTCCTGAAAGGAGTCCGCACTCTAATCCTGCATGGATCGTAGAAATATTCGGTTTTCTGCCGTATACTCTCTCAAATACTTCTGCAACGATCGGGCGGATCCTGGAGTTCTCTTTGTACATCCAGGCAGGATATGCACCTGACAGTTCATAGGTGCCTCCAAGGAATTCTGCCCAGCTGATGAACGCTTCCTTCAATTCATCCAGCTTAGAGGAAACAGAACTTCTGATCAGCAGGACAAAGGAGACCTTTCCTTCCTCTGTTGTGACAACGCCCAGGTTGTCAGATGTCTCGACCAGTCCCTTTAAGGAACGGCTGAACCCATATACGCCATTCTGGCAGTTATTCATAAAGAAGATCACTTTCTTCATGTCCATATCAGTCATGACTGACTTCTCTGTGTTCTCTGTCTTTGTCACAACGACATCCAGATCCGGCTCATCTGCACCAAATTCCTGTTTCCAGATATTCAGCATATTCTCAATGATCACTTCTGCCTTGATACTGTCGTGTACAACAATCGTAAACTTACAGGAAGAAGGAATAACATTATCCTTAGCACCTCCCTGTACATCTGAGAGTGCAATGTCCATCGTCTCATTGAGACGGTTCAGGAGACGTCCTGCAAGCTTATTTGCATTTCCTCTCTGCTGGTCGATCTCCTGGCCGGAATGTCCTCCCTTTAATCCTCTGACTACAACTTCCAGGCAGTCCCCTGTCAGTGATTTTCTTCCGATCGGCAGATTCAGACGGAAGCTTAAGCCTCCTGCGCAGCCTGCGATGATCGTATCCTCATCTTCTGAATCAAGATTGATCAGCATCTTACCGTTGATCGGTGACAGATCGATCCCCTCTGCACCTCCCATTCCGACCTCTTCGTCTACTGTGAAGATCGCCTCCAGCGGAGGATGCGGAATATCGCTGCTGTCCAGAAGTGCCAGTGCCATAGCTACGGCGATACCATCATCAGCCCCCAACGTAGTGTCTACAGCTTTAACATATCCGTCCTCAACATAGATATCAAGCGGATCCTTTGTAAAATCATGGTCTGAGAGCTCTGTTTTCTCACATACCATATCCAGATGTCCCTGGATGATGACCGGATCGCTCTCCTCATATCCCTTAGTACCTGGTTTCTTGATGATGACATTGTTGATCTCGTCCTGAATCACTTCAAGTCCTCTATCGTTGGCAAACTTCACACAGTAGTCGCTGACTTCTTTTGTGTTGAATGTTCCCCTAGGAATCTGACTGAGTTCTTCAAAATAATGAAATACTTCCTTTGGTTCCAAATTCTCTAAAATAGCCATTGTTTTCATTCCCCTTCCTGATTGAATTCCTGCTACTATTCTGTCACAATATTCATAAAAAATCAACCAATTTCATATATCTTTATTAATCTTTATTGTTGAAATTCACGGGAGGCCTTTCATGAAGCGTAATCTGCCGGGAATCGGGGTTGTCGTACTTTTTGCTGTCATGCTGATTTCCCCGAAGGCGGTATTCAATGGGGCAAGCGAAGGTCTTCTTCTCTGGTTCCAGATCATACTGCCCACACTATTTCCATTCATCATCATTACAAACCTGCTCCTTTGCACCGACAGCATCCATTACATATCCGACGCAGCCGGCGCCATTCTCACGAAAATCTTCAGGGTATCCGAAAATGGCAGTTTTGCCATCATCGTAGGTTTTCTCTGCGGCTATCCTATGGGGGCAAAGGTGACTGCCGATCTGATCACCTCCGGCTATGTCACCAAAGAGGAGGGACGTTATCTGCTCTCCTTCTGCAATAATACAAGTCCTGTGTTTATCCTGAACTTTATTGTCTGGAAGACATTGGGAAAGGAAGAGCTGCTCATCCCCTCTCTGCTCATCCTCCTTCTTACTCCTATGCTGATGAGTTTTCTCTTCCGGAAGCTTTACCTAAAGGGGGCCGGTAAGTTTGAAACCCGGGACAGCCAGAGAAGGACTGACAAAACGAATGAAGAATGGAGTTTTCGGATCATGGACAGCTGCATCATGGACAGCTTTGAGACGATCACAAAGGTGGGCGGGTATATCATACTCTTCTCCGTGATCCTGGAACTGATCCGATCCATTCCCCTGGAGATCCCTGCGATCTCCTGGATCCTACCCACACTGGAGGTAACGAACGGGATCGCGCTGCTTGGCAGGTCTTCCCTGCCGCTCACTGTCTCATACCCTGCCATCCTTGCACTGACATCCTTTGGCGGCTTCTGCTCTGTCGCACAGACTCAGTGTATGATCCAGAAGACCGGTCTGTCCATCCTGCCTTATACAATAGAAAAGCTGGCAACCGCAATGGTCACCAGCCTGTTTGCATTTCTCTATATTATGTTTTGCTGATCACATCTCACCTGACATGTCCTGAGGAATATACTCGTTTCCCTCCTCCTCAGGAACTTCCAGCTCCGCACGGTTTGTGCGTACCACGTCATAGCATTCCTGCAGGGAATTGATCAGGCCGTCATACTTCGTTGTATAGCTGTCCAGCGTATGTCCGATAATGCTCTCTGCATTCGCCAGAAGATCGTCTGTATACTGGATGGCACCGATCCGTATCGCATTGGCATCCTCCGTTGCATTATCAATGATCTCCTGTGCCTGGGCGGTGGCCTGTGTCACAATCTCATTCGCCTGGGCATATGCCTGCTGCATGATCTCATGCTCACTGACCAGCTCAGTAGTCTGAACCTGCGCTTCCTCGATCATAGCATCTGCCTTCGCCTGGGCGTCGGCAAGGATCGCATCCCGGTTCGCAATGATCTTCTGATATCTCTTGATCTCATCTGGTGTCTTCATCCTGAGTTCCCGCAGCAACTCATCCAGATGTTCCTTATTCACGATGATCTTAGTCGTGGACAATGGCTGAAACTTACAGTCTCTGTCAATGTACTCCTCGATCTCTTCAATAATCTGCTCAATGCGGCTGCTCATAGTTACACTCTCCTTTTTGCTTTCATCTTTTTCTCCAGCTCCACAGCAACAGCTTCCGGCACAAATTGTGATATATCTCCCCCAAAAGCTGCGATCTCCTTCACGGTGGTGGAACTTAAGTAAGAATATTCAATACTCGTCGTCAAGAACATAGTCTCGACACTTGGTTCCAGTTTATGGTTCGTCTGGGACATCTGTAATTCATATTCAAAATCTGTAATCGCCCGCAATCCTCTGATTACGACGTCTGCCCCCTGTTGTCTTGCAAAATCGATCAATAACCCGTTAAACAGGACAATCTTCACATTTCCCAGGTCTTTGGTTACTTCCTCTAACATTTTAACACGTTCTTCCGCAGAAAACAACGGCATTTTCGCATTATTATTCAGTACTCCGACAATTAATTCATCCACGATTTTACAGGATCTTTTGATGACATCCAAGTGTCCGTATGTAACCGGGTCAAAGCTTCCCGGGTAAATTGCTCTTAACATATTTCTTCCTTTCCAGCCTTTTCAATGAAGACGTGCTTATTCGTTTTGTAGACCTTCTCTTTGAGTAAATGGAAACCGAGATCTCCAAGGTAAGAAAAATCCGTCTCCTTCGAAGCTTCTACGATGATCAGTGTATCCTCATACACAAGCTGTGAATCAGCCAGATATTCCAATACTTTTTTCTCGAAGCCCCTGTCGTACGGCGGATCCATGAAAATAAAATCAAATACCCTCTCGCCCTCCAGCTGATAGAGTGCGGTCATGACATCCTTCGTCAGTGTCAACGCCTTATGTTTCAGCTTCGTGAACGTTAAATTGTCCTTGACGCATGACATTGCTTTCGGGTTATTCTCTACAAATACGGCTTCCTTTGCACCACGGCTTAGCGCCTCTATTCCAATCCCGCCGCTGCCGGAAAAAAGATCCAGAAAAATGCTGTCATAAATCTCCGGTGCGATCATATTAAATAACGTCTCTTTAATCCTGTCTGTTGTCGGCCTCGTATCCAGCCCGTCTAATGTCTTAAGCTGTAACCTCTTGGCACTTCCTGCAATGACTCTCATATATTAACACCCTCATTCTTCTAACTATGCTGAATTTTAGCAGAAAAAAGCACCTAGGTCAATCCTAAGTGCTTTTTCTTACGAAATTTGCTTATTTACCAGCCATCTGTCTTTCCTGCTGTTCGATCATTTTCTTGACCATATAACCGCCAACTGATCCGTTCTGCTTAGAAGTTAAGTCTCCGTTGTAACCGTCTGAAAGCGGTACTCCCAGCTCACTTGCTACCTCATATTTGAATTTGTCCAGTGCGCTCTTAGCTTCTGGTACGGCTGCTCTGTTTGATGAACGACTTGCCATGATAATTTCCTCCTTCTCGTAACGTATCTTCGTTACATTTTCAGATTTTTTAGTAACACTCTTGTGTGTTACAACCATAGTATATGGAGGATTTCATCTTTTACTCTTGGAAGTTCCTGCCTGTTTTTACGTTTTTTGTTAACTTGCTGTATGGGCAGCAGCATGGTGGTCTAGAGCGTCGTCTCAAGCATGACCTTAGACATATAACGGTTGATATGTTCCTTTAACCTCAAGTGCTCTTCCTGCTTTAATTCCGGGTCCTCCTGCAAAAGACCTGCTGCTGCGTCATTGGCCGTCTTAAGAATCTTCGCATCCTGGAACACATCTCCCAGCCTGAAATCCAATAGACCGCTCTGCCTGATCCCGAACAGATCGCCCGGCCCTCTGAGGCGCAGATCCTCTGAGGCAATGAAAAATCCATCATTCGACTTATTTAAAATCTCAAGACGTTCTTTTGTCTCTTTCGCTTTAGAGGCACTCATAAAGATGCAGTAAGACTGATGCTTTCCTCTTCCCACTCTCCCTCTAAGCTGATGGAGCTGTGCCAGTCCGAATCTCTCCGCATTTTCGATCATCATCACTGTAGCATTTGGCACGTCGATCCCAACCTCGATCACAGTCGTTGAGACGAGGATCTGGATCTCATTCCTTCCAAATGCCTCCATGATCTCATCCTTTTGTGCCTGCTTCATCTTCCCGTGCAGATAAGCGATCTGGATCCTGCGCCCAAGAGAATCCTTGAGGTGCTCTGTATAATCAATGACATTCTCCGCTTCCAGGTGCTCGCTGTCCTCCACCATCGGGCAGATAACATAACACTGCCGTCCCGCTTCCACCTGCTTCTGCATAAAATGATAGGCTGTGCTTCTGTATCCTGTGTCTACCACACAGTTCTTGATCGGAAGCCTGTTCTTCGGAAGCTCATCGATCACAGAGATATCCAGGTCGCCATACAGAATGATCGCCAGTGTCCTTGGGATCGGTGTGGCACTCATGACCAGGATGTGCGGCATCCTGCCTTTTCCTGCCAGAGCCTCTCTCTGTTTCACTCCAAACCGATGCTGCTCATCTGTCACTACCAGTGCGAGATTTTTATATTCCACCTTATCCTGGATCAGCGCATGCGTCCCCACAATGATATCTGCTGTTCCCAGGGCGATCTGCTCATAGACAGCACGTTTTTCCTTTGCCGTCATAGAACCTGTCAACAGAACGGCCTTAAGGGGGATCTTATACTGTTCAAACATGGCACTGATATTTTCATAATGCTGTTTTGCAAGCACCTCTGTCGGTGCCATCATGGCGCCCTGATATCCATTCAGTCCCGCGTACATCAATCCTAAAAGTGCCACGATCGTCTTTCCTGATCCCACATCCCCCTGGACTAAGCGTGACATGACATGGGGGCCTGACAGATCTCTTTTTATCTCCATCCAGACCTTTTTCTGGGCGGCTGTCAGTTCATAAGGAAGAGACTCTAAGAAGCCGTCTATTTTCTTTTGCTCCTGGAAAGCAAATCCATTTTCCGCCTTATCCTCCCTGGTCTTCAAGAAACGTAAGGAAAGGATAAAGACCAGAAATTCCTCGAATACGAGTCGTTCCCGGGCATGGAAGAACTCTTCCTTATCCTTGGGGAAATGAATTCCTTTTACCGAATCCTCATATTCTGTCAGATCATATTTTTTCCGAATCCCCTCAGGAAGGAAGTCCTGACTGCGATCCAGGTATTCCATTGCCTGAAGCATTGCCTTTTTCACTGCATTGTTCGTCAGTCCTGCTGTCAGCGGATAGATCGGCTGCAGGGTATTGCGCTTCTCCTCGTATTTCCCGCTGGGATAAAAGATCTCAGGATGCTCCATAACAAGGCCGTCACGTTTTCTCACGATCCGCCCTCTTAAGGTGATCACACCACCCCGGGCCAGTGTGTTTTTTAGAAACGGCATCCGAAACCAGATGACCTTCAAGGTCCCCGTGATATCCTTAAGACAAAGAGTCGTGACCTGCATATTTCGGTTTTTACTCACCTGTACCGTCCCGAATATGGCCCCTGTCACCGCCACCGTCTTTCCTTCTTCTGCCTCTCCTATGGAAACAGGGTCATCATATACATCATATCCTCTCGGATAATAGCGCAGAAGATCGCCGACTGTATCGACACCCGCTTTCTTAAATAATGCTTCTGTTTTTTCACCGATCCCTTTTAAGGAACTGATTTTAGAATTTTCATTCATTGGCTTTTCTATTCACCTGCCTGCCAAAATCTTTGATTATAATTTAGGTTCTATCGTTATCATTTCTTTGTCAAAAAATCCAGACATTCCTGCAGAATCTCGAAACGGGCCAGCTGCCCGATAGGGGTACTGACCCGTTTTATCTCTTTTACTGCCGTAATTTTACTCTACAGATAATACATAGTAATAGATCGGCTGTCCGCCTGCGTGTGCATCCACATCCGCATTCGGATACAGCTCTTCGATCTCCTGTGCAAAACGCAAAGCATCTTCCTCCAGGATATCCTGTCCGTAATACAGGCTGATCAGTTCCGTATCATCATCAACCAGCAAAGCCAGCATCTCCTTGGCAGTCTCCTCGACAGATTGTCCGACCGCCAGGATCCCTGCATCTCCGATTCCCATGATATCTCCCTCATGGATCTCTTTATCGTCGATCTTCGTGTCCCTGACAGCGTATGTTACCTGTCCGGTCTTCACGTTCTTGATCTCTTCATTCATCGTCTCAAAATTAGTATCCACGTCTGCTTCCGGCATGTAATTGATGATCGCTGTGATTCCCTGGGGTACTGTCTTCGTCGGGATCACAAGGATGTCCTTGTCCTTCGTCAGCATCTGTGCCTGGTTTGCCGCCAGGATGATGTTCTTATTATTCGGAAGGATAAAGATATGGTCTGCATTCACCTTATCGATCGCTGTCAGCATGTCCTCTGTACTCGGATTCATGGTCTGGCCGCCCTCGATGATATAATCAACACCCAGCTCTTTGAAAATCTCATTCATCCCCTCACCGATGGATACTGCAATAAATCCAACGGCTTTCCTGGGCTGTGTTTTCTTACGTTCCTCTTTCTGCTGTTCTGCAAGCTTCTCGGATTCACGAATCAGCTTCTCCTGATGCTCCTCACGCATATTGTCGATCTTCATCCTGGAAAGCTGTCCATAGGTCAGGGCCTTCTGGATCGCCAGGCCGGGATCGTTTGTATGCACATGGATCTTCACGATATCATCATCTGCAACACAGACAATGGAGTCACCGATCGATTCTAAGTATGCCTTGAATTCCACTTCATCATTTTCGGTAAATTCCTTCTCAACCATGATGATGAATTCTGTACAATATCCGAACTTAATATCTGCCTCTGCCTGCGCTCCCGGTTTTACCATCGTGGTCCCTGAGCTTGCCTCAATGGCACTATAGTCGATCTCTTTCCCAAGGAAAGCATCATATGCGCCGTTGATCACTTCTAATAATCCCTGTCCGCCGGAGTCTACTACCCCTGCTTCTTTCAGGACCGGCAGCATCTCCGGTGTCTTGGAGAGCACATATTGGGCATGTGCGATCACCTCCGGAATAAAGACTTCCAGATCGTCCGTTGTCTCTGCCATCTCAGCCGCCTTCTGTGCGATGCCCTTAGCCACAGTCAGGATCGTCCCTTCCTTTGGCTTCATAACAGCCTTATAAGCAGTTGCCCGGGCACGTTCACAAGCCTGAGCCAGGATAAGTGCATCGATCTCCTTATGTTCCCGGATTTCTTTAGTGAATCCACGCAGCAGCTGGGACAGGATAACTCCGGAGTTTCCCCTCGCCCCACGCAGGGAACCAGAAGAAATAGCTTTGGAGACACTTACCATATCCGGCTTTTCTAAGCTGCTTACTTCTTTGGCCGCAGACATGATCGTCAATGTCATATTCGTTCCCGTATCCCCATCAGGAACAGGGAACACATTCAATTCGTTAATAAATTCCTTTTTTGCCTCCAGATTTGCTGCCCCTGCTAAAAACATCTTCATAAGCAGCTCTGTATTTATCGTTTTTGTTGCCACGACAAGTATCCTCCTTAATCAATCACTCTGACACCTTCGACGAAGATGTTTATTTTCTCTACAGTCATACCGGTAAATTCCTCTACCTTATACTTTACATTGTTCATCAGATTGTCAGAAACTGAAAGAATATTCACTCCATATGCAACAATCACGTGAAAATCCAGTGTCAGGATGTTCTCGTCAGAAATCTCCACATGGATCCCGTGGGTCAGGCTTTCCTTTTTCAAGAGCCTTACCAGGCCATCCTTCATATTAACCGCAGCCATCCCGACGATACCGAAGCACTCTACCGCCACGGAGCCTGCATACTTGGAAATTACATCCGGATTCACTGTAATGATTCCAAGATCTGTACTCATGCTACCTTTCATTATTTATTCCCTCCAATTCTTATATGGATTCCTGCAAATCTTCACCAACAGCAAACAGCTGTTGTCCTGCCGTCCTAAGCGCGCAGAATGCCCCCTTGGGCATAATCAACAGGAGTATTATACTCTCTTTATTCAAAATTTACAATATGGATTCATAAAGTGCTGCTAAAACATCAAGAATCTGCTCTTCTGAAATGCTTCCGCTGTTCAGACAGAGATCATACTGTGTCATATCTTCCCATTTTAGATCCGTAAAATAGTTATAATAGTATCTGCGCTGTTTGTCAATCTTTTTGATCAGCAGGGAGGCTTCCCTCTCATCGATGGACGCCCTCTGCATGATCGTCTCCACGCGTTTTTCAAATGGTGCATGGATAAAGACGCTCCTGCAGCCCTCACAGCCCTTTAAAATATCATTGGCACAGCGGCCCACAATGATACAGTCCTCTTTTTTTGCCAGATCCTTGATGATCTCCATCTGCGTATAAAAAAGTACATCATTCATTGGTTCGAAACGGAACTGCTTCGACATCTGCACGTCATCCTCCACTGGATAGCGCCATGGGTTCGCCCGCTTTTCATCTACTTTGAGAAGCTCTTCATAGGTAATGTTCTGCACCTCGCCCGCGATCTTGATCAGCTCTTTGTCATAATAATGAATCCCGAGCCTCTCAGATAATTTCTTCGCAATTTCATGTCCGTTGCTTCCGTACTGTCTTCCAATCGTAATCACCCGTCTGCCCATAGTCTTCCCCACTTTCCGCCCAATTCACTGGCTGCTTATAATTTTTAGTTTATACTAATTTTATCATGAAAGTCTGATTCTGTGAATATCAAAAACTCTCTGACTATTTCTCTTTACATTTGATCCCATAATTCCCTCTGCTGCCATTTTCATAGCCTCGATAAATCTCGTATCTGATCCCGTCAATTTCTACTTCATCATCACCTGTGAATGTACATGATACCCCATTTTCTTCACAATATTTGGATATGGCATCCATTGTTTTTATCTGGTTCGGATAATTTGTAGTATCTTCATATGGAATCCAAAATGTTTTCTTAAACATAAAATTTTCCTCCGTTTCTCTATAGACAGACTCTAAATCACATGATCTCAGTCAGTATACTGCCTGATAATAATCTTAATGAACTTCACCATCAGAGGAATATATGTGATGATGAATATGACACCGGCACAGATAAAGGGATATTTCTTCTTTTCTTTCGGTACGCATAGACCGATCATGATTCCTATAGCACACAGGCAGAATTTCACCAGCGTCAAATCCCTCCAGTCGCTTTCCTGTAAAAATTGATCCGCAGAAGCCAATAATTTTTTCATAACCTTTACCTCCTGAATTTTTTCACTTTGTATTTTTATTATAACATAGAAATCTCAATATGTCTGTCTTCATAAAATTTCTTCTGTCTCTTTTTCTTCTTCCTCAATTTCCTGAACCTGTGCCTCAATCGTTCCTGTAAGGACTTCAAGCATTTTGAGTATCTCATTTTGAGCTATAGGCCCCGTGGCAATGGACAGACTCACGATCAGGGCAAGAAAAAATTTATATATCTTTTCTTTCATTCATATTCCTCCAATTCAATCTCTGTTTTGCTTCACTTTCATAGTAAGATACAATCTATATCCGCATACAAAAAAGAAGTCATTGTTTGTATTTAAAAATGACTTATGGCCACTGGCACACTTGCCATATGGGGCATGAATTACGAAAGCCCCTTTGGATATACTTTTTATGGATTGAGAAGGAATGAATTCAATTATCCAGACGTACCTTCTGATGAAATAATGTCCATTCATCAGGCAATAATATAAATAGGGTTAAATAGAAAAAGAGAAAAACTATAATAAGAAAAAGAAACAGATTAAATCCTCCCGGAAGAGCTGCTGTCATGGATATGATGCATATATTCTCCACTATAGTATCATCATCTCCATTGACAGCAATATTTTCTGAAAATGTCTCTGTCTCACTTGCAGTTGTCTTATCAGATAATTCATAAAGAGGATAAGAGCTAAGAAAGACCAGATTCAAAATAAAGCACATGGCAAAAAGAAACATAATGAAAAAGACTCTTATATGGGATCGTTGATTTTTCTTATTCATCTCCATGATAATCTCCTTTTTGACTACTGCTTTCTAATCTCTCAACTGCAAGGCATCTCCTATCACATGCGCCGAGCATACAAGTCATAATTAACCTGCCATTTACCGTCCTCTTGTACCATAACATCCTGCCAATGAAAATTATGATCCTCGATCTTGGCAAATACCCATTTTCTCCTTCCGTCCTCAATATTCGTAAGAACTATCATATCATCCTGTTTTCTCGCTTCGAACCGCATAATTCTTCCTGTATAGCAATAGGCAATATCCCAGGCACGCGTACCGGGATTATAAACACGAATGGTGGTTCCATATTCATAACCAGGCAGAATAATAACATCCTGAACCGCCATTCCATCAAGAACCCGGGAAAAGTGCCACTCCCCTTTCATCGAATGAGAATTGCTGTTATCAATATAGTCGATTTCCCAACTGCCGATCAGCTTTCCAAAATAATCACATTCATTTGGTATCTCCACATTTTTATTTTCACTTGTCAATGCTTTGAAAAAGTTTTGCATATGTTCATCCTCCATTCATATAAATAGCTTCTGCTACTGCGGTTCTATCTGTTCCAGAATATCACAGGCTTCCCCGTATCCCGCATTCCTGGCCAGCTGCTGCATGCCTTCAAGCACTTCCTCTTCTGAATAGTTATGCAGCTTTAGGAAATCCTGTCCTTTTTGGCTCACATATTGATAAAACAGAAGTGCCGCCGCAACTTCTTCGCTGTTATCATAGTCGATTTCTTCCAGGAGAAAGTTCTCCGCCTCATTGATCTCACCACGGTCGACCATAGCTTTATAATCCCCTAATTTTCTGCCTGAGACTTCATACTTATTCTGATCCTCAAGTTCAACCTGAACATATTTCTTTCCCAACATTAAGGAGAAAAGAACTCTCGCTACCTCTTTGATCATCCTCATGATATAATCCTTTTCATCACTGTAAAGCATATGCGTGCACTTCCTTTCATAAGTTATTATACTTCAATATGCATTGCTGTATCACGGTCCAGACAGACTCTTAGCTGCTGTAAAATTTCCTTTGCCTTTAGAATACACTTCATATTCTCAACTATCAACCTAAAGCTGATTTATTTTTCACGGAATATCTCAGTAAATGACACCCCTGGCAGAATTGTTACCAATTTCCCAAGAATTTTGAAAAAAAGACTTGCAATAGCATACCCTTTCTGCTAAAATAACAGTGTTGTGAGTCTGTATGGACTAGTTCAGATTGTTAGGAGGTGCAATGATGGCTAAATGTGCTATTTGTGAAAAGGGTGCTCACTTCGGCAACAGCGTAAGTCACTCTCATAGAAAATCACCAAAAATGTGGAAATCAAATGTGAAGTCCGTTAGAGTGAAAACAGAAGGCGGATCTAAGAAAATGTACGTTTGTACATCCTGTTTAAAATCAGGACGCGTAGAACGCGCTTAATGAAAGACATTTAACTGACACGGAGGTACTCACTTAGGTGGGTACTTTTTTTGTGTCCAAAAACAACAGCCATTACATAGTTACAGCCGGACTTCTAAAGCCCGGCTGCTGGTGCAAAATATAAGTATGCAAAGACCTGTCTCTTTGCTAAAAATTTGAATCCCTTCTGCCAGATCATCCACAAAAAAGATTATATCCTACCGCAAGGCTTATAAAGATTATGATCAGACCTATTGCATTGGGCAGGATCAACATAAGAAACATTCCAATAGCGAACCAGATCAGTGCAAACCCTATTACTTTTTTCATGAGATACCAGGCTCCCGGCAGGATGTTTGATTTATTATATGCAGGGCTTCTTAGATCTGTGCATCATCTTCCTCTGCACCCTTAGAATTCAGGATATCCATCACATCTTCCTCGGTCACTTTATCCTCTTTACGTGTCGTGAACTTGTCTATCATCTCAGGAACCAGATCCAGTATCTTAGTCATTGTATCCTGATTCTTGATATTGACTAACTTGGTCGTTCCGTTCTTGAACACAAGGACTGCACTTGGGGTCACTTTTCCGCCCATACCGCCCATTCCCTTGTTCTTCTTATCGGCGTTAAAAGATCCGGCACCGATTCCAAATGACACATCCACCAGCGGTACGATCGTCGTATCCCCGATCTGGATCGCGTCACCTACAACGGTCTTGGATGTCACAACGCCGTCCATTCCCTGAAATAATGCCTCTACTGTTGCTTTGAAGTTGTTTTCTTCTGCCATTCCTGAATCCTCCTTGATTCTATAGTTTAAATTTCCTTATATGCTTGAATGTGATTCGGACATTCTTATTCCATACCAGGTTCCAAAGTATGATAACCATAGAAAACACCCGAATCTTACCCGCGATCAAAAGATTCCCTTTTAATACCTTGTGCTCGAAATCAGGCTGAATATCTACGTGTTCGCCTACGAACGGATAAATCATACTCAGAGCTGCCAAGACCTGCCCTGTATAATGGGGCTCTTCAAATCCATACTCTATGTCTGCCTCCACTTTCTTCGGCTTTAGGAAACGAAGAAGCCTTTTTATCTCTTTTAGAAGAGCTGCGAGTGCACTTCGGTGAACTTCGTCCGTGATAAAAGCTGTCAGCTTCTCTTTCTTCTCTGTCAATGATTTCATAGTATCACAGATCTTCTCAAATGTATATTTTAACTTTTCAAAAAGCTTCTGGATCTTCATGCCCAGTCTTTCGAAGAAGCCTTTCTGATCCTTGTGTGTTTCTGCAAAATCCTTCCCGGCTTTTCTCTGTCTGGCTTTTCTCTTCCTGTCTGCATCCGGCAGTGCCTGCTCTTTCGGAATTGCGGTTTCCGTAACAGGTTCTTCCACTGCCGTCTTTTCCGTTACAGTCTCTGCCGCTGTCTCTTCTGAAACCGGCTCTTCCGGCGGGATCTCTAAGCTTCCCTCGAACGTCTCATCCTGCTTTTTTTCTTCGTCCGCCTTCATCAATTCTTCCAGACGTCTGACATCCGAGGCGAATTCCCGGGATTCTGTGTGTTCCTCCGTTTCATGAGGCATCGCTTCTCTTAAAACCTTCGTTCCTGTCTCAGCCTCTTCTACGTCTGAGATCTCATCGTCATCTACAGCCGTATCTTCACTCTCAGATTCATCTTCGTCTTCGTCCTCTTCCCGGATCTTTTTCCAGGCGATCCGAATGACCCAGCTCAGCTTCCCTTTATCATACTCCACAAGTCCGCCGATCAGATGGAACAGCCAGGAAAATCTCACCTTCCCGGACAGGGAATCCAAGTCTCCCCCGCACTTCCCCTCGATCCGGTAGCATAAAGGGACGAAAAAGACAACACAAATAAGCAATACGATCAGTCCCAGTATCGCGAGCAATATCCAGCCTATAATTTTCAGAATCAACAGGATTATATGTAACATCTGCCTTTACACTCTGCCTTCCTCATATTCTTTTTGACGCTTCTCAATGTATCCCCGTATATCCGTACCTTTGGTTTTCTCATATATCTCAGCAGCGATCCGCTCGACCAGATAAAGTGCATCGTCGTATCCATCCGCGATCCCCACCACAAAAAGCGGGGTGTCCTCATAGATATGCTGCTTTAAAAGCAGGGAAGAATAAAATTCCAGATGGTTCTGCCGCCCCTGCGCAAGGGTGATCACATAGACCAAAGGCTGCGCTTTATTCTCTGAAAGCTTAGAGAGCACCTCTTCTTTTTTCTTTTCCAAATCTTCACTGACATATAAGTCACAGTAAAATGTCATCTGCATATTCTTCACCACTTTTGGTCACATATTATTATAGTAAGCATCCAGTACCTGCTTTGCGATCGGTACTGCCTTGGCACCTGCATTTCCGTCATACCCTTCAATAATGACGCTGATGACCAGTTCCGGATTATCCACATTCGTAAATCCGATAAACCAGGAATGGGTCTTCTCACCGTCGTCCATACTGTACTCTGCAGTTCCGGTCTTCCCTGCCGCCGTATAGGACTGTCCGCTCAGCATTGAAGCGGTTCCCTCATCAACAACAGCTTTCATGTATTCCTTGAGCTGTGCAGCTTCATCTGACGTCATCAGCTTCTTATAGCTCTTCGGTACATTTTTGCGCACCTCAGTCCCCTTGTAATTCGTTACCTTCTCAACAAGATATGGTTCCATCAGCGTACCGCCGTTAGCAATGGCAGATGTGATCAGTGCCATATGGTATGGGCTGACTAAAGTCTCACCCTGCCCCATCGCAGTCATCATCATATCCGCACTGGTAGACTTCTCATTGATCTTAAAAGAGCTCTTCGAATAATCCAGTACAGAAGGCAGCTTCTTATTAAATAGAAGCTCTTCCGCTGTTTTTCGGTAATTTGTCTTGTTTAAGGACAACCCGATATTTGCAAAAGAAGAATTGCAGGAATTCGCCAGGGAGCTTCTTAAGTCCTCTAAACCATGCACGGTACTGTCGAAGCAGTGGATCGTCGTACCATCCTCCGTAATCTCACCTGCACAATCGTAGCTGTAATTCGCGTAGTCGCTTCGTTCCCGCATAAACTCCAGTGTCGTCACCACCTTAAAGGTAGAGCCCGGTGCGTAAGCACCTTGTGTTGCCCTGTTTAAAAGAGGACTTCCACTGTCATCCGAGTTCAGTGCATCCCAGTTGCCGGCTACACTGTTCGGGTCAAAGGTGGGACCGGATACCATCGCCAGGATCTTCCCGGTACCAGGCTCCATCACTACGATCGCTCCCTTGTTGTCTCCCAGGGCATTATATGCGGCCTGCTGGAGGTCTGCGTCCAGTGTGGTAACGACCGTGTCCCCCATGTTCTTTTCATCCTTAAACTCATTCATCAGCTTTTCCACGAAAAAGGAATCCGATGTCAGCAGATTGAAATTCTCAATGGATTCCAGACCGCTTTTCCCGGTGGACGGATAACTGAATCCGACTACGTGCGCAAAGGCCGCTCCATAGGGGTAGCTGCGCAGTTCACTGCCATCATCGCCGACCTGGGTCTCCGCCAGGATGTTCCCCTTCCTGTCCACGATATTTCCCCGGATGACCCGGTCCGCAAAGGCATCCTGCCGTTCGTTATACGGACTGTTCACGATTGTTTTCGCCCGCACGATATTAAAATACACGATATAAGCCATCAAAGCCAGAAACAGTGCGACAAAGAAATACGTGACCCTAGCGAACTCTTTGTTGCGGAACTTCTTCGAACGCGGGCTTTTTCTTTGGCTGCTGTCTTTTACGCGGCGCCCTTCCCGGCGGCTCATTTCTTCGTAATTCTCTCTCTCTTCTCTTCTCAATAATCTCTTCCTCGTCTTCTCTTAAAATATACAGGCCCTGTATGATCCCGAACATGATCATCGTACTCAGCATGGAGCTTCCTCCATAGCTGATGAGCGGCAGCGTGACTCCCGTAGACGGGATAAACTTGGTAACACCGCCGATTGTTAAGAATACCTGGAAAATATAACAGGTTCCAAGACCAAGAGCTATTAATTTATAAAACTGGTTGCGGATCGCCATGGCAATATTCAAAAACATCACATAACAGCTCACACATACCAGGATCAGACATAACGCAAAGATCAGTCCTAATTCCTCCGAGATGGCCGAAAAAATAAAATCTTCCTCGGCTACCGGGATACTGTCAGGAAGCCCCTGATAAAGACCCATGCCGAACCAGCTTCCGGTTCCGATCGCAAACAGAGACTGTGCCACCTGGTAGCCTCCCTCGCTGTATGAAGCAAAAGGATCCTGCCATGCAGAAACCCGGACCTTGATATGGGCAAATAAATGATACCCGATCACTGCCGCAACGCTGCCTCCCCCCACTCCTGCGATCGCATAGAAGGGATTCCTCGTCGCTACATAAAGCATAACCAGATATACCACAAACATAATCAATGCCGCGCCCAGATCCGTAGAAAGCACAAGGATCAGTACATGCGTGGCCGCAACTGCCGTCGTGATCACCACATTCTTAAACTCCGTGGACTTGTTCAGACTCGCCGCCACATAAAACACGAATAGGATCTTAACAAACTCCGAAGGCTGGACACCGAACCCGGCGATCGTAAAGCCCAGCTTCGCCCCGTCTGAAAGCTGTCCCAATACAGCTACAGCCCCCAATGCGAGGATTCCCACTCCTGCATAGATATAACCCCAGTCCTTTAAAAAATGCAGCTTTCGTATCAGAACCGGGACCACCAGCCCGATCACTGTCCCGATGACGGCAAAGATGAACTGCTTTACAGCCTTTGCATAAGTCAGCCTCGTGATCATGATAAAACCGATACTCAGCAGCATACACATATTATTGACGATCAGTCTTGATACCTTTGGGTATATGACCCGGTACAATACCAGCACTGCAATGAGCAGCACCACCTGCGCCAGATAAAAAAGCATAAGCTTCTTCTCCTCTGTCTGCAGGTACATGACCACGTAAGCGATAAACTGGATCAGAAACATCAGTACATTCTGCCTGATCAGGATCCATTTCTTATCCTCTTCATATACCTGGGCAAATACCGAAAAACACGAAAAGGTATAGACGGCCATCAGTATGATCATAATATACTTTGATAATTCTACAATTACATTAACCATTTTTCACCTGCTTCTAAGTTACTCCCCGTTTAAAATGTCCTCTGGTAAAATCTGTCCTGCCGCACTTGGCCCTGCCACCTCTCAGGTAAATATCCCCGCACTCTTTCAGGATCTGTGCCGTCCCCCGCGCATCCTCCAGCGTAAAGGAAAGCCTGAGCCCCCCGGGTGCAAGCTCACATACAGATTCCTTTAGATCCGCAAGAGAAAGGACCGAAGTATGGTATATCACATTATAACAGAAGCTGCAGCAGTTTTTAACCGGAAGTTTCTCCTGATACCGGTCGGACATCCAGAGGATTCCCGGCCGCTTTGTACAGCCCTGCGACGTCTTTGTAATACACTGTGCGGATACCATCGCCGGAAGTCTGCCGTAGAGGATCAATTCTGCCTCCTCAAGCCCCAGACAGCCCAGCTCTCTCTCATTCAATTCAACCGGAGCCGTGTAAGAAGAAACTCCCAGCTTCCTCCAGAACTGCTTTGCCCCCTGATTGAATACATATAGATTATGGTCCAATATGACCGTCTTGTCAAATCCATGTTCTTTCAAAAAATGAAAACTTTCATAATTCCGTATCAGGACTCCGTCAAAATCAAATGAAAGAAACGCCTCATATCCCCTTTCAAAGAAGTCTGCAGCATCCCGACGGAAAATATGCGGCAGGGCAAGGAAAAATTCTTTTCCCTGTATTCTGCACAGCTCCCGGATAGAGCGCAGCTCCTGATCCTCGAGAAAATGAGCGGAAATATTACTGTCCATATAAATCCTTACTACATCCGGGGAATCTGCGGCCGCTTTTAACTGCTCTCTTGATTCCACCGAGACAGAAAAGCCTGTCCATCCCTTCTGATCCGTTACATTCCCGGGACAGCCGTTCTCTGTCTGTATGTCCTTTCGTATTGGTAGATCCCGGTGGAAGGCTTTCACGACTTCCTGTTCCAGAAGCTCTAATCCCCGGCGCCTCAGCTCATTGATCCGCTGCATAGGCAGAAAAATATCTCCTTCTGTTACGATCTCCAGATCTTCAAAATAAAATTCTGTATTCCCGGTCTTCCCTAACTGCTTTCTAAGCCGTGTCTCATCGATCGGCTGGTTCTTGGCCGTCTCCGTCAGCTCCTCCGACGAAACGCTCACTGAAGTATTCCCCATTTTGACAGTCAATATGGCTGGTTTTCCTGCCTTTACAGTCAGAACCCCTGTCATCGGCTCCTGGACCGTCCCGGCTCCATATCGTCTGTGTATCTCATCCAGTAATTCCTGATTACGCAGACGGTACAAAACCGTCCCTTTTGTATACTGCTTCCCGCGCGGAACAAGGATCTGCACGGTACTTCCCTTTGCAGCGCCTTTTCCAAACGTATAGTTATTCTTCGTATCTGCATTCCCTCTGGGCCCGTCCAGTTCCAGGATGTCTCCCTTGTGGATCTTAGTGAGGGCCTGTCCGCTGATCTCGCGCCCCTTTTGTGACAGAACTTTTACAGCCGCAACCCCCGCATGGTTCGGACGCTTTAAGGACAGCATGTCCCTGCCGTTATGCTGCTGATAATAACCCTGGCTGAATCCGCCCCGGTTATAGATATCCATCAGCTTCTCTTTATCCGCCTCATCTACATGAAAGCCCTTTCTGCCTTTTTCGAGATACAGGTCCGTATACTTCCGGTACATAGATGTCACGAATGCCACATACTCCGGCTTCTTCATTCTCCCTTCTATTTTAAAGGAAGTGATGCCCGCCTCAACCATCTCCGGGATCAATTCCAGAGTGCAGATATCCTTCAGACTCAGAACGTACTCTTTTTTTCCGTTCACCGTATAAGGCAGACGGCAGGGCTGGGCACACTGCCCTCTGTTGCCGCTCCTTCCGCCGATCAGGCTGCTTAACAGGCACTGCCCGGAATAACAGTAGCACAGCGCACCGTGGACAAAGCATTCGATCTCCATACCGGTCCGGTCTGCGATCTCCCTCACTTCTTTTAGAGACAGCTCTCTGGCCGGCACAACACGCTCCGCCCCCTGCTCTTTCAAAAACAGAGCACCCTCTGCATTTGTCAGAGTCATCTGGGTGCTTGCATGAATGGAAAGTTCCGGAAAATACTTCCGTACCTCATGTAAGACTCCCACATCCTGAACGATCACCGCATCCAGCCCGCCCTGATATAAGGGCGCCAGATAATCATACAGTGTATTTAGTTCCGCATCCTTCAAAAGTGTATTCACCGTCAGATAGAACTTCCTGCCGTGAAGGTGTGCATAGTCAATTGCCTCCAGAAGCTTCTCCTCTGTAAAATTATCTGCAAATGCTCTTGCACCAAAACGAGGGCCGCCTGCATATACTGCATCCGCCCCTGCTCTTATGGCAGCCAGAAAGCTCTCAAAAGAACCTGCCGGCGCCAGTATCTCTATTTGCTTCTTTCTTTGATTACCCCTTGTCAAACCTGCTCCTCCACAAATGAAATAAGCTGTCTTTATGACAGCCTATTATTATTTCCTGCGATTCTTCATCTCAGTCTCTAACTTCACGATCTGCATCTGCAGGTCGTTGTTCTCTTCCTTCATCTTCGCCAGTTCCTTTTCAGCATTCTCAAGCTTGATCTGGACTGATATCAGTTCGTGCTTCAAGTCGTACATCTCTTTATCTTTTAGTTCGATATCATTCTCAAGGGAATCACCCTGTTTCTTCGCTTTGAAGTAGTCATCTGCGATATTCAGGGCAAGGAGTACGTTCCGGGTATCTGAACTCTGCTTGCGGTACCCTTCACTGTTCGCACATTCTGTAATTTTATGGTTCAGATAGGAAGAAACTTTCTGAAGATATTCTTCTCCTTCAAAGCCGCTTAATGTGTATACTTTTCCTCCAATTAAAACTTCGGTATAATGTTTTGCTGAACTCATAGCATCCTCCTCGCGTTTCTTACCTGTTATTATAAACTATATGAAAACAAAAACCAACCATTTTTTCAAGTTATTTCCTATTCTTACAGTTCACACGTCTGTATGAGACAGCAGATTTGTGCCTGCACAAAAATTTGCTGTCCCATAACAGACAAAGGGAGCGCCCGTTTATACACCAGACAGACCCTTTGCAGGTCTCTTTTTCAGAGGACTTTACTCACTATACGGGATCCCCAGATGAGCATAGGCCAGTTCCGTGGCTACTCTTCCCCTGGGTGTACGCTGTATGAAGCCGGTCTTTAACAGATACGGCTCATATACATCCTCCAGAGTCCCCGCATCCTCGGAAATAGAAGCAGCCAGCGTATCCAGCCCCACGGGCCCTCCCTGGAACTTCTCGATCATGGTCAGAAGGATATTCCGGTCAATGTGATCCAGTCCATACTTGTCAACATCCAAAAGATCCAGTGCATAATTCGCCACCGCCTCGGTGATCACACCGTCATACTTCACCTGCGCAAAATCCCGGACCCTTTTCAGAAGGCGGTTTGCAAGTCTCGGCGTTCCCCTTGAACGTTTGGCAAGCTCTAAGGCTCCCCGCTCATCGATCTCCACTCCCAATACATGAGCGGATCGAAGGATGATCGTCTTCAATTCCTGCTCTGTATAGAATTCCAGATGGTTGACCACCCCAAAGCGGTCCCTTAAAGGAGCGGTCAGCATCCCTGCCCTGGTCGTAGCCCCGACTAATGTAAACTTTGGCAGATCCAGCCGGATGGACCGGGCAGTTGCTCCTTTTCCGATCATAATATCGATGGCATAATCCTCCATGGCCGGATAAAGGACCTCCTCCACCTGCCGGTTCAGACGGTGGATCTCATCCACGAACAGGACATCGTTCTCCTGGAGATTATTCAGAATTGCCGCCATCTCTCCCGGCTTCTCGATTGCCGGACCGGACGTGATCTTGATATTGACACCCATCTCATTGGCAATGATCCCGGCCAGTGTGGTCTTGCCCAGTCCCGGAGGTCCATAGAACAAAACATGGTCCAGTGCCTCTTCCCGTTCCTTCGCTGCTTTGATATAGATCTTAAGCGTCTCCTTTGCCTTCTCCTGGCCGATATAATCCTCCAGAAACTGGGGACGCAGACTGCTCTCGATCTTTACATCTTCTTCCAGATTTTCCGTTGTGATAATTCGTTTCCCCATATGCTCCCTCTATCCCATTAAAATAGCTTCTTCAATGCTTCTTTCAGTAACTCTTCCACCGTCGGATCTTCAAGCTGGACCTGCTTCACAGCCCGCAGACTCTCTGTGCTTCCATAGCCCAGTGCAACCAGTGCCTGCACTGCCTCGGACGAAACAGAACCATTGTTCTCTGTCTGAGGCGCCGTGTCATTCCCGATCGCATGGTCTAAGACATCCGCGATATCCAGCTTATCTTTTAGCTCGATAATCAGCTTCTCCGCCGTCTTTTTCCCGATCCCCGGAGCCGCAGAGATGGCCTTCACGTCTCCCGAGAGCACAGCGTACCGAAGATCATCCGGGCTTAACTTCGACAAAATACTAAGCCCGCCCTTTGGCCCGATCCCGCTGACACCGATCAGCAGTTTAAAGATCTCCAGATCATCCCTGGTCAGGAATCCAAAAAGCTGCATCGCATCCTCCCTCACATTCAGATAGGTGTGGATCTTCACCTCGCTGCCGGCTGCCGGAAGCAGTGCCATGGCCTGTCCCGGCATATAGATACCATAGCCTACGCCGCCCACGTCCACGATTACTTTATCTTTTTCCAAAGCGGCCAATTCGCCGCGAATATATGAAATCATCTTCTCTCTCCTGTCCTTCTCAATTTTTCAGGCTGACTCCTTGTATCCTCTTTAACACCTCATTGGATACGATCCCGATCAACATCCCCGTCACCATTCCGGCGATCAGCAGTACAGGCAGATAATAGCCAACCCGGTACGTCTCCACCACAGCCATCGCGACCGCCAGCTGTCCGATATTATGGAACACACCTCCGGCAATGCTCACCCCCATGACACTGAACGTCCCCCGTCTTTTTAACACCGCCATCACAGCCAGGCTCAGGATGCCTCCTGCAAGACTGTAAAGAATGGCAAACAGATTGCCGAACAGAAAGCCCGACAGCACGATCCTCACAACAGACAAAAGGAGTGCATCCTTCGGGCCGGACTTATAAAGCATGATGACGATCATCAGATTCGCCAGTCCCAGCTTGATTCCCGGTACCCCGAAATGAATAGGGATTAGCATCTCAACGTAGCCAAAGATCAGGGCTAGGGCCGTAAACACACCAAAATATGCTGCTTTATTCCTCACTGCTCTTTCCTCCTACTTTGCTACTCCATCCAGCTCACTCTTCTTTCCGCCCTCGATCGTCACCACGATCTTGTTCGGAAGACAGATGATACTCTCCCCGTCCCTGGAAATCGCTTTCTGGTGTACACAGAGCTTATCCGGGCAGCCGGCATCCTGCATATCAGCCGTACCATCTTTTATCACCAGTGTATTCGTCCCGTTAATGTCGACTGTCTGGTCTGCACTCAGATCATAAGTCCCATATGCCTTACCATCCACCGTTATCACAACAAAAGCGTCCCCATCCCTGTCTTTCAGAAAATGGTATCCCAGGATGGAAACCGCTAAAAGAATTATTATCCCGATTAACACAAAATCATTTTTTTTCATTTCAGCCTCCGACCATTATCATAGCACACAGCCTTTTAGAATGCAATCACATGTTCGATTGTAATTTTCCTGTAAAATGGTTATAATAAGCAGGTTCCAAGTGAAAACGATAACAGAAAGAGGATTCTATGAAACGATTGATAAAGCACATGCTCCCCTGCCTTTTATCGGCAGCCCTTATCTTCTCACTGAACGGATGTACGAAGCCCCCTGCGGGTGAATCCTTAGAAGCTTTCGGCACCTATTTTGATACGATCATCTCCATCAAGATCTGGGGCGGAGACGAAAAAATACTGGATCGCTGTAAAGAAATGTGTTCCCACTATGAACAGTTATTCAGCCGGACCATTAAGACCAGCGACATCTCCAGGATCAACGCCGCCAAAGGAAGTCCGGTGACAGTGGATGATGAGACCATCGAGCTGATCGAAAAAGGACTGTACTACAGCCGGATCTCAAAGGGCAGCTTCGATATTACCATCGCTCCCTTAAGCGAGCTGTGGGATATCAAAAATAACCCGGGAAACATCCCCGATGCCGCCGCCATTGAGGAGGCCAAAAGCCATGTCGATTACAAAAATGTCCTGGTGGAAGGAAATACTGTCACCTTAAAAGATCCTGAGGCCGCTATCGATCTGGGCGGGATCGCAAAAGGCTTCATTGCAGACAAATTAAAAGCTTACTTAAAAAGTGAAGGGATCGAGCACGGACAGATCGATCTGGGCGGAAATCTTTTGACCATAGGCAGTAAGATCGACGGCAGCGACTTCCACATCGGCATACAGAAACCTTTTGCCAAAACAAACGAGGCGATCACAACCGTAGAGATCCACGACCAGTCCGTAGTCTCCTCCGGCACGTATGAACGGTATTTTAAAAAGGACGGAAAGATCTATCATCATTTACTAGATCCGCAGACCGGATATCCTTTTGACAACGGGCTGCTCCAGGTCACCATCATCTCCGATCAGTCTGTAGACGGCGATGGCTTAAGCACCACCTGCTTTGCCCTGGGACTTGAAGAGGGCACGAAGCTGATCGAAAGTCTGGACGGCATCCAGGCCATCTTTGTGACGGATGACTATGCCCTGCATTATGCAGACTGAGTTTCCCGTTCAGGATGAAGCCCGCATTCTGCACCTCCTGCCATAAAGCAATGCCTGCCTGTATCCATATGACCGGATGTTTCCATCCGCCATATGTGATACAGACAGGCATTTTTCTGATATCTTATGAAATCGGGATCTTCCTCGGTGTGATGATCTTTCTCGGGCACTTCTCTGCGCATACGCCGCAGTTCGTACACTTCTCAGGATCAATGTGCGCCAGGTTGTCTGTCACTGTCACAGCTCCTGCCTCACAATTCTTCACACACAGGCGGCATCCGATACATCCAACCAGGCAGACATCCATCAATGCCTTCCCTTTATCGTTGGAGTTACACTGTACAAATGTCTTCTGATCATACGGGATCAGCTCGATCAAATGCTTCGGACAGGCCGCGATACACTTGCCGCATGCTTTACATTTCTCTTTGTCGACAACTGCGATTCCTTCTATAATATGGATCGCATCAAACGGACACGCTTTCACACAGGTCCCAAACCCAAGGCATCCATAATCACAGCCTTTCGGTCCGCCGTCCTGCATCATGCTCACCATGGTACAGTCCTCGATGCCATAATACTCATACTCATCCTGTGCCTTCTCACAGGTTCCGGCACATTTTACAAATGCGGTCTTTCTGACCTGCGCTCCTGCAGACTCGCCCATGATCTCACCGATCTTAGCCGCAACAGGTGCACCGCCGACCGGACACCCGCCGACCTCTGCCTTCCCTGCTACGATCGCCGCAGCCAGGCCGGAGCATCCTGCATATCCGCAGCCGCCACAGTTGTTGCCCGGAAGCACGCCCATGATGGCTTCTTCTCTCTCGTCGACCTCCACGGCAAATTTCTTTCCGGATATCCCAAGGAAAACGCCGATGAATAATCCGGTTCCGCCGACGATTACCGCAGCTATTAAAATTCCTGATATACTCATGTTTTTATTTCCTCCTAAATTAATCCTGAAAATCCGAAAAATGCGATTGCCATCAGTCCTGCTGTAACCAGGACGATCGGAGTTCCCTGAAATGATTCTGTAATATCATTGTGCTCGATCTTCTCTCTGATACCTGCCATCAGTACGATTGCCACAAGGAAACCAAATGCAGTTGCGATACCATTGACAACACTCTCTAAGATGCTGTAAGACTTCTGAACGTTTGTCAGGGCAACACCAAGCACTGCACAGTTTGTCGTGATCAGGGGAAGGTATACGCCCAGCGCATTATACAATGGCGGCATAGCCTTCTTTAAAAACATCTCCACGAACTGCACAAGAGCCGCAATGACGAGAATGAAGACGATCGTCTGCAGATACTCAAAGTGTGTCGGTATCAGGATAAACTTATAGATCAAACTTGTTACAAATGATGCGATCGTAATAACGAAAATAACAGCGCCGCCCATTCCGCCTGCGGTCTTTACATTCTTAGAAACACCGAGGAACGGACAGATTCCAAGGAACTGGCTGAGTACAACGTTATTCACGAATGCAGAACCAACTGCAATTAAAAGTAATTCTTTCATTTTGTTCTCCTCCTATTCCTTCCTATTTTGCTGCTTTCTTTTCTGGCGTTACATCCATAAACATACTGCCGCCGCATGTATCTTTCTTTCCGCAGCTTTCACAGCCTGTGCCGCAGCCGATCTTCTCTGCGATCGGATCTCCCTTCTCTGCTGCTTTTTTCTTAAATTTGTTCTGCAGTGCGGTTAAGCCTGCCAGTACAAAGAAAGCACCAGGAGCCAGGATGAAGATGGTAACCGGCTCATAAGAGGATGGAAGGATCTGGACATTAAATGCTTTTCCGGAACCGATCAGCTCTCTGACAATACCGATTGCGGTAAGACCTACGGTAAAACCAAGTCCCATACCGATTCCATCAAAAACAGACGGCAGAACCGGATTTTTGGATGCGTAGCTTTCTGCTCTACCCAGGATAATACAGTTCACAACGATCAGCGGGATATAGATTCCCAGTGAGTCATACAGGCTCGGAACGAAGCCCTGCAGAAGGAACTGTACCATCGTTACAAAGGATGCAACGACAACGATAAATGCGGGCATCCTGACGGAATCCGGGATGATCTTCCGAAGCATGGAGATCAGCATATTGGATAATACAAGTACAACGGTTGTGGAAAGTCCCATACCGATACCGTTGATCGCTGATGTGGTGACCGCCAGTGTCGGACACATTCCCAGCATCAGCACGAAGGTAGGGTTCTCTTTGACCAGACCGTTAGACAGTCTCTCTGTATACTTATTCATTGACACTACCTCCTAACACATTCTGAAAATATACCAGGGCAGAGTCTACTGCGTTTGTCACTGCATTCGTTGTGATCGTTGCACCGCTTAATGCGTCGATCTTGTCATCGCCCTTTTCTCCGGTCTTTGTATAAGCAAACTTCTCAACCTGCTTATCCTTAAACTGGTCTTTGAACGCAGGCTCTGTGGCCTTCATGCCAAGTCCGGCGGTCTCAGCGATCGTCAGCATCTCGATCCCTTTTACAGTTCCATCACTCAAGATTCCCACAGAGACCACGATATCTCCGCCATATCCTTCATGGGAAGTCACGGTAACAACATATCCCATATCTTCACCGTCTGCATCCTTTGCAACGGCTACTTCTGTGATATCATCCGCCGTATATCCGGCCTCCTTTAATGCCTTTGCTGCTTCACTCTCATCGAAGTCTGCATATGTTTCAAAATTCGCCGCATCTGACAGAACGGTCTTATAAGCCTTCTGCTTCGCATTTTCTTCTGCCACGGCAATCGGTGCCTTTGTCACCTCATAGACAAGCCCCAGAAGTGTTCCGGCAACCAGAGTGATAATCGTAAGTATGAGTGTATTCTTTATGATCTTATTCATTATTTCTCTCCTCCTTTACCGAATGGTTTTGGAAGAGTAATCTTCTCGATCAGCGGTACCAAAAGGTTACTGATGATGATCGCATAGGATACACCCTCTGCAGAACCGCCGAACAGTCGAAACAGACCCGTCAGAAGTCCCAGACAGACACCATATACGATCTGCCCGGTCTTTGTGATCGGAGAAGTCACATAATCCGTTGCCATAAACCATGCCCCCAGCATCAGTCCGCCTCCGCAGAGATGTGCAGTGATGTACTGCGGGTCAAATCCATGTCCCCCGAAAATCGTAATGAAGATGACAAATGTTACAATATATGTACCCGGAATCCGAAGATCAATGATCCCCATCAAAAGCAGGAACATTGCGCCGATCATAATGGCGATGACAGAGGTCTCACCGATCGTTCCGCGGATGTTGCCCAGAAGCATATCCATTGTATTGACAGCCTCACCTGCTTTCAGCTCGGCAAGAGGAGTGGCTCCTGTCACACCGTCGTATACGAAATATGTCATACGGCCGGTAAAGGAGATCAGAAGGAAACATCTTGCACCCAGTGCAGGGTTCATGAAGTTCTGTCCCAATCCTCCGAAAAGCTGTTTTACGACGATGATCGCAAATATAGAACCTAAAGCGCCCATCCATAAAGGAAGTGTCGGCGGCAGGTTCAGTGCCAGTAAAAGACCTGTAACAACCGCACTGAAATCCTTGATCGTAACTGGCTTGTGCATTAATTTTTCATATATGTATTCAGCAAGCACCGCAGTTAAGGTTGTAACGACAACAAGGAGCCATGCATTCTCATGTCTGAAATTATAGATCCCAAAAATCGTAGCCGGCAGAAGCGCGATCACAACGTAAAGCATGATATTACTGGTCGTTACCTTATCTCGTATATGCGGTGAAGATGATATGTTATAATTCTCGTTCAATTTTCTCACCTCTCTCGTTATTTCTTCTTTCTGTTTGCCAGAGCAATCTTACGCATAGAACCAATGGACTGCTTAAGCGGCCTTTTCGCCGGACAGACATAACTGCAGGAACCACATTCCACGCATTCCAGTCCGTTCTGGGCCGTAAATGTCTCCTCATCATGACGCTCCGCATAGTCTGCCAGTCTGGACGGAATGATCCGGCTCGGACATACCTCCACACAGCGTCCGCAGTTGATACATGCGCTTGGCTTATACTTTGCAACTTCATCCTCCGTAAATCCCAGAATAGAGGAAGAGGTCTTTGTGATCGGAGTATCTAAGGTCATCATGGCAAATCCCATCATCGGACCACCGGAGATCACCTTCTTCGGTGCACTCTTGAATCCGCCTGCCGCTTCCACAAGCTCCTGCTGGTTCGTACCCAGAAGCACCTTGAAATTGCCCGGCTTTTCAACAGCGTCTCCGCTGACTGTTACTACTCTTTCCATCAGTGGCTTTCCTTCGATGACTGCACGGTGGATACTAACCAGAGTCTCCACGTTATCAACGATACATCCGGCATCAGCCGGAAGCATTGTAGAATTGATCGCACGCTTTGTCACCGCATAGATCAACTGACGCTCTGCACCCTGCGGATACTTGGTCTGAAGAGTCTTCACTTCCATACGAGGCTCATCCTTTGTAGCCTCCTTCAATTTTTCAATGCAGTCTTTCTTATTATCTTCTACTCCAAAGAGTCCTTTTGCATTTGGGAAGAGAGAAAGCACCACCCGCATCCCGCTTACAAGCTCTTCTGTATTCTCTAACATTCTCCGGTAGTCCGCTGTGATATAAGGTTCACACTCCGCACAGTTGGCGATGATATAGTCAATCTTGTCAGGTTCCTTGGGAGAAAGCTTCACTCTCGTAGGGAATCCGGCACCGCCCATTCCGACGATTCCAGCCTCACCGATCATGCCGATGATCTCCTCCTTCGTCAACTCGTCAAACGGCTTGACAGCAGGGTATTCTACCTCCGCATATTCTCCGTCATTCTCGATCACGATGCAGTCCACTTTACTTCCTGTAGGGTTGAAATGCTTTTCCAGACCTTTGACTGTACCTGAAACAGATGCATAAACCGGAGCAGATACAAATCCTCCCGCTTCAGCAATCTTCTGGCCTTTTAACACATGGTCGCCCTTTTGTACGATTGGACTTGCCGGGGCACCGATATGCTGTGAAAGTGGATATACCAAATCACCTTTCGGCAGTACTTCGGTAATCGCCTGATCCTTTGCCAGACTTTTACCGTCATTTGGATGAATTCCACCTTTAAAAGTTAAAAGTCCCATTCTTTACTACCTTCCTTTCTCTTATCGCAATACTTGTATTGTACTAAAAATTGTGTCTAAAATCCAGTAAATTAGGCCACTTTATTGCACATAAATCCATACATCTTGATGTTTTTTTAACATTTACCACAAAATAAAGATAGAGGCTGTTTCGGCCTCTATCTGATATCTTATTATTATTTTGGATTCATTCCTATTCTTCTGTCTCAGAAACTTCCTGTGCATCCGGCTCAAGAGCCTTCATGCTCAGGCTGATCTTTCTGTCTGCCTCGTTCAGGTCAACGATCTTAGCTGTAATCTCCTGTCCGATAGAAAGTACATCTGATGGTTTCTCAACGTGTGCCCTGGAAATCTGGGAAACGTGAAGCAGTGCATCTACTCCTGGTGCAAGCTCAACAAATGCACCGAAGTCTGTCATACGTGCCACTCTTCCTGTGATGATCTTGCCTGCTGCAAAATCTTCTGCCGCATTTGCCCACGGATTTGTCTCCGGGAACTTCAGGCTTAAGGCAACCTTTGTATCATTGATATCTTTTACAAGGACTTTTAATGTATCTCCTACCTGGAAGACCTTCTTAGGATTCTCGACTCTTCCCCAGGACATCTCAGAGATATGTAACAGTCCGTCAACACCTCCAAGATCAATGAATGCGCCAAAGTCTGTTACATTCTTAACAGTTCCTTCGATCGTATCTCCGATCTGTAACTTAGCAAACAGCTCTTTCTGCTTCTCTGCTCTCTCGGCTACAAGCAGCTGTCTTCTGTCACCGATCACACGGTTTCTTCTCGGATTAAATTCGCTGATCACGAATTCGATCTCCTGTCCTTCATACTTGCTTAAATCCTTCTCATAGGAATCAGAAACAAGGCTTGCCGGAATGAATACACGTGCCTCTTCTACTGTTGCACATAATCCGCCGCCAAGGATCTGAGTAACAGTTGCTTTCAGAACCTCTTTGTTCTCGAAAGCTTCCCTTAATCTCTCATTGCCCTTTTCTGCTGCTAATCTCTTATAAGTCAGTAAAACCTGACCTTCACCGTCATTCACTTTTAAAACCTTCACTGTCATAGGATCGCCGGCCTTAACCACTGTGGTCAGATCCAGAGACTGATCATTAGAATACTCACTCTTTGTAATGATACCATCTGCCTTATATCCGATATTCAGGATAATCTCATCTGGCTTCACGTCAATGACTGTACCCTCAACTACCTCTCCATTGTGAATTGTTTTAAATGACTCGTCTAACATTTGTTCAAAAGATAATTCTGACATTATTTTGAACCTCCTCAATTATATTGTTGGGCGTGGATGCCCCTGCTGTAATACCTACTGTTTCCACTGACCCTAATTGATTCAAATCCAAATCGTCAAGTGTCTGTATATAGTACGTATCTTTACATGCTTTCTGGCAAATTTCAAATAACTTCTGGGTGTTGGAACTATGTTTGTCACCAATCACGATCATAGCATCCACCTCTTCTGCAATACTACGTGCTTCAGTCTGACGCTCTTTCGTTGCATTACAGATTGTATTTAAAACACTTACATCATAACTCTTTTTTAATAGAATTTCAACTAAATCTTTAAATTTATTGTAATTAAATGTCGTCTGGGAGACAATACATACCTTTTTCCCGGGTTTTACTGAAAATTTTTGAGCATCCTCTGGAGTCTGTATTACCGTCACCTCTTCTCCGGCCCAGCCGCGTATCCCTTCCACCTCCGGGTGGTCAGGATTCCCGATGATAACGATATGCTTCCCTTCACCGCTCTCTTTCCTGACAATATTGTGTATTTTTTTCACGAACGGGCAGGTCGCATCGATGATCTTTAGTCCATTCTTTTCCATCTCCCTGTGGATTCGCTCCGGGACTCCATGGGAACGGATTATGACGATCCCGTCTTTTAGTTCCTTAAGCTCTTCCTCTGAACGCAGCACCTTAACTCCCTTTTTCTCCATATCCTTGACCACTTCCTCGTTATGGATGATGGGACCATAGGTGTAGATACGGTTGTCCTTTTCTTGATCCAGCTGTTGATATACGGTTTCTACGGCTCGCTTCACGCCGAAACAAAAGCCTGCTGTCTTCGCCCGCCTGATTTCCATACTGCCTTCCTTTCTCTGACTTCTCAAAGCAGATATTCGTTATCCGTTTTGTTCCTTCCCCATAGCCGCTGTCTACTTACAGTGTCTTATGATTTCCGCCACGACCTCCTCGATGGTCATCTCTGAGCTGTCCACAAGTATGGCATCCTCGGCCTGCCTAAGAGGGGCAGTCTCACGGCTCATATCTCTTCTGTCGCGCTCCTCGATATCATGTGCGATCGCCTCATAATCGCAGCGGATTCCTTTTTCCGTCAATTCATCATAACGCCTTTTTGCTCTCGTTGCAACACTTGCCGTCAGGTAAATCTTGACATCGGCATCCGGGAGGATATGTGTTCCGATATCCCTTCCGTCCATAATCACATCTTCTCTTTGGGCAAGCCCTCTTTGCAGCTCCAGAAGCTTTTTGCGCACCTCGGGGACGGCAGAGCTTACGGATGCCATATTGCCGACCCGTTCTTCCCTTAACATGGAAGTCACATTCTCACCGTTTAGATAGACCTGCTGTACGCCGTCCTCGTATTGAATGCTGACATCGGCATCCCGGCAGGCATCCACGATCCCTTTCGTATCCCCGGGATCGATCCCGCAGTTTAAGAAATGAACTGCCATCGCACGGTACATCGCCCCTGTATCCACATAAATATATCCTTTTTCCTTTGCCACCAGTTTTGCAATCGTGCTTTTTCCGGCACCTGCCGGACCATCTATCGCAACATTATAACCCATTTTCTTTCTCCTCATTCTGTTTTTGATACTTTCCTTTACGGAATTGCTATTCCTGCGAGATAGGCTGTCGACCATGCGATCTGCAGGTTAAAGCCGCCGGTCAAGGCGTCCAGATCCAGGACCTCCCCGATAAAGTAGAGCCCCGGAATTAATTTTGACTCCATCGTACCCGGATCGATCTGTTTTACATCCACTCCGCCCTTTGTGATGATCGCCTCTTTAAAATCACGCAGCTTTACAAGCGTAAACTCAAAATTCTTGATCAGAGTCACAAACCGCTGCCTTTGTTCCCGGCTGATCTCATTCACCTTTTTCTCGGGATCGATCCCGCTCCTTTGGATCATGACCGGCTTTAACTTAGCGGGAAACAATTTGTCCACCGCATTCTTGAACTGCTTGTTGATATTTTCCTCAAAATCACGGAGCACCCTCGCATCCAGCTGTTCAAATGAAAGCGCCGGCTTGAGGTCGATCACAAGACGGAGATTTCCCGCCTCAAGCTTTTTCCCGACCGCACTGCTGGCACTGATGATGATAGGGCCGCTCACACCGTAATGAGTAAAAAGCATCTCCCCAAATTCTTCATAAATCTTTTTTCTCTCCTGATAAATACAGGCATTCACATTGCGCAGGGAAAGCCCCTGAAGCTCTTTTACGTTCTCCAGAGTCTCCATCGGTACAAGCGATGGAGATAATTCTGTCACCCGGTGGCCGGTATCCTTCGCAAACCGGTACCCGTCCCCCGTAGAGCCTGTGGAAGGGTAAGAAACACCTCCTGTTGCGACAATACATGCATCCCCTGTGATCTCCTCCCCGTCCGCAAGGAGCAGGCTGTGGAAATGCCCCTCCTCTGTCCGTATATCCTTCACAGGACTATTCAGATGTATTTTCGCACGAAGCCGGTTCAATTCCCTGCTCATGGCCGAGATTACATCTGATGAGTGGTCTGATACGGGAAATACACGGTTTCCCCGCTCAATCTTAGTCCGCACTCCCAATTCCTCAAAGAAATCAACAGCCTGCTTGTTTGTAAAGCTGTAAAATCCGCTGTAAAGGAACTTAGGATTTGTCATTACGGATGCAAACAGAGTATCCATATCACCCGCATTCGTAATATTGCATCTTCCCTTACCTGTAATAAACAGTTTTTTTCCTAATTTCTCATTCTTCTCATAAATATGGACTTCATGGCCGCTGCGCTCAGCAAATATCCCGGCCATCATCCCGGCTGCACCGCCGCCGATTATCAAAACCTTACTCATCCGCGTTCCCCTTTATCTCTTTTGGTGCCACAGGCAGTTTGTCACTGACATGGTTAAGTTCATCACCGCTGTATACCTGATATTCATCCCAGATCTCCTCCAGTGTTTCCAGTGTGGTCACGACCTCCTTCTGCTTTTTCATGCACAGTGCGACTACAAGGGCATTCACAACACTCAATGGCGCCACCAGGGAATCCACGATGGAAGCCATGTCACTCCTGGCGATCAGATTACAGGAGGAATAAAGCGTCATTGGGGAATGGACGCTGTCCGTCAGCGTGATCACCTTTGCTTTCCTGTTGCTGGCAAATTCCAGCGCTTTTAAGGTGCGCATAGAATACCTTGGAAAACTGATCCCGATGATCACATCATTCTCATTGATCCTGATCAGCTGTTCAAAAATCTCGCTGGAGCTGTTTGTATTCACCGCAGTTACATTTTCACAGATCAGATTCAGATAAAATGTTAAGAATGCAGCCAGCGGCGCACAGCTTCTGATCCCGATCACATAGATTCTCTTCGCATTTAAAATCGTGTCAATGGCAAGTTCAAATACCTTCTGGTCGATTCCTGCAAGAGTCAGCTTGATCTTCTCAATATCAGACTGCAGAACAGTCGCGAGGATCTCCGACTGGCTGATCCGCCCATAAGTCACCTCCATCCTCTGGATCGAGTTCAGCTTATTGCGCACCAATTCCTCCAATGCTTTCTGGAATCCCGGATACCCTTTATATCCAAGCTGGGTGGCAAACCGCACTACCGTAGACTCACTGACCCCAACAATCTCGCCTAATTTTGCCGCAGTCAGAAACACTGCCTTGTCATAATTCTCGCAGACATAATCGGCAAGACGCTTCTGCCCCTTGCTGAGTTTCTTATATCTTTCTTCAATCCGAAGCAGCAATTCATTCGTACCGCTCTCATTCGTGCTCACCTTATTTTCACTCACAATCTTTCCTCTTCCTGCTTCCATTTTTATATAGAAAACCTTGGTTTATATCAATTAATAACATTCTGATTATACAATACCCAAAATTCGATTTCAAGTCGGAATCTGTGAGGTTCTTAGTTTCTATAAGACCATTCGGTTCTTAACACGCCTTTGGTTTTGGCGGTGAAAGCGTCAAAAAGAGCCAGATCTTACAAATGACTTTTGACATTCCATAAGATCTGGCTCTGATTCAGTTATGTTCTGTCAAAGCGGACATTCCTGATCCGCTTCACTGCTTCCTTTAATGAGATTAAATCTCTCTTGTATACTCTTTCAGCCACTCACGCTCTTCTTCATTCAGATGTGGTCCGATGAGTTCATAAACCTTCTTGTGGTAATCATTCAGAAGCTTCTTCTCTTTCTCGGTCATCAGGTCTGGATTGATAGCATCCAGGTCGATCGGTACGAATGTGATCGTTTCAAAGTGCATAAACTGACCATATTCATTCTTCTCTCCCTTGCATACTAACAGCTCATTCTCGGTACGGATACCATGGGAACCTTCTATATAAATACCAGGCTCATCTGTGATGATCATGTTAGCCTCGAATGGATGTACCTCATTCGGACGGAACTGCCAGCGGAAACCTGTCGGCGGCTCATGAATATTGCCAAGGTAGCCTACACCGTGTCCGGTTCCGTGATTGAAATTCAAGTTCTGTCTCCAGAACGGTTCTCTTGCTACATAATCCAGGTTCATTCCTGTACAGCCATACATAAACCTCACATCTGCCAGGTTCAGCATGCTGACTGCTACTGCTGTAAAATGGTCCTTTTCGATCTGGCTGACTTCGCCTAACGCAACTGTACGTGTGATATCCGTGGAACCCTCATAGAAATGTGCTCCTGTATCTGTCAGGAATAATGCGCCTTCCTTTAACTCCACATTTGTCTCAGGTGAAGAGGTATAATGAACGATCGCACCATGCTCTTTGTATGCACAGATCGGCTCGAAACTCGGCCATAAGAAATTCTCCTGCTCTGCCCGCAGCTCCTCCAGCTTATCGGATGCGCTCAGCTCTGTGATCTCCATCCTGCCAACATTCTTCTTTAACCAGTACATAAACTTCGTATGTGCAACGCCATCTTTGATATGTGCTTTTTTGATATTCTCAACCTCAACATCATTCTTAACCGCTTTCATAAGAACAGTTGGATTTTCCTGCTTTACAGTCTTAACAGCCTCAGGAATGTTGTTGTACAATGCATAGTTCAGTCTTCTTGGGTCGATCATGACAACATCATCTTCACCAAGTGCCTTAACAGCCTCATAAACATCATTGTATGCATGTATACGAACATTGTTCTTCTCAAATTCTGCCCTGATCTCGTCATTGAACTTACGTTCGTCTGCGTAAAGCTCAACTGAATCCATCTTTACAATCGTGTAGGAGAGTAATAATGGGAAGTATTCTACATCATCCCCTCTTACATTCAAAAGCCATCCCGTATCATCAAGACTCGTGATCACATGTACATTCGCACCTGCCTCTTTCATCGCAGCCCTTACACGCTCCAGCTTAGAGGCAACCGTCTCACCAGCATACTTCAGATCCAGCAAAAATGCCGGCTTCTCTGAAAGCGGCGGTCTTTCTTCCCAGATCGCGTCTACCAGGTCATAATCATAAACAACGCTTCCGCCTTTAGCTGCAGCGATGTCCGCATAAGCCTGTCCCTCATCAACTCCAACAGTACGTCCGTCAAAACCAATGACGCCGTTCTCCGGCAGAGCAGCCTTTAAATACTCCTCAACTGTAGGAACTCCCGGCTCTCCCATCTTACGAAGTGTAACGCCGCTTCCATCCAGCTCCTGGGCAGCCTGGATAAAATATCTTCCATCCGTCCACATTCCGGCTTCATCCTTCGTGAACACTGCCGTACCTGCTGATCCGGTAAATCCTGTCATAAACGCTCTTACCTTAAAGTGTTCCCCAACGTATTCACTCTGGTGGTAATCAGCTGTCGGCACAACATAAACGTCAATGCCCTTCTCCGCCATCAACTGACGAAGCTTTTCAACTCTCTCTGTAACTTTCATGAAAAAACCTCCTTTTACATTCATAAAGATATTATAGCACAAATTGGAGGAATGGGGGAGGAAATTTTACTCGATCGAAAAGTAGAAGGGGACGCCCGGAAGGAGGCAGAGAAGGGGGCGGGACTTAACGCTTACGGGGGAATACTAACAGAAAAACAGAGAAAATGTGGAGTGAATCCATGTCCATCATTTTCTCTGTCTTCTTTGTCAGGAATGAGCAGCAGCCTGCCTTTAGGCTTTTAACCCACCCTGTTCTTTTTAAGGGACGGCGTCTGGCTGCCGATTCCCTGCACGTTTATTCCTTACGTGATACTTATACAGGATAAGCTCCATCCTCAGTATCTGCAACTTTTGCATCTACCTTTGTCTGCTGTGCCTGTCTGTATTTGAAGTAATCTGTTGCTACCTGTGGGAACAGGGCGTATGTCAGGACATCTTCATCCTGCTGGATCCACTGCTCACACTCTTTACGCAGAGTTTCCAACTCGTTCGGGATCAGGTCCGCCGGACGGCATGTGATCACCTCTGCATCTCCGATTACTTTTTTCTGTACCTCCGGGTTGAACGGTTTTGCTGTAGCACCGTATTTTCCAGATAATACATCCTTTGTTTCCTTTGTTGCCATCTTGTAACGCTCGCCCATCAGGACATTGAAAACAGCCTGTGTTCCGACGATCTGTGATGACGGTGTAACAAGCGGGCATTCTCCAAGGTCTTTACGCACACGCGGTACTTCTTCAAGCACTTCGTAGAACTTGTCTTCTGCACCCTGCTCTTTTAACTGGTTTGTCAGGTTAGAGAGCATTCCTCCCGGTACCTGATACAGAAGTGTCTTGATGTTTACGCCCATGTTCTTCGGATTCAAAAGTCCGCTCGCTAAAGCTTCATCTCTGATCGGTCTGAAGTAGTCTGCGATCTCTGCAAGCAGGTTCTGATCCAGTCCTGTGTCGTATGGTGTTCCCTTGAAGGTCTCAACCATAACCTCTGTTGCCGGCTGTGAAGTTCCCATTGCAAACGGTGACATTGCAGTATCGATGATATCTGCTCCTGCCTCTACAGACTTAAGGTATGTCATTCCACCCACACCTGATGTGTAATGTGTATGCATCTCGATCGGAATGCTGACAGCTTCTTTTAATGCTGTCACAAGCTTGGTTGCCTCATATGGTACAAGAAGACCTGCCATATCTTTTACACAGATAGAGTTTGCACCCATATCTTCGATCCTCTTCGCCAGATCCATCCAGTACTCTAATGTATATGCATCACCAAGAGTATAGGACATTGCTACCTGAGCATGTGCTTTTTCTTTATTTGCTGCGGTAACAGCTGTCTGCAGGTTGCGGATATCGTTCATACAGTCAAAGATACGGATGATATCAATTCCGTTTGCTGCTGACTTCTGTACAAAATACTCTACCACATCATCTGCATATGGACGGTATCCTAAGATATTCTGTCCGCGGAATAACATCTGCAGCTTAGTATTCTTGAATCCGTCACGGAACTTACGGAGTCTGTCCCATGGATCTTCGTGCAGGAAACGTAAGGAAGCATCAAATGTTGCGCCTCCCCAGCACTCTACTGCATGATATCCGACTTTGTCCATCTTCTCTACGATCGGCAGCATCTGCTCTGTTGTCATTCTTGTGGCAATCAGAGACTGATGAGCGTCTCGCAGAATGGTTTCTGTTATTTTAACTGGTTTCTTTTCGATCTCTGCCATTTCATTGTCCTCCATTATTATTTAACGCCGAAGATAGCCATAAATGTTCCGGCTGCTACCGCAGTACCGATAACACCTGCTACGTTCGGTCCCATCGCGTGCATCAGCAGGAAGTTTGTAGGATCCGCCTCTGCTCCGACTTTCTGTGAAACTCTGGCTGCCATAGGAACGGCAGATACACCTGCTGAACCGATCAATGGGTTCACCTTGCCGCCTGTTACCTTGCACATGATCTTACCGAACAATACACCGGCTGCTGTACCAAATGCAAATGCGATCAGACCAAGGATTACGATTTTGATCGTATCCCAATTCAGGAATGCCTCTGCGCTTGTCGTTGCACCTACAGAAGTACCAAGCAGAATAACAACGATGTACATCAGTGCATTGGATGCTGTTTCCTGAAGCTGTCTTACAACACCAGACTCCTTGAACAGGTTACCTAACATCAGCATACCAACCAGCGGTGCTGTGGTAGGAAGGATCGTACAAACAACAATCGTTACGATGATCGGGAACAAAATTCTCTCCAGCTTGGAAACCGGTCTTAACTGTTCCATCTTGATCTTACGTTCTTTTTCAGTCGTCAAAAGCTTCATGATCGGCGGCTGGATGATCGGCACCAGTGACATATAAGAATATGCCGCAACTGCGATCGGTCCTAAGATAGCCGTCTGCTGCAATTTTCCTGCAAGGAAGATGGAGGTAGGTCCGTCAGCTCCACCGATGATGGAAATAGCTGCTGCAGCCTTGTCTGAGAATCCCATTGCCATAGCGCCAAGATATGCCGCAAAAATACCGAACTGCGCTGCCGCACCAAGAAGGAAGCTCTTTGGGTTGGCGATCAGCGGTCCGAAGTCTGTCATCGCACCAACTCCGAGGAAGATCAGAGACGGCAGGATCGACCATTCGTCAAGCATATAAAAATAATAGAGAAGTCCGCCCGTTCCGTTCGCAGCGTCCTCTGCATGCAGCATGATATCCGGATAGATATTAACAAGCAGCATACCGAAGGCGATCGGAACAAGCAGCAACGGCTCAAAGCCGTGTCTGATTGCTAAATATAGGAACCCGCAGGCAACAGCGATCATGATCAGATTACCAATCGTCAGATTCATGAAGGCTGTCTGCTGCACCAGGTTGCCTAATGTATTTGAAATATATTCCATTTGTCAAACCTCCTGGTGAACTAGTTTAATGTAGCTAATACTGCTCCTGATTCAATGGCATCGCCTACTGCTACATCAATGCTAGCAACTGTTCCTGCCTCTGGGGCTACTACAGGGATCTCCATCTTCATAGCCTCGATAATGACTATAGTATCTCCTGACTGAACGCTCTGTCCTACGCTTGCTTCAATTTTAAACACTTTTCCTGCTGCGCCTGCTTTTACTTCGATTCCGCCTGCTGCGGCCTTCGGTGCTGCCGCAGGTGCCGGTGCTGCTGCTTTTGGTGCCGCAGCTGGTGCTGCAGCTGCTACAGGTGCTGCGCCTGCGCCCTTTTCCTCTACTGTTACATCATATACATTGCCGTTCACTGTAATTGTATAATTTTTCATTTCTTATCTCCTCCTGATTAACTCCATTTATTTGACTTTCTTCTCTTGATTGAGCGGACGATAAATCCATCTGTTGAAGTGCCCTCTGCCGCTGCGATCGCCGCTGCGATCACTGCTGCAAGCTCTCCGTCATTATCTGCAGCCTGTACTTTTGCCGGTACCGCCGCAGGTGCCGGTGCTGCTTTTGGTGCTGCTTTTGCAGCCGCAGCAGCCGGCGCTTTTTTGCTGAATTTCTTTTCAATCGCAGGTATGAACTTAAATAAAGAAATAATAAATGAAATGAAAATCAATACAACAAATACAGTTCCCATACCAAGGACTGTGTTAAGACCCGCCTTCTTAAGAATCTCACCAGTCGTATACTCTGCATTGATTGTCATGCTTTCCATATTCATCTTCTCATCAAATGTAAAGGAAAGCTCAGCTTTTCTGTTCTCAAACACTGCATCAGCTGAAAGTGTAGCACCAGTGTTTGTAGTTGTAAGTTCATAGTCACCGATCTCTGTAAGATCTCCGCATTCCTTGACTCCTGCTTTCCATGCCTCGATCATTGTCACGAAGTCATCTCCCTCGACCTGGAGGCCTGACTGCAGCAGTGTCATATTCAATGCAAGATCCGACATATCTTCAAATCTCTGGAAATCGGCATCTGCCATATTGCTGAAGCTCTGGACGATCATATTAGCGGCGTTCTCCATGGTAGCCTGATCGTAGTCTGCTGTGTCTTTTTCTTTGCTGCCGCATCCTGTAAAACTAAAGATGAGGAGAAAGACAAGACATAATATACTGATTTTTTTCTTCACTTCGCCTCACCTCACTAAACCGTACCGTGTTTTTTGTCCGGACGATCCTCTCTCTTTGTGAACAGCATTTCGAATGCTCCAATTACATACTTTCTCGTATCTGCCGGTTCGATGATCGCATCCACATAGCCTCTTCTTGCTGCGGAGGCCGGACTGGACTGCAGCTCTTTATACTCTGCTGCCTTCTCCTTTAAAGTATCCGCATCTGCATCCGCATACATGATCTGTGCTGCCAGGGAAGCATCCATCATACCGATCTGTGCCGTCGGCCATGCATATACCATGTCTGCTCCGATTGATTTGCTGTTCATTGCAACATATGCGCTTCCGTAAGCTTTTCCAACAATTACGTTCACTTTTGGAACTGTTGCATTTGCGAATGTATAAGTAAGTCTTGCAACGGCTCTTGCCATGTTCTTCTCTGATTCTATGGTAGCCTTGAAGCCTGTCACATTCGTCAGTGTCAGGACCGGAATAGAAAAAGCATCACAGAAGTTAACAAAATCAATCGCCTTCTTACATCCGTCAACAGAAAGGACCTGTTCGAATTCTTCTGCAGCGTTACCCTCTGCATCATAGACCTTAGAGCGGTTTGCTACAGCTCCCACAGTCATGCCATTCAAACGGATAAAGCCTGTCACCATGTCCTTGGCATATTCTTTCTTTGTCTCAAAGAAAATATTGTTATCGGAAATCATAGCGAGTGCGATTCCTGTATCCTCTGCTGCGTTTGCAATATCAGCACATACACGGTTCAAATCATCCATGCATTCTGAATAAGACATGTCATCCTCATTGTTCGCCGGGATCATGCCGATCAGCACACGGATCTGTCCAAGGATATCCGCTTCCTCACCGGTCCCATCAACCAGACCTGCTGTCCTGCTCTGATACTCAGCAGAAGAAGTATCGCACTTGGAAGCAATGTTGCCTTCCAGGGCATTCGGAGAATTCACGAACAGCTTACCTTCTTTACTTTCCATGAATGTAAAGTCAGTCAGTCCCGGCACTACTGCCAGACCACCGCCGCACATACCAAAGATCGCCGTGATCTGAGGGATCACTCCTGATGCCATGGACTGCTTGAAATATAAGCTTCCAAAAGCCTCCAGCGCATCTGTCGCTTCCTGAAGTCTCAGCCCTGCACAATCAACCAATCCGATGACAGGTGCCCCCATCTTCATTGCCATATCATAAATATTCGCAATCTTCTTTGCATGCATCTCGCCGATAGATCCTTTTAACACTGTAGCATCCTGGCTGTACACGTAAACAAGATTGCCGTCAATTACCCCATAACCTGTGATGACACCATCAGCCGGAGTATCTTTTGTCTGCAGGTTGAAATCTGTACTTCTCGCTGTAACAGCGCCGCCGATCTCAACAAAGCTTCCCTCATCAAGCAGCATGGCAATTCGTCTGCTCGCTGAGTTTTCTGTAGCATTGTAGCTCATAATCTAGCCCTCCATATTATAAAATTTGTTTAAAATAAACCAAAATTTCTGCCTATTTTAGTATATACTACTTAAGGTAAAATTTCAATTAAATAAATAAACATTTTGACATTTTTTTCACAGGAAGTGGACCCGTCAAAAGAAACGGCCGATGAGTCTTCTCATCGGCCGTTTCCACCCTATTTCCAGCTAATTTCTACCTATTATAATAGTAAGGCATTATTTTAATAATTATGCACCTGACGCTCAAAATATGCTTTTGTATACATGCATACAGGACATACCTCCGGTGCCTCCGGACCTTCATGAATATATCCACAGTTGCGGCACTTCCATCCAAGAGGAGCTTCCCCTGC